>JAFZTG010000045.1 GCA_017618935.1 Bacteroidales bacterium | reverse complement strand
TATGCAGATTTAAACTCTCCTATAGCAGATACCGCTACAGTCACAGTAACGTGTGCAAAAGTTCCAGAACCTATTGTGCCAACTACTCTTAGTAAAACAGCTTCAGTTGAAACTGTTGCAGTTGGTGATGAAGTAACATTTACCTTGAAATATGAACAAACACACGGAGCGATATTTAATGAAACGGAAAAAAATGCTTCTTATTGGACTCAGACAGCAAAAGGGACTATTTCTGGGGGAAAAGCAACTTTGGCTCAACCAAATAATGGTGAAGAGGCAAAACTTACGTGTAAAGCGTCAAAGTCAAAAAATATGTTTGCTCAATTTGACGCTAGTCTTACACAATATGCAGATGTCTTCTTTTTTGTACGTGATAAAATCACATTGAAACTCAATCCGCAGTGGGATGGTATAAATGTGGATTGTATTGATAATGGAACATCTTTGGGTTCATTTTCAATCGCATACGACAATTCTAAGCCATATCATTTTGCTCTTGATATAACAGACAATATTCTTCGATTGTGGTTTAGTAATGTTAGTGTTGATACTTCCGTTTCTGCCCAAGTTACAGCTGAAGTAAGAACTCTAACACCAGGTAGCTTCGGTTTTTATCAAACAGGTTCAGGTAACAACTCGTTTTCAAACATTCATGTTCATACTGACTACGCCTACAATTTGAAGATTGTTGATGATTTTCCTTCGGAACTTGAATTTGTGAGTGCAACCGATGGGGGAACATATACAAATGGCAAAGTCGTTTGGACAAAAGAACAAGGTATGGATAATCCAATCCCGTTTGGAACAAAATATACTGTTAGCGTTACAGCAAGGGTTAACGAATGTTCTGAAAAAATAATCAATGAAGGTCACGTAGAGTTACTTGGTCACTCCAACGATGAGATTCGTGCCCAAGCAGTCGTTGAATGCGGTGCCGGTTGTCCGCCGAAACCAACGGTTTCAAGTCCTGTAACCTATTGTCAGGGAGCAACTGCAACGACACTTACCGCAACAGGTACGGCTCTGAAATGGTACACATCGGAAACTGGCGGAACGGCTCAATCTTCAATTACGCCATCGACAAGTGCAGCAGGTACGACCACATATTACGTTTCGCAGACAGAAAACGACTGCGAAAGTCCACGTGCGGCAATCAACGTGGTAGTCA
The DNA here is from genome assembly GCA_017618935.1 of Bacteroidales bacterium. The sequence goes on along the minus strand of JAFZTG010000045.1, from coordinate 38,782 downwards.
ATCCTAAACCTTCTACTCCGACGGTAACGGCACCAACTGCCGTATGCGAAGGCGAAGCAATAACGCTTTCGGCTCCGTTGATGCAAAATGCAACATACCAATGGACTGGTCCGAATAGCTTCACTTCAACCGACAGAGAAGTTACCGTAACTTCGTCGGCAACGACTTCACACGCAGGCGAATATAGCGTTGTAGTTACAAGTCAATATAGTTGTGAAAGTGATGCGGGAACGGCTACGATTGCCGTAAATGCAGTTCCCGATGCTCCGACGGTTACCTCTCCAATACAATATTGTAAAGGAGAAACTGTGTCCGACGAAGTTACCGCAACAGGATCATCCTTGAAATGGTACACTTCGGCAACGGGAACGACAGAATTCTCATCGTTAGTTCCATCTACTTCAACAGTTGGAAGCGTACATTATTATGTATCACAAACGGTTGACGGGTGCGAAAGCGAACGTGCCGATTTGGAAGTGCAGACACTCGAACCGCCTGCCAAACCTACAATAACAACAAATTCTCCTGTTTGTGTAGATAGCAAGATTGAACTGTCAACCGACGCTGACGGAACATACACGTGGACAGGACCGAACAACTTCACTTCGACCGACCAGAATCCTGAAATAGCAAGTGCGACAACAGCTGCGGCAGGCGAATACACGTTGGTTGTGAAAGTTGGCAACTGTACGAGCGAAGCAGGAACGGCAACAGTTGTCGTAAATGAGATTCCTGCTACTCCTTTGCCATCGAATAACGGACCAAAATGTGAGGGAGAAGACATAACGTTGTCGGTATCGGCTGTTGCCAATGCAACATATTCTTGGACAGGACCAGACAACTATTCAAAAACAGACCAAAATCCTACAACAACTGCTGCGGGTGAATATAGCGTAACAGTTACCGTTGCCGGATGTACGAGCGAGGCAGGAACGACAACAGTTGTCGTGAATGCAATTCCTGACGCTCCGACGGTAACGACACCAGTTCAATACTGTCAGAACGAAACTGTTTCTGCCGAGGTTACTGCCGAAGGAGATAATCTTTCTTGGTACACTACCGCTGACGGAAATGTGAGATATACGTCGTTGGTACCGACTACAGCAACTGTAGGAAGTGTACATTATTATGTATCGCAAACCGTTAATGGTTGCGAAAGCCCTCGTGCCGATTTGGAAGTGAAGACTCTTGAACCACCTACAACGCCTGTAATCACTTCAAATTCACCTGTTTGTGTAGGCAATACCCTTACATTGGGAACAGAATCGGAAGGAACATATACGTGGTCAGGTCCGAATAACTTTACCTCAACGGATAAAAATCCTGAAATAGCAAGTGTTACGGCTGATGCAGCAGGAGAATATTCCTTGATTGTAAAAGTCGGCAATTGTACGAGCGAGGCTGGAACGGCTACCATCGTAGTTAATCCTATACCTACCGTCAGCATTGATGCAGTTGCTAATCAATGTGTTGCTAATCCAGATGTTACTTTGAATGTGACAACATCTCCTGCCGGAGGTACAGGTTCATTCAATGGTACGGGTGTGTCTGGTACAGTGTTCTCTCCTGCTACTGCTGGTGCTGGCATCCACGAGATTTCATACACGTACGAGGTAAATGGTTGTTCAAAGACAGAATCAATCAATATAACAGTTCAGGAAAAACCAGAGGTTTCGTTCTCATTGCCGACAACTGCGTGTGCTTCGGGCGATGTAATTGCACTGACTGGAAATCAGACGGGCGGAACATTTACTGCGACACCAAGTCTTGACTTAACGTCGGGATTTAATCCTGCAAACGCTACTGTAGGACAAGAATATACCATTACTTATGAATATGGCGACGGTGTTTGTACTAATTCTACATCAAACAAAATCACCGTTCACGATCCGCAAAAACCTGTGGGTGGTGATGCTGCTGAAGTTTACACGAAAGTTTCTTCGGGTAATGTTCCTGTGTTGACTGCAACTGGAACCAATATGATTTGGTATAGCGACGAGGCGTTGACAACCCAAGTTCAAACGGGGGATTCATATACACCAAGCGAAACTGTTGTACTTGATGAAGGCCATGGAAGAATCGGTACCTATACATATTATGTAGTAAGTACCGAAGAAGGTTGTACATCGGAAGCGACTGCGGTACATCTCGAGATATTGAGTTGTATGGTGCAAACTCCAAAAATTAATTCTGCTTCAGTATCAGTTTGTGAAGGAGAAACCGACCCTGACAAACGTATTATTAACGTCGTTACCGATGCGTATGGAATGGTGGTACGCTGGTATAATACTGCCAGAGAACTAAAACAAGAGTCCTCGGTTGTATGGACATTCGACCCTGAATTGTCGGAAGTTGGATCAAACGTGTTCTTTGTGACTGCATACGATGAAGATCAACAGTGTGAAAGTCCGTTTATAAGCGTAATCTATGCTATTCGTAAATTACCTACGGTAAGTTTCGACTTGCCTAGCGAGGTATGCTTGAACAGCGAAGAAATTGACTTTGAACCGTTGAAATCACAAACAAATGGGGTTGTTATGTCACTCTGGGGCGATCAAGGTCCAGAAACTTCATTCCTTCCAAATAAAAAAGGTAAGTTTAATTTCGAATATTCATATACCGATGCTCATGGTTGTACAAACAGCGTACAAAAAGAAATTCAGGTAAACGAATTGCCAGATGTCACGTTTAATGACATTCCAAACCAATGTGAATATAGTGATCTTGTTGATTTGAGTTATTATGCGGGACCAATAGGAGGAACATTCTCTGGTTCGGGCGTTACCCCACAGAATAGTTTCTTCTTGTTCAATCCTGCTGCGGTAGAGGCTGGCTCTACTTCGACAATAACGTACACTTACACCGACGGGAAAAATTGTACAAATTCCGCTCAAAAAACAATACAGGTCATCGCCCGTCCTTCGGTTACGTTTAACGACGTCCCATCGAGTGCGTTGGGGGCGAGAAACACGATTTGTCACAGTACGTAACGCCGATTACAGGTACATTCTCAGGCGAGTATGTCGATGGAACAGATTTCAATCCAACAACAAAAGGAAGTCACAAGGTTTCTTACACGGTTGAATCCGACGGATGTAGTACAACGGTAGAAAAAACAATTGTTGTGAACGAGTTACCTGTATTGGCATTGGAAATGAATGCAGTTGCGTGTGTCAACACTGGCAACATAACTCCACAATTAAGCCCCGCAAATGGAACATTTACCATCGACGGTGAAGTTTCCACAACAATTAACACTAATAATTTGTCGGTTGGCAATCACACGTTGGAATATGTTTATACCGATCCGACGACTCATTGTTCAAATTCTATCTCTAAACCATTAGAAATAAGAAAGATAGAGAAACCGACAGTTGCCAACAAAACCGTTGTCATCGGTTCTACCGATTTGACAATCACTGCACAAGGAAACGGCGGCACATTTGAATGGACCGACCAAAACGGAACAAAAACGACAGGTGCGTCAATATCGCATTCAGACGCAAGCTATGCGGGCGAATGGGAATATTGCGTGACCGAAAGCGACGGAACGTGTACGAGTGAACCTGCGTGTATGACGTTCTCGGTTATCTGGTGTCCTGCTCAAGCACCACACGTTACCGTGTCAGGTGCATACGTAAACCACAACTGGGCAGATGTACTATACACCGAAATATGCGAATCCGACGAAGTTCCTACATTCCACGTAACTGGCATAGAGGATGGCGCCACAATCAATTGGTACGACGGCAGTACTGGCGGTTATATTACCACGGACTCGCCTGAGGCATATCAAAACAATGCCCTAAAGGGTAAACCGGGTGAATATTCTATGTCGGTGTCGCAAACGACTACGGGCGAGAACGGTTGTACAAGTATTCCGACAAGCGTCATTGTGAAGATTCACGAGAATCCGCAGATTGCAATTACCAACGACGATGTTCATTTCTGCGACTACGATGACAAAGTTCAGATAGAAGTTTCTTCTGACAGCGATAATGGTACATTTACGTATAGTGGTGATTTTGTGATAGATAATTATTTCTATCCTGCGAATGCAACAACAATTGGTACGGCAATTCCTGTCACCATAGAATTTGTTGATAGCGAAACACGTTGTGAGGCAACGACATCTGCTGATTTCTATGTTCACCATGCAAATAAATTGTCGGTTGTTTCGCCAATCACGCAGTTGGAGAGCGATTATGAAACAGTGCTGACTGCTACACCTGACGGAAATAACAAGGTTACGTGGTACGATGCGTGTGAAACGAAAACGAAGTTGACGACGGGAACATCGTTCAGCACGGGACTTGTAGGCGAAGTTTCGGAAGACTTCGGCGTTACGCAGACCGACCAATATGGTTGCGAAAGCGAGTGTGCGACAATTCAAGTAAATCGTATAAAATGTCCTACTCCGGCACCGACGGTTGTTGTAGAAACCAATACCATCTGTGCAACCGACGAAGTTCCTACATTCTATGTAAGCGGCGAGGTTGGAGCAACATTCTCGTGGTACGAAAATGGCACGCTCATCAGCAACGATGCCGAGTTTACGCCGACAAGCATTCAAGGCAATGCAGGAACGCATTCGTGGACGGTAACCCAAACAACTACGGGTACAAACGGTTGCGAAGGCATTGCCGCTCCTGCTACATTGAAAATCAATCCGTCGCCTGAAATTCAAATTACGTTGGACGATGTGATTTGTATGAATGAAGGTGTAAAAACACCAAAATCGAACCTTACGGGTACGATATTCAAGTTTGCAGGTGAGGTGGTAACGCAAATCAATCCAGAGGACTATATGCCAGGAATGTATGATTTGACGTATTCATACAATGATCCAGTAACTGGTTGTCATGCTGTTGAACCATCTACAAACTGTTACGATGAAGGTTGTTTGAAGAAAACTATTGAAATTCGTGAGATTCCAGACGTGTATGTCAACAATATCACGCAACTTGTAACGTCTAACGAGTTCAAGGTTTCAATCATTTCTGGTCACGGAGGTGCCTATACATGGACTGATGAGCACAATACCTTAGTGGGCATAGGTGCAACAATTGAGCATCAATATGAGAAAGAAGTCGGTTCGTGGACATATTGTGTGACCGAAACAGACGGAACTTGTTCAAGCAATCCTGCTTGTTTGACATACTCTATTATAAATTGTCCTGTTCCTGCACCAACAATTATTGATGACAATGTTATAGCTTGTGTTAACGAACAGAGACCTGAACTCCTTGCCGAAGGTGATTATGAGATTCATTGGTACAAGGAGAATGACTTGTCAACCATTGTGGCTGTAGGTAGCTCGTACACGCCAAACGACATTACAAGTGCTGGAACGTACAAATATTATGTTGCACAAAGCGATGGAACTTGTGAAGGTGTTCCTGCCGTTGCTACATTGAATATGCATACAACACCTCTTCCACAAATTACAGGAAATATGCCAGTTTGTGAAAACGAGCAGTTGGTTCTTACTGCCGATGGAGAAGTGCTGTGGTACACCGATGAAACGTTGAGTCACGCCGATGCGATTGCTCCAGTTCATTTTGTCTCGTATGCGGAGGCAGGAACATATAGCCTTTACGTAACTCGTCAGTCAGAATATTGTACAAGTAATCCTATCACATTGTCTATTCAAGTCAATGATATTCCAGACGAACCAGTGATTCAGTTTGAAAATGTTTGTAATGGAAATGATGTGATTTTCACCGCTATAGGCGAAGATATACAATGGTACAAAAACGGCATGCCGACTGAAACGGAAGAAGCAACAACATTAATAGAGAAAACGATTCTTCCGGGAGTAACTACGGTGGAAGCAACACAAACGAAGAATGGTTGTACAAGTCCGAAAGCAACAGCAACAGCTGAAATCTATGCAATCCCGAATAAGCCGACACCGAACAATGTAACGATTTGTGAGTATAACCAAATAGAACCTGTAAGTGTTGTGGTACAAGGAAATGCAGAGGTAACGTGGTATAACGATGAAATGCTTTCTACTATTATAGCAACATCTACAACATATAAACCAACAGAGAAGGAAACGCAGACGTTCTATGTTACTCAAACAGTGAATGGTTGTGAGAGTGAACCTGTTGAGGTGAAATTTAAGGTTAATGCAAAACCGAGCGATGTTGTCTTTAAACAATCACGAGATATTGAAGAATGTGAAGGAACAAGAGTGACGATTATTGCGGAATCTTCCAATACCATTTTCTGGTACGAAGAAGGCGATGATAATCCGATATTTACAGGCCGTTTCTTTACTATTCCGACAACCGAGGTTGGTGAGTACACGTATTATGCGACACAAACCGACGCGGCTGGTTGCGTAAGTGACAAGACACCGAAAAAGGTTACGCTGATTGCAGGTCCTACGTTTGCCTTGATAGAAAAGCAAGATACGATTTGTGAATACGAAAACCCAGGAAGGCTTGTCGTTACACGACAAAACGAAAATGAGACTGTGACTTGGATTGACCCATCTGGGGAAACAATAGCAGGAGAAACAGGTGATACATTAGACATTCCTGTACGATTATCACTAAAACCTGGTTCATACATATTCAAAGTACGAACGACTGTGGCGAGTTGTAGTTTTGAGACGCGAAAAGAAACTACCTTGAAATATGTCGTTCAACCGAAACCAGAAGCTCCTCAATTGACAAAAACAGCCTTTTGTTTTGATGGTCAACCGGTAACGTTGTCAACGAAAGCGAAAAATCCGATTTGGTATAGTGAAAACAATAGTATTCTTTCTGTATTCTCTCCAGAATATGCGACAATTTATTCTTCAGTCGGTGAGTATTCTATAAAGATGACGCAAAATATCAATGATTGTACAAGTGATACCGTATCACTTCCATTCCTGATTAGTGCGCTTCCATTGCCGACCATTACAGGTGCAAATAAAGTCTGTGAAGGAGCAAATGAAAGTTATGTCGTAACAAAATCAGATGAAGATAATACGATAAAATGGCAAGTTACGGGTGACAGAGTCATTTATGAATTGTCGTCATATGGTTCGGGGTTTGTCCGTTCAATAGATTGGATGACCGAAGGATTTGACACAATTTTCGTATATGAAACAAATAAATATGGTTGTCGTGGCGAGAATGAATATCCGATTGAAGTGCTTTCGGCTCCTGACGCGCAATTCTTGGCAGAATCGTTAGGACAAGAAGGTGTGATAACATTCACCAATACATCGGAACCTCAAATTCTTAACAATAAAGGAATAGAAAAAGAATATCACGTAGATTATTATTGGGATTTCGGAAGAAACACTGATACGGCACGTGTTCTGCAAAATGACGAGGTATTTGAAGAGAAATATCGTTATGGTGATTATTATGCAAGAATGACTGCTATCAATGAATTTGGCTGTGCTACGAGTGTTACCAATCCATTCTTTGTTGATGTGGCTCATGCACTTTATGTGCCGACTGCCTTTGCTCCAATGAGTGCTTCTGGTGAAATCCGAGTATTTAAGCCTAAGGGATTCAACTGTAGCACGTTTAAGATTTGGATTTACGATGCATGGAATAATCTTGTATATTACTCCGAGGGCGTTGACGATCATGGTGGTCCTGTTTGTGAATGGGATGGAAAAGTGGACGGCAAAATGATGCAGTGTGGAACATATCGTTACAAGATTGAGGTAACATTTGAAGACCATTCTGAGGAAAATTTGAAGATTACTCAGTCGGTAAAACCAATTTGGGGTAATGTAGTTCTAACACGATAATATTAAAGAGATGCGATTTATCGCGTCTCTTTAGTTCAATGAATCAATGATATGGATATCAAGAAAATCATTATTTCTCTTATTCGCATTCTGCTCGGTTGCACGTTTGTATCGTCAGCCGTGATGAAATTATTTTCGCTCGAGAGTTTTGTCTTGTACGTGTATAGTTTCGGTCTTTTTAGTTATGTAACAACGACTATTCTCGCTCGTTTGCTCATTATTCTAGAATTTATGCTTGGTATCGGGCTGATTTTCAAGATTTACTATAAATATACGTGGTGGGGAACGTTAGGAATGTTGGTGTTCTTTTCGCTTTTTCTGTTATATGTCGCACTTTTCCGAAACGACGAAAATTGTCATTGTTTTGGCGATTTCATTGAACTTGACGCTTTCCCCTCAATATTTAAAAACGTAATCATGATAGGACTTTTGCCACTTATTCGAAAGCAAACTGAATTAGAAGGCAAAAAGAAGATATTTATACTGACTCTTTCTGGTGCATCGATTTTGTTTTTGGCATTTATCGCATTTCCTCCGAACGCGCTCTACAACAAAATGTACGTCAACGACGACGAACGTTTTAGCCAAGTGGCGTTTGACAAATACATTCAAGTACCTGAACTATCAAACTTTCTTGATACAACCCAAAATGAGATTGTGGGTTTTGTTTCGGCAACTTGCAAGCATTGCCGTGCAGGAAATACCATTATGCAAGCGATATTTGAGCAAAACGACTTGGACAAGAATTGTTTCAAAAACTATATTGCTTCGCCCAACGATTCACTTCTCTCCGTGTTCAAAGACACTACAAACACTCAGGAATATCCGTATAGAACGGCACCTATGTTCGTTCTTATTGAGATGAACTACGGCTATTTCCCGACCTACGTTTTCTTTGAAAAAGGTAAACCTGTAAAAGCAATCAATTACAAGGAAATCAACGAGAATGAGATTGTGGAGTTTTTGAGCGAATAACTATTCAAAAACGTACACACGTTTCACGCGTCGATCAATCGACGTCATTACCTCGTATGGAATCGTGCCGATTTTCTCCGCCATTTTAGTAATTGGCAAATCTTTTCCGAAAAGAATCACCTCATCGCCCAACTGCACATCGGGAATGTCGGTCACGTCAATCATAGCAGCATCCATGCAGATATTTCCAACGATTGGAACTTCTTTGCCACGAATCAAAACAGTACCCACGCCATTGCTCAACTTACGGTTGAATCCGTCGGCATAACCGATAGGAATAACGGCAATTTTTGAGTCACGTTTTAAGATTGTTTTGCGAGAATATCCTACCGAGGTCTTGTTTTTCATTTCACGAATGCCCGACACGAACGTTTTCAACGTGCTAATTGGCTGACACGCCTGTGGATTAACAAAACTGATTCCGTACAATCCAATTCCCAGACGAACCATATCGTATTGATATTCTCGGAAACGTTCTATACCAGCCGAGTTCAATATATGTCGCATAATCGGATATGGGAAAGCCTTCATTATTTGCGTTGACATTTTCTCAAACAAGCCAAGTTGCTCCATCGTAAAGGAATCAAACTGCGGGTCGTCGCTACCGACCAAGTGTGAGAAAATAGAAGCGACCGTGCAATTAGGAATGGTTTGTAACTCGGTAATCAACTCCGTAATCTGCTGTGGCTGAAAACCATAGCGAGCCATTCCCGTATCCATTTTCAAATGAATGGGGAACGTTTTGTTTGGATACATCGCACACAACTGCTTGTATTCATCAAGAACGGCAAAATTGTGGATATTTGGCTCCAATCCATAATCATACAATTTTGACAACATTCCATATTCAGGATTCATAACCATGATAGGCACGGTAATTCCCGAATTACGAAGTTCCACACCCTCGTCAACAAAGGCAACAGCAAGATAATCGACCTTGTTGTGCTGCAAAATGTTGGCTATTTCGTAGGAACCGTTTCCGTAGCACGATGCCTTGACCATAATCACGATTTTCGTCTTGGGATTCAGGCACGAACGGAAATAATTCAAGTTGTGTACAATCGCGTTCAGATTGACTTCGAGCACCGTTTGGTGTGCTTGCGACTGCAATTGGTCAACCACACGCTCAAATTCAAATTCGCGGGCACCTTTTAACAAAATCGTCTCATTTTGGAACGCAAATTCGTGCAATTTTGGCAACAACGCATCGGTTGACTTAAAGTAATGCCCCGCAGGCAAGAATTTTTTCAGATATTTTGAAATATCTTTTCCCACGCCAATTACACGAGTAATGGAGTATTCACGAATCATATCGGCAATGCTTGAATACAATTCGTCGAAATTCATACCCGTCTGCTTCACATCCGACAACAGCAATGTTTTTGTCGTATTCTTATGTTGCTGACTGAGATATTGCAAAGCAATTTTAACACTTTGAAAATCAGAGTTATAACTATCGTTTATCAATACGCAGTTGTTTCGTCCCGAAATTTGTTCCAAACGCATAGCCACGCTTGGCAATTCCTTGAACAATGCCAAATCAACTGCCACGCCAAGCACTTGAATCGCATAGAAACAGTGAACGGCATTTTCTATGGAAGCCGTATCACAAAATGGAATATCAAATGAATATTTCTTCTTGTTCCACTGGGCGGTAATAGTCGTCACACCATTATTTGACGCATAAGTCACGCGATTCTTCGCTTTTTCAGAAAATCCCCACGCAACCAAATTTGCCGACAGTTTTTTTGCTTCCTTGTCAATTGGTTCATAATCAGAGCAATAAATCAATGTTTCAACCGATTGGAACAATTGCATTTTTTCAGCCACTTTCTGTTCAATCGATGAGAAATGTTGTTGGTGAGCGTCACCAATGTTGGAGAAAATTCCTATCGTCGGTTGAATCATCGCTTGTAAGCGAGCCATTTCCCCAACTTCGGAAATACCTGCCTCGATGATACCATATTTGAAATTTTTGTCGAGCAACATAAGTGAAAGAGGCACACCAAGTTGCGAGTTGAAACTTCGTGGCGAGCGCACAACCGAAGTTGATTGTTTCATCAAGAAATACAACCATTCCTTAATGATGGTCTTTCCGTTACTTCCCGTAATGGCAAGCAATGGATTTACAAACGACTTACGGTAATGTGCCATAAGCGCCTGGAACGCCGTCAGAACTGAATCCGAAACGATATAGTTTGCGTCGGGGAATTGAGGATATTGTTCGCCTTTCTGTACCCAGAAATTACGGCAACCTTTTTCGTGCATATCGGCAATGTATTCGTGGCCATTGCGATGTTTTCCCTTGATAGCCAAGAAAATAGCAGAAATTTCGTCAAACGAGGTCCTGCTGTCAGTTTGAATCTTTGTGATTTTTAAATTACCATTGCCTTCGCACGTAGAATTTGTGATAGAAGCAATTTCAGATAACGAAAATTGGAACATATTTAAACTCTATAACCAATAACCAAGACGTCGTCAACTTGTTCAGTGTTACCTTTTTCTATCCAATCAACCAACTCGTGGTCTAATAGTTCACGCTGTTCGTTCATTGGCGACTCATATATATTTACAAAAACTTGTTTCAAACGTTTAATCATAAATTTCTTGCCTTTCTCGCCACCGAACTGGTCTTGGAAACCGTCGGAGAAGGTGTAGAGCGTGTCGCCCGGCTTCAATGTGATGCAATATTCCTCGAACGGAACCATTTCGGGATAGATTGCAATTGGCTGTTTGCTACCGGCAACCTGAATGATATGATAGGTTTCGCCATTTGTTTCCGAGACGAATTCTTGGATTTTCACTCTATCGTCGTCGGCTACCTCACCTTCAACATAATCCTTACGAACGAGAATCAGCGGGTTATTTGCACCAGCGTAGCGAAGTTGACGAGTTTCTTCGTCAAACATCCACATAGCCAAGTCCATACCGTCCTTTTGCTCACCGGCGGCACCAGTTTGTTTCAATGCCTTGATAATATTTTCACGGAGTTTGTCAAGAATTTCACCAGCGTGGATGTCGGGCATTGTCGGGTCGTTGATGATTTCGTTCAAAAATGCAGTTCCCAACATACTCATGAATGCACCAGGCACACCGTGACCCGTACAATCGGCTGCAATGGCAATCTTCCATTGAGCTTTTCTACCAATCCAATAATAGTCACCACTTACAATGTCACGAGGTTTGAACAAAATGAAACGATGGTCGTGGAACAAATCTTCCACCAATTCTGGCCGAGGCAAGATGGCAGACTGGATTCGGCTTGCATAGTGGATACTATCCAAGATGTTCTTCTGTTGAACCTCAATTTGTTCCTTTTGAGCAGAAACCTCATCGCGTTGCCGTTCGATTTCTTGACTTTGTTTCAAAATCATATCGTTCTGTTCGGCAAGTTTTTTGTTCGATTTACGGACTTGAACCAACAAGTAAACCACGAAAATCAAGAATATGGCAATCAGGATTGACGCGCCCACCATAATCAAGAAACGCTTTCGCAAGGCATCCTGCTCACGGCTCATAAGTTCCTGACGCTCTTTTGCAGCAGCAATTTCCTGGTCTTTCAACTCAGAACCGTAACGGGCGTTCAATTGGTTGATTTGTCGTTCCACGTCGTGTTTACGCAACGTATCGTGCATATCCACATAGCGTTCGTAATATCGCAGCGATCCTTTATAATCACCCAAAGAATCTAATGTGCGTGCCATATCGCGGTACCACATAAATTCCTTCTCCAGATAATTTCCTTCTACGATACGAGGATACACTTTCAGGAAGTACTCCTTCGATTTCTCGAACTCGCCTTTTTTCTGGTACATCATTGCATATCCGTTCTCAATAGCAATAATGTCGCTGATATAATCCTTTGAAAGAGCAATTTTATAAGCATCGTCGAAATATTTCTTAGATTTCTTCCAATCGGAAATCATCATATACGTAAGACCCAAGTTACAGCGAGTTCTTACAATATTCAGAGAGTCTTTCAACTCTTCATAGATGGCCGATGCCTGTTGATAATAATAGAACGCAGAATCTACGTGCTGATACTTGGTGACAACACCCTGACGATTGAAGCCCGAGTAGATTGCCGCCATGTTTTGCATCACGTTGGCCACCTCGCCCTTGTTACCCAGCGATTTCTGCAACTCCATGGCCTTGCGGTCGTATTCAAGCGCCATTTCGAAATTTTCCAACGTGTAATAGATTCCTGCTATATTCGTCCAACAGGAAGCCACTCCTGATTGGAATCCACATTCATCAAAACATTTACTTGCATTTAGATAATGCTGTAGCGATTCTTCCGTTCTACCAAGGTTTTGATAGATATTACCTGCTTGCAGATATCCAATGCCAGTTCCACGAACATAATTGGCCTTCTTGCCCGCCTCAATTGCCTCGTTGGCATATTGACTACCTTCAAGGTTCTTGCCCGTTGACCAACAAACACTTGCCATCTGGCAAAGTGCCTTGTTCAATCCCTTCCAATAATTTCCCGCACGTGCATGGTTTGCCGAGCGTGTGAAATTTGCCATGACGGAGTCGTTAATACCCATCATCATATATAATTTGGCAAGTTCGTAATATACATCGGCAGCTTTGTTCTTCAAATTATACGTTTTGGCCGTTTCCAATCCTTTATTATAATAATGAAGGATGGAATCAAGATTTCCTACGGCATAAAAATCCTGTGCCTTGTTCACGCATTCATCCACGATAGGTGCCTTGGTTGAATCAACCACCTGTGCGTTCACAAAAGAACACAAGGAAAGTAACAGTGATATTATGAAAACTTTCTTTTTCATCTTCACAAAGATACAAAAACAATGAAACAATTTCTAAAAACACAGAAATTCAATTAACAAGATTATTAACAACTTTAATTGTATAGATACGTTTTGTGATTTAAAGTTGATTTAAGATTGTACTTGAAAAGAAAATCTATTCCAAACAATCGTCCAAATCTTTAATAATCTGTTCTTTATCCATTTTCTGTCCGATGAAGACGATCTTCTCCATGCGGTCACCGTATGTTTCGTCCCAATCGCGGAGAATTCCAGGTTCTTGTTCCACCAATTTGTCAAATTCTTCTTTGGGTGCTGTTGCAAACCACAGTCCTGCTTCGGTCAATTTCTTTTGTACACCGGCTTGTTCAAACAGATAAGACATATCTCTATTGTCGTTGAAATAGCAGACACCTTTTGCACGAATTATGGTTTTTGGCCATTTTTCACACACGTACGATTCAAATTTTTTAGTGTCAAATGCCTTGCGACGATAATATACAAATGTTCCGATGCCATATTCCTCAACTTCGCCACCTTCGTGGTGATGATGATGGTGATGGCAATGAGGGTCGTGGCATTCCTCGGCACTATGGTCGCAATGTTCGTGGTCATGATGATGATGTTCTTCCTCCTCGTGATGGTGGTGATGATGGTCGGCTTTTGCTTCGCGTTCCTCCTCTTCGGTTGCCTTTTTCTCAATTTCTTGAATCCACGCAGCGGAAATGGCTACTTTGTCGTAGTGGAACGTTTTGGTATTGATGATTGAATCTAATTCGACATCGGCATAGTTTGCCTCAATAATCTCGGCACTTGGTTGCAGTGCTTTAATGATTTGTTTGATTCTTCCTAGTTCGGATGGCGAAACCTCGTCGGCCTTGTTGAGAATGACTTTGTTACAGAATTCAATCTGTTGGATAAGAAGATTTTCAATGTCTTCCTCATCTATATTTTTCTTGGTAAGATTTTCGCCACAAGCAAACTCGCTCTGCATACGAAGCGCATCAACCACCGTCACGATGCAGTCCAGGCGGGCAAATCCGTTTCGGGTATATTCGTCGCCCATTTGAGGGATGGAACAAATTGTTCGTGCAATTGGCTCAGGTTCGCAGATGCCGCTCGCTTCTATCACAATGTAGTCGAAACGATTCATTTTTAGAATGTCGTTTATCTGTTCTACCAAGTCCATTTTCAACGTACAGCAGATACAGCCGTTTTGCAGGGCGACAAGACTTTCGTCTTTTTTGCCAACAACGCCGCCTTTTTGAATCAAGTCTGCATCGATGTTTACTTCGCCAATATCGTTCACGATAACGGCAAATTTCACACCTTTTTTATTTGCCAAAATATGATTGACCAAGGTTGTCTTTCCACTTCCTAAATAGCCAGTTAAAAGTAAAATTGGAGTAATTGTAGTAGTATTCATTGCAGTATTTTTTTCGCGTGTAAAAGTACTATTTTTAATGCAATTATCTATTTATCATTGCAAATTCTTTCGTAAAATCATTACAAATCAAAAAGAAGGTTTTACATTTGCACTTGCAAGCGAGAGTAGCTCAGTTGGTAGAGCACAAGCTTCCCAAGCTTGGGGTCGCGGGTTCGAGCCCCGTTTCTCGCTCAAAACATTTTTTATTCCCAGAACTCTTTCTTAAAATTCACCAAATACACCTTCTCTGTGGCTCGTGTAAAGGCGGTGTAGAGCCAGCGCACAAATTCTTTGTCAACCATTTCGTCGGTGAAAAATCCGTGGTCAATATAGACGTGTTTCCATTGACCACCTTGCGCCTTATGGCACGTGATGGCGTAGGCAAACTTTATTTGGAGGGCATTGTAATACGGGTCTTTTTTAATTTTCTCGTACAAGGTCTTTTTATTCTTGATTTCGGCATAATCGGCACAAACTTCGGTGTAGAGTTTGTTGCTTTGTTCGTAGGTGAGCGATGCCGACTCCGACGAAAGCGTGTCGAGAATGATTTTTACCGAAAGTTCCATATCCTGGTAATCAGGGAATTTGAGGGTGACGTCGGCAAAGTTGAAACCATAGAGGTCTTCATATTTGTCAATGCTCACAATTTCGGCAATGTCGCCATTGGCAATAAAACTGAGGTCTTTCTCTTTTTCTGTCCAATAATAATTGTTTTTTACCACCATAATGTAGTCTCCTTTACAAATGGTGGAATCTTTCCATAGAATCATTCGCCGAATGCCATCGTTGTAGCGGTTAGCCATTTTGTTGGAACGAGTGATGACAATGGTGTCTTGTATGCCGACTTTGTTGTGCGACGATTCCAATGCCTCCAAAAGCATACTGCCGTCGATGGATTCCACGTCGGGAAAGGTTTTGAGCTTGGGGAGTGAAATTGTTTCACTATCCAACATTTTGCGAATCGTTGTCGCATTTGACAAAATTCCTGAATCTTCGGCTTGTCTAATAACGGTGTGTAGCGTAACGTATGCTGGTGTCTTGAAGAAATTTGTCTCTATATAGTTTGCGTCTAACGCAGGCGAATTTGGCGACCCTATGGGCGGCAACTGTGCCGTATCGCCAATCAAAAGGAGTTTGCACTTATGCTCGTTGAAAATGAATCGGAACAAGTCGTTGATGACGGAGCCGGAACCAAAAATCGTGTTCTCGGAAGTGGAATCCGACAACATCGATGCTTCGTCAACGATATACACCACATTTTGTGCGGCGTTGAAATTCATTCCGAATTTTTGAATGCCATCTTGCACGTTACGTTGCCGATAAATCTTTTTATGAATGGTGAACGCAGGTTTCGAGGTGTAGTTCGACAACACTTTTGCCGCACGACCGGTAGGTGCCATCAGTGAATAATTCAATCCCAATTCTTGCAAAGAATCAATCACGGCTTTTATGAGCGTGGTTTTTCCCGTTCCTGCAAAACCGTTTATTATGAACACTTCGGCATCGGTGGCAAGAAATTTTGCCAGTTCGTTGAAAACGTTCTGCTGGTCTTCGGTCGGCTCAAACGCAAAGTGTGCACGTATTTTCTTCGCTATAAAGTAGTAAAGCATCGAGTTGAAAAATAATTTTTGTAATAGTAGCAATAAAAAGCATAAAAAGTCGTATGTTTGTGTACGAAATTTTTACAAAATATAAACTATACAAAAATGAACAAAGGTTTGAAACTCGGCATTGAAATTGGATTGGGTGTACTAATCGTGTTGTTAGTGTTTGCTGTGTACAGTACGGTAAACAGAGATATTACGTTTGGCGACGAAAAGAAAATTCGTCAGGAAGCAGTTATTACTAAACTGTTGGATGCGAGAGAATTACAATATGCCTATGAGGCAAAATATAGCAAGTATGCTGACAATTGGGCAGAATTGATTCGTTTTGCAAAAGAAGATTCGTTGGAATTTACCAAAACAATCGGTGATATTGAAGATTCTGTTGAAGTTGCCGAAGGACGTGCTTGGCAAGAAAAAGTTAAAATTCCTGCTTTTGAAAAATTGATGCAAGACTCGGTTTTGTCGGAAAATTTCAACTTGGAGGAAATAAGCAAGGTTCCTGGCAAAGATGCCGAATTTGAAATTGCAGCAGGAAGCATTATGTCGGCAGGAACAAAAATCCCTACATTCCAAATGGGTGTGCTTTGGGACGTGCTTTTGAGCGATTTGGACCGTCAATTGGTGGTTAATGCAAAAGAGTATTCTCGTAAGACAAGTGGTTACGAAGGTTTACGCATAGGAAAAATCGACGAAGTTTCAACCGAAGGTAACTGGCAATAATATATGCAAGACATAACCTACGTTGCGGAAAACTATTCAAGTAGTAAATCGAAAGATTACAGATTATCCATTTCGGTACGTCGAGATGGATTTTCTTTTTTGCTAGTCCACAAACGCACGCAAGAGGTTATGGCATACGCCTACAATATTGTTCCCCCTGATTATCGAAATGAGGGTTTTAAGAAATTTTTGAATCAGAAGATTTTTCAAGAAACATTCGGAGCCGTTACCATAATTGTGGTTTCCCCAAATTTTACATTGGTTCCGAAGAAATTTTACGACGATACATTATTACAAGATTATTCGCAACTGAATTTCGAGAAATCGGACTCGGAATCAATCATAACATACGAATCGTTCAATACCGACGCTGTTGTGCTGTTTCCGATCGATACGACAATTTGGGCTTTGTGCCGCACAGCGTTCCGCAATCAGGAAATGGTTTCCTACGTGCCACAAGTGGCTCCGATGATTGAAAGCGGTGTAAAAAAACGTGAGGAGAAGCTGATGATTTCCGTTGAAAATGACTTCTTTACGGCTGTATATGTTCGTAGCAAGGAACTCAGGTTTGCAAATACGTTCTCGTTTTCGAACATTGACGATTTTACATATTATATAATGAATATCGTGCAACAGTTGCAATTGGATGTGTTGCAGGTGGCGGTAGAAATGTCGGGAAAAATCACACCGAAGTCGCCGTATTTTTCGGCTATACAAACGTATGTGAAGAATGTGAAGATGGCTGAAAACCCTGTGAAATTGCCACGTTTCCCATATATGTTGTTCCTCAATCATTGCAATATATCTCTATGCGAATAATCAGTGGTGATTTAAGAGGACGAATTATAAACGCTCCCAAGGATTTTGATTTGCGACCCACTACCGATAGGGCAAAAGAAGGTTTGTTCAACATACTGAACAACGAATTTGATTTTTCGGAAATCTCTCTTTTGGATTTGTTTTCGGGTATCGGCAGCATTTCGTTTGAATCGGCTTCACGTGGTTGCACCGACATTGTGAGCGTTGAGAAAAATGCGAAACATGCGTCTTTCATAAAAAAAACGGCAAATGATTTGAAAATCAAGGGAATGAAAGTTCTTGTGTCGGAAACTCGTGATTTTTTGAAAATCGCGAATCGGGAGTTTTCCGTCGTTTTTGCCGACCCTCCATATAATTTGCCGTGGTTACAGGATTTGCCCGATTTGATTTATGCAAGCAAGGCAGTCAACGACGATACGTTGGTGATTGTTGAACATCCCGAATCGTTTGATTTCTCGCAACATCCTCATTTTGCTCGTTTATGTAAATACGGGAAAGTGCATTTTTCGTTTTTCCGTACTAACAAATAATCGTGTACTCGTATGCACGTCTTTGCTGAATATACGTTGTGGTTGCTTCCAATTTGCGTGATAATTGGTGTAGGGCTTGCGTTGTTTCTGTATTATAAGGAAACAAAGTTGAAAGATGCGCCACTCTGGTTGCGACGATTATTAATTGGTTTACGTGCATTTGCAATCTCATTCGTCTTGTTTTTGTTGCTCGGACCGTTTCTTGAAATGAAACGGCAAAAAATCGAGAAACCGACTGTCGTATTCTTACACGATAATTCGGCTTCGCTTGTACAACAAAAGGATTCGTCGTTTTATCAGACGAAATATAAGGAAAGCTACCAACACATTATTTCCGAATTACAAAATGCGTATCAAGTTGCCACATATACATTTGGTGCCGACGTAATTGCGAGTGATTCAATGACTTATACGGAACAGGAAACGAACATTTCTGGTGCGTTGCAAGACATTTCTACTCGCTATTATAATCAAAACATTGGTGCCGTGATTCTTGCGTCCGACGGTATTTACAACAAGGGAGAAAATCCCAAATATGCCATAAAGGATTTTCCGTCGGCTATGCCTATTTATACGATTGCAATGGGCGACACGGTGCAAGAATGTGATAATGTCATTGCCAAAGTGCTTCATAATCAGATTGCTTTCCGAGGTAATCCGTTTGCCATAAAAGTTTCTGTGGAATCACACGCACTGAAGGGCAACGTGTCTAAATTGAGAATCCTTGACGGAAAAACTGTCGTGTTCGAAACCTCTGTTCGTTCCGACCAAGAACATACTTATAAGACTATTGACTGCAAAATACAAGCGTCGGAAATTGGGCAAAAAATATATACTGTTGAAATAGAGCACTTTGACCAAGAAATTAGTGAGAAAAATAATTCCTATACGTTTGCTGTTGATGTGTTGGAAAGTCGTCAGAAAATTCTTTTTGTCTATGACGCAGTTCACCCCGATATTGCTGCCGTACGCCGTGCTATCGAGAATAACAAAAATTATGAATGCTCGATAGTAAAAGTTGGGAAGGATAAATTGCCTCCGCTACAAGAATGTAACTGCTTGATATTGTGCGGAATGAAGAATTTTTCCGTACAGGGGAAACATATACTTACCGAGGCGATTCACTTGGGAATCCCGTGTTTGCTGCTGAATGTGGGCAATTCGTTACAAGCGCTGAACGAGTTGCATTTAGGCATGGAAATCTCAAATTTCAGAAATTCGTTTGATGAGGTAAAACCTCGCTTGGAATCAGATTTTTCATTGTTTTCGTTGGATGAGGAGGGTAAAACCTTGTTGTTGCAGGCGCCACCATTGTTTGCTCCGTATGGTACCTATAATACGGGGGTTTTGTGCCGAACGCTCTGTTATCAGCAGATTGGTTCGGTTGATACGGAACGACCGTTAATTACTTTCTCGGAAACGCAAGGCGTAAAAATCGGTTTTGTTTTGGGCGAAGGATTGTGGCGTTGGCGCTTGTACGCACAAAAGGAGATGGGCGACTTTGAGGCGTTCGATTCGTTTGTGAATAAAATGCTCGCTTATATGGCATTGACCGAGAAAAGAGAAATGTTTGTCGTTTCAGGTGAGCAAATCGTATATGATAATCAAGATGTTGCGTTTTCTGCCGAATTATATGACAAAAGTTATGAAGCCGTGCCGAATCAAGAAATCACATTGGTTATAACAAATGAAAACGGCAAGGAATACCCGTTTATATTTTCTGCAAAAGATAATTTCTATTCTCTCAATGCAGGTAAGTTCCCTCTTGGAAAATATGGTTACAAGGCGTCGGTTACGTATGACAACTCGGTGCTGACGAAAAAAGGTTCTTTTGTAGTGATGCCTATGCAACTTGAGTCGCAACAAACTCGGGCAAATCATTCCGTTTTAGCGGATTTGTCGGAACAAACGGGAGGAAAGATGTATTCGGCACAGGAGTGTGAGGCAATTGTGAATGATTTGCAAGAAAACAAAAACATTGTTTCTGTGGCACACTCGATTCGTAGTCGCAATTTGTTTGTGGATTTACCGTTAATATTGATAATCATATTGTTATCTATTTCGGCAGAATGGTTTTTACGAAAATACTATGCTACGTATTAAGAAAAAAACTTATAACAATATATATTGTATTCACTGTCTTTAAATGGTTATATACACTACTTCTTTGGTGTGAAGCAGGGAATTTTTTCAAAATGCGTAATAGCGGCAATTATACCCAGAAACTTTCTGGCAACCAGACGTTTTCAAGTTTTTGTGCTTCTTTGAACAACGGAGCAATTTCGTTATCCTGAAAACCGGCAATTCCGCAACCAATACGTGTAACAAGAAATGACAGTTCTCTATGTTCTTGTGCAAAAGTAATGAATTCGTCAACGTAGGGTTTTATGGCATCCACGCCACCGTGCATTGTAGGAATACCGTAGGATTGCCCTTGTAATCCGACACCTTGTCCCCATATCGCACCGAATTTTTTCAATGCTGTGTATGCGGCACCACCACCGTGCATTCCTTCCAAATTGCTACCGAATACAAAAATTTCATTATCGTTCAGCGACTGAATGAAATTTGGCGTAATACGTTTTGTGTTTTCTTGAGGTGTTTCCATGATTTTGGGTTTTAATAGATAGGGGCGAATATTTATTCGCCCCTACATTATAATAAGACAATGGTATCGTAAACGTTTTAGACTATTTCTTCTTAGAATTTTCAATAACCGACATTGCCGTGGCAAGCACGCTGCTTACGTCCGTCATATTTTGAGGAATAATCATTGTGTTGTTTTCCTTCGCAAGTTTACCAAACTCATTAAGATATTGTTCGGCAATACGAAGATTCACAGCCTCGGTACCATTTTCAGAACCAATAGCGGCAGCAATTTCACGAAGTCCGTTGGCAGTTGCCTTTGCAATTTGCTCAATTTCGCTTGCCTTACCCGAAGCTTCGTTAATCTTACGTTGCATTTCACCTTCGGAACGGGCAATCAGCTCTTGTTTGTCGGCGTTAGCCACATTGATTTTTGCTTGCATTTCACCTTCCGATTTTGCAATCAATTCTTGTCGTGCTGCTTCAGCCACGTTGATTTTCGCTTGTTTTGTACCTTCCGACTCGGCGATGATGGCACGTTTTTCACGTTCAGCACGCATTTGTTTTTCCATCGCATCCTTAATGCTTTGCGGAGGCGTGATGTTCTTCACTTCATAGCGAGTAATCTTGATTCCCCACGAATCGCTAGCCTTATCAACAGCAGAAACAATTACGGCGTTGATGGAATCGCGTTCCTCAAATGTCTTGTCAAGTTCCAATTTACCGATAACGCTACGCATTGTGGTTTGTGCAAGTTGGATTGATGCAAAACCGTAGTTGTCAATACCATACGAAGCATTTTTTGGGTCCATTACTTGCAAGTACATGATACCGTCAACTTCCACAGAAATGTTATCACGGGTGATACACGTCTGCGAAGGCACGTCGATTGCCTGTTCTTTCAACGAATGTTTGTAAGCCACACGGTCAATGAACGGGATGATGATGTGGAAACCAGCCAATAGCGTTTGGTGGTATTTACCCAATCGTTCAACAATGTATGCCTCGCGTTGAGGTACGATTTTCAAACTACCTGTAAGGACAAAGAATGCAAGAATGCAGACTGCGATAAGAACTGTTACCATAATTCAATAATTTTAAATATACATTACAAATGTATGAAAAGTTTTTGTTCTTTGGTTATAAGGTGAAAAAAGAGTTTGTACAAATTTCTTTTATTTTTCGGTTATTAACCGATTAACAAAAAGATAATGAGTAAGATACAATGCACTCAAACAACATTGTGCTAATATCTTTTGCATCTTTTTTACAGCACTCTTTTGTATAAGTTATAATTTTGTTTCACTTAAAGAAAACGATAAATTTTCTTTGGCGAAAACGCAGTAAAATTAGGCATAAGCCATTAAAAACGTATAAAAATAGAGTAGTTCAATGATATAAATTTATAAAAAATGGGAGTATCAGAAATTAAAATCGTAAAGCGAGATGGTTCAAAAGAACCGTTTTCAATCGACAAGATTAAGTATGCGGTAAGCAAAGCATTTCTTTCGGTTGGTAGTTATGCCACAGATGACGACTTGGCTGGCGTGTTGAGTCGAGTTCACGTTGCAGACGGAATGAGTGTTGAAGAAATTCAAAACCAGGTGGAAGTGGCACTTATGGCTGAACGATATTATTCTGTTGCCAAAAGTTATATGTTGTATCGCCAAAAACACATGGAAGACCGCGAGGATCGCGAAAAATTGAGTTTCTTGGTAAGCTACTGTAACGCAAAAAATGCTGCGACTGGTTCAAAATACGATGCGAATGCCAATGTTGAAAAGAAAAACATTGCAACATTGATTGGCGAGCTTCCAAAATCAAACTTTATCCGTTTGAACCGTCGTTTGTTGACAGACCGTCTTAAAGAATTGTATGGTAAGGAATTTGCCGACAAATATATCTATATGCTTACGAATCACTTCATCTATAAAAACGATGAAACTTCGATGGCAAACTATTGTGCTTCCATCACTATGTATCCATGGTTGTTGAAAGGCACTATGGAGGTAGGTGGCAACTCAAAGGCTCCTACAAATTTGAAGGCGTTCTGTGGCGGATTCATCAACATGGTGTTCATCGTTTCAAGTATGTTGAGCGGTGCATGTGCTACTCCTGAGTTCCTTATGTATATGAACTATTTCATTGAAAAGGAATATGGCGAAGACTACTATCTTCGTGCCGACGAAGTGGTTGATTTGTCTTCAAAACGTCGTTCTATCGCAAAAATTATCGACGACTGTTTCGAACAAGTGGTATATTCTATCAACCAGCCTACGGGAGCTCGTAACTTCCAAGCTGTGTTCTGGAACATTTCATACTACGACAAATACTATTTCCAAAGCATCTTCGGTGAATTTTATTTCCCTGATGGTACACAACCACACTGGGAATCACTTTCTTGGTTGCAAAAACGTTTCATGAAATGGTTCAACCAAGAACGTACGAAAGCTGTTTTGACATTCCCTGTTGAAACTATGGCATTGCTTACCAAGGATGGTGACGTAATGGACGAAGAATGGGGTAATTTCACAGCCGAAATGTATGCCGAAGGTCACTCGTTCTTCACATATATGAGCGATAACGCCGATTCATTGGCTTCATGCTGCCGTTTGCGTAACGAGATTCAAGACAACGGATTTAGCTACACACTTGGTGCCGGAGGTGTTTCTACAGGTTCTAAGAGCGTGCTTACCATCAACTTGAACCGTTGTATCCAATATGCAGTAAAGAACAACATGCATTATTTGAGTTTCTTGGAAACTGTTGTTGACTTGGTTCACAAAGTTCAAATCGGTTACAACGAAAACTTGAAGGCATTGAAAGAACAAGGAATGTTACCATTGTTCGACGCAGGTTTCATCAACATCAATCGTCAGTACCTGACTGTAGGTGTGAACGGTTTGGTTGAAGCAGCTGAATTCTTAGGAATTGAAATCAACGACAATCCACAATATGTAGAATTTGTACAAAACGTTCTTGGTTTGGTTGAAAAATACAACAAGAAATATCGTACAAAAGATATGATGTTCAACTGTGAAATGATTCCTGCTGAAAACGTGGGTGTAAAACACGCTAAATGGGATAAAGAAGACGGTTACGTTGTTCCACGTGATTGCTACAACTCATATTTCTATGTTGTTGAGGACGAATCATTGAATATCGTTGACAAATTCCGTCTGCACGGACGTAAATATATTGAACACTTGACAGGTGGTTCTGCATTACATGCAAACTTGGAAAACCACTTGACAAAAGAACAATATCGTCAATTGCTTCGCGTAGCTACTCACGAAGGTTGTAACTATTTCACGTTCAATATTCCAAACACAATTTGTAACGATTGCGGTCATATCGACAAGAGATACTTGAAGGAATGTCCTCATTGCCATAGCACAAATGTTGACTATCTGACTCGTATAATCGGTTATATGAAACGTGTTTCCAACTTCTCTGCTGCTCGTCAGGAAGAAGCAAAAAGACGTTATTACGCTAACGAGAAACAATTTGTGCTTGACTTGTAATGCTTAGGTATTACAACTTTGATATTGTTTTCGCAGAAATTCCAGAAGAGGTAACTTTGGCTATCAACATAACGAATTGTCCTAATCGTTGTGTTGGTTGTCATAGTCCTCATTTACAACAAGACATAGGCGAAAATCTTACGACAGAGGAACTCTCTGCCTTGATAGACAAATATGTGCACGACATTACGTGTGTGTGCCTTATGGGGGGCGATTTGGAGCCTCAAAGCGTGCAAGATTTGGCTTTACATGTAAAAGCCACGTACCCCAAACTAAAAACGGCGTGGTACTCAGGAAAATCAAAATTGCCAGAAAATTTTAACATTCATTTGTTTGACTACATCAAGTTGGGCGGATACGATGAGACAAAAGGTCCTCTCAACAAACCTACGACAAATCAGCGACTTTATTCCGTCGCATCTTCGGGCGAAATGACCGACATTACAAGCAAGTTTTGGAAGAAATAGGTATTCCTTTTCTTGTTGACAATGAAAGCTTAAAATTAAAAAAATATCTCAAGGACTTTGTCTCTTTTGTTATTCCTCGTCGTCATCAAGGTTAATGGTGTCTTCTTTTCCCGCTACAAGCAACACAAATTCTCCTTTGGGTTGCTTCTCCTGAAAATGTTTAATGACGGTAGGAATACTGCCACGAACAACTTCTTGGTAAATTTTTGAGATTTCTCGCACTACAGCAACGTTGCGTTCGCCGATAAATTCCTGAATCTGCATCAACGTTTTTACAACACGATGCGGCGATTCGTAGAAAATAATGGTGCGTGTTTCGTCTTTCAAAGCCAATAATCTGCTTTGCCGACCTTTTTTGTGAGGGAGAAAACCCTCGAAACAAAATCTGTCGGTTGTGAAGCCGCTCATTACGAGAGCAGGAACAAATGCCGTTGCTCCGGGCAGACATTCAACTTCAATGTCGTTTTCAACACAATGTTTCGTCAGAAAATATCCTGGATCGGAAATTGATGGCGTGCCAGCGTCGGAAATCAAGGCGGTGACAGAATTAGTACGAATAATATCGAGCGTTCGTTCTATCGTCGCATGTTCGTTGAATTTGTGATGCGACATCATTTTGGTCTCTATGCCGAAATGTTTGAGCAGATTCCCTGATGTACGTGTGTCCTCGGCCAGAATCAAATCTGCCGATTTAAGCACCTCGACGGCGCGAAACGTCATATCCTGAAGGTTCCCGACAGGTGTAGGAACCACTACGAGTTTTCCCATACTA
This sequence comes from Bacteroidales bacterium, assembly GCA_017618935.1. The sequence goes on along the minus strand of JAFZTG010000045.1, from coordinate 12,813 downwards.
TTGAAATCTGCGTTTAATGAACGTAAGGAATTTTTTCACATCGTTTTTCTCAAAATCCCAATCGAAATTCTCTTGAAGATATTGCAAGGCACTATCGAACGAATCACTGTCATTAATAATTCCAATCGTTTTTTCAAACAAATCCTTGTCGTTGTTGAAAAGCAGCGTTCGGTAATGAATGCGGTCATTGAAACCAAACGTGTCAGGGGTTAGTTCCGAAATATGCGATAATCGGTCATTGACGGTTTCAATGTTTTTCTTTCCTGTCTCAACAATTATTTCTGAAACATGTTGCACAGGTTGCTCGTCAACTGGGGCTTCCTGTTGAACGACTTCCGGTTCTTGTATCTCTACTGCTTTTTCTTCCTCTTTCTGATGCTCAATAGATTGAGGCTCTGCAATTTGAATAGGCTCTTTGGGTTTTTGTTTTTCTTGCGTTGGTTGTGTAGCAACAGCAGAATCTATGCGAGAAAGTCTGTCGTATAATTCTCGTGTTTTTTGCTTCAAAATATCTACTTCTATTGTCGGAATGGAAGCCGCCGAAGTATAGCGATTGCAGTACGTAGCAATTTCTTGCACAAGTTTTTGGATATCGTTCATTGAATTTGAATTTTCCATGAGAAAATGATTTGTACAAATGTAAGAAAAACTCAATTAAATGTATATTTGCAATATGAAAATGCCGCGTTTTCTCATAAAATACACAATAATTGTGTGTGTGTGCTTGTGTATGCCGACGTTGTGTCGCTCGCAAGAGTGGGAAACTATGCTTTCCAGCGTGTTGGACTCCGATGTGGAATACTCCGAAGACGATATTTCTGGATTGGAAGAATTGTACAATCATAAAATCAACGTCAATGATTTGACCGAGGACGACTGCAATGTGCTGTTTTTTCTCAGCGACTTCGAGAAGCAGAGTTTGCTGTTTTACGTTTCGCACAATGCTCCGTTGTACAGCATTTACGAGTTGCAATATGTGTTGGGCTTGCCGTTGGAGAAATCTCGCTTGCTTTCGTGTTTTCTCTCGGTCGCGCCTGTTTCCAAGATGAAATCTGTTGAAGATTTGATTGCTGGCGGAAAGCATGTATTCGCATCGACGTTCACTTTTATGAATGTCGACACGGATGAATATAAAGATTACTACCATTATGCAGGCGGAGCGACGAAACACGTGTTGCGTTATCGTTTTCAATCCTATAATTCTTTATACTGGGGATTCACGCTGAAAAAAGATATGGGCGAATCGTATGCGCTGCCACGAGGGTTTGATTCGCAGTCATTTTATGTACAGTTGAAAAATCGAGGTGTTGTGTCGAATCTGGTGATTGGCGATTACCGAGTTTCCATCGCGCAAGGATTGACGCTGGCACAAGGCGGCAGTTTCGGAAACTCTCTGGAAACAAGCGGAAGTACGGCGAATCTGCTTTCAAAACATAGTTCTACGTCGGAATATCTGTTTTCTCGTGGTTGTGGAATGAGTTTGCGACTGAAACAGTTGCAAATGACACCATTCTTCTCTTTCCGTCGGTTAGACGGGAAATTCAAGAATGACGAAGATTTTCCGTTTACAATCCAAAAGACGGGCTATCATCGGACGTTGTCGGAACAAGACTCGAAAGAAGCAATCAACTATTCGTTATATGGTTGCCATCTGCAATACTCAACGAATCGTTTACGAGTTGGTGGCGCGTGGTTGCAACATCGTTTCTCGTTGGAAGAAAAAAACTCGAAACTGACGAATGCAACGGCATTTTACACATATTTCAAGCGAAAAATCCGTTTGTTTGGCGAGTTTGCCATTGATGAAAATTGCGATTTCGCCACTATCCACGGCTTACAATATTCTTTGAACGACAATGTACAACTTTCGCAAAGTTTTCGATTGTATCAATCTGAATATGATAGTTTTATGTCGTCAGCCGTTGGCAATGAAAGAGGTGCGACCACAAGTTTTCGTCTGCATCTTGGTTCCAATACGACATTGTATGGCTCAACTGATCTGTTTTGCACTCCTGCAAAATCGTCGGAACAATTCACAGAAAAAGGTAATGTATTGAAAGTGAAATTGTTATATAAAACGTTTCAAGGCATTTCGGCATACTATCAACTTTCGCATACCGTGCAAACAGGCGATTCTTTAGGGTTGGCAACCAGAAGCACACACACGTTATACGCAAGTTTACCTGTAAGCAATGCCTTACAAATGAAATTCTCTGTTCGGCTTTCTGCACAAAGCGACGACTATGGCATATTGACTTACGAGGATGTCGTTTGGAAACCGTTGCCGCATCTTACGTTCAGCACACGTTTCGCACAATTCAACGCCTCGTTCGACAACAGGTTATATGCCTGGGAAGACGATGTGCAGTATGTTTTTGCAAGTGCGCAATATTATTACACCGGAACGTATTGGTACGTGGTGGCAAAATGGAAATGTTTGCAAAAACTTTCGTTGGAAATGAAACTTGCACAAACACGCTATGCCAACGATTTTCCGTTGCCCGAATCGTATGTATTATATCCCGAGCAGAAAAAATTACGAGGTAATGTCTTGGTGCAAATAGCCTTGTAATGAAAAGTGTCCTAATGTTATTTGTATTACAACAAAAAAACTATCTTTGCCGCGAAAATATGTGTGAATATAAATGACTTCAATATGAAACGACTTCTATCCCTATTGATTTGTGCTTTTTTCGGAGCTTTGCAAGTTTATGCCTACCATTTTTCAGCAGTAAGTCCGAGCGGACATACGCTATATTACAATATAATCAGTTCCGAAAATAAAACTGTATCTGTAACTTCTGAAAAAGAAGGGAATGACAAATATGAAGAAGCACCAGAGGGAGACATAATCATTCCTAGTACTGTAATATACGAAGAAGAAGAATATAAAGTAATAAAAATAGAATCTTCGATTTTTTGGAATTGCAACAAAATAACATCGGTAGTTGTCGAGGAAGGGGTTCAAAGCATTGACTGGCAAGTATTCCAAGGTTGTACAAGATTACAAACTGTTGTATTCCCAAATTCACTCACAAATATGGACGACAATATTTTTGCTTTGTGCAAGAAACTAACAAATGTAACATTGTCAAATCAACTCACAAAAATACCTTCAGGCACGTTTTGGGAATGTGAATCCCTGCAATCAATTGAGATTCCTAGTACCGTTACAAGCATTGAAACAAGTGCCTTTTATTTGTGCTCTGCACTGAAATCAATAGAACTTCCAGAGGGTTTGACAAAGATAAAAGAAGATGCATTCGGTAGTTGTTATTCTCTTTCATCACTCACGCTTCCTAATACTTTAACTCACATAGGAAATAATGCTATTGAATCCAACCTGATCTATTCCATATCAATACCTGCAACTATTGTAGATTTGGCGGATCGGGCTTTGGGACTTTGCAGCAATTTGTCTCAAATATATATCAATGCAACAACGCCACCAACATTAGGCGAAAACGCATTCCCTTCATGTGCCACAATTTATGTGCCCTGCGAAGCAATAGATGCTTACAAGACACACGAAGACTGGATTCCTTATAAGTCATTGCTGGAAACGGCATCGCACAAAGTTCTCGTTAGTCCATCATACGCTGGCTATGGAGCAGTAACAATAGAAATGACAAATTCCTGTGACGACGAATTTACGGCAATCATAACTGCTGTTTCAGAAGACGAAGACAACTATCAGTTTGGCGGCTGGAACGACGGCAACAAGGACAATCCACGTACCATAACGGTAACAAAAGACACTTCGTTTACAGCCACATTCGGCAAAAAGCCAAAAATTATCAATTTGGAAACGGTAGATCCAATCTGTACTTCGGCAACAGGCTCGGCTTCGTTCGATGTAACCAACGGCGTTGCACCATACACTATTCTCTGGAACGATGGCAACACCGACAATCCTCGTACAGGAATGACATACGGAGAATACTATTTTGTTGCAACAGATGCAGAAAGCTATACTTCAGATACGACGTACGTTACCCTTTCTCCTAATGAAGAAAATATGCCACAAGTTTCATTACATTCTACAAACCCAATCTGCGAAACAGAAAACGGAACGATTGAGGCAACGGTGAGTGGAGGAACTGAGCCGTATATTTATAGTTGGAGCGAATCAAAGGTAAAAGAAACATCTGTATTGAATTTTGAAACTGAAATATCGGACGATAAAATGTATGTATATGAATTCGATGTAAACAATAGTCAAGACTATACCGTTAAAAATATATCTGTTGAAAATAGTGGCGCAGCAGGCTCTGACCATTCTGTTCACGTGCAACAAGATTTGACCGACAATTATGCATATCAACTTAACCTTAAAACGGAAGATTTATTTTCAGAACAAGAAATAACCGAATCGTATGGCTTATCGTTTTACCATAAAGGTTCTTCATCTCAGTTTTATATACGTTCCGAATATGATTGGAGCACTAGTTACCCCATTCCATACCATAGCGAATGGACGCTTGTAAGTATTTCTTGGAACGAAATGAACATTGCCGATTATAAATTTAAAAGTTTTGCATGGATTAGCTATGACAATCCTGATTTATGGCTTGACGAATTATCTATTCTATCATACGACAATAGTGTTTCCTTATCATCGGAAAAGAGTATTCAAAATTTAGCGGCAGGTCAATATATGTTTTCAGTAACAGACAGTTACGGATGTAAAACAACAGAAAATCATATTTTGCAAAAGAATTACAGCAATATCCCGCAACCACGTGTAGAATATTCAGATCCTGTTTGTGAGACCCCTAATGGTGTCATAACAGCAAACGCAACGGGCGGAACGGAACCCTATGTGTATAAATGGACAAAATCTGTGTTTACAGAATTTGCACACGCTGATTTTGAAAACGGAGAACAAACCTTGGACATGCAAATATATCCCGACCGCAATGACTCTTTTATTTATACTGAAAAAACTCTCAATGCAACCAAAGGTGGGGCAAACAACACAGAACAGGCTATACACGTGCAAGTTACCATAGAGCCAAAGAATGCTTTCGCTATATATTATAATATGGAGGAAATGGATTTGTCTAACACCTATGGCCTTTCATTCTATCATAAGGGTTCTTCTGTACACTTTGCCGGATATAGCACAAAAACGAACCAATTAACGTCTCTTTATACTATTCCATACAATGGTGATTGGTCTTTCATACAGTTAACATGGGCAGAACTCGGGTTTACAGGTAGCGATTTGGAAGAAATTCCTTTCTTTTTATGGGAAAGTCTGCTTTCTAACGAAGGTGAATACGACTTCTGGCTTGACGAAATTGCCATACTATCGTATGATTCAGAACAAGAATTGTCAACGTTGCAGACTATCGACGAACTTTCGGCAGGATTGTATAATTTGAAAGTGACCGATGCTCATGGTTGTGCCGCTTCGCAATCGGTAGAACTTACAAAAGACGAAAGCAACAAGCCAGTGATTACCAAATCGTTTACCAATGCCATTTGCGGTCACGATGTGGGCGAAATCAGCATTTCGTATGAAAACGGCAACGGCGAATTACAATATGCATGGAACGACGGTAGCACTGAGTTACAACGAGAAAATTTGGCTCCTGGTATATATACATTCACCATTTCTGACGAATATGGTTGTACCGCAAGCGATGTGACGGAAATCAAGGCAGAATCGTTCAAATATCAGCCAGAATTGGCTTTGGTTACGGTAAGTCAGCAATCGCCTGCGAATTTGGTGATTTGGCAAAAAGAGGAAAACGAGGCGATAGATTTCTATACAATTTATCGTGAAACAACTTCGGCAAATGTCTATGAAAAAATTGAAGATGTTCCATTCAACCAAACAAGCATTTATGTTGACGAAAACACCGACAGCCAGACAAAGGCATATCGCTATAAGATTTCGGCTACCGACTACTGCGGAAATGAATCGCCACAAAGTCCGAACCACAAGACAATCAACGCTACTGCCAGTCTTGGTGTTGGCGGCGTGGTAAACCTTATTTGGGACGGTTACGAAGGGTTTGATTTCTCTACATATTCCATTTATCGAATCACGAAAGATGGAACGACTGAAATAGACAAAGTTCCATCAACAAACTGGACGTATGTTGACAAAAACGTACCACAAAATACATTGTCATATTTCGTAGCAGTGGAACTTCCCGCCGTGATTGATGTAAACAAACCGTTTGTTAAAGCCGAAAGTGGTCCGTTCTCATTGGCAATGAGTAACATAGCCGAAGTCGAGAATCAGGGAACTGCAATCGCTTTGGTTGATGAAAATATGGCGAACGTATATTCTGCACACAACGCAATCGTAGTTGAAAACGCTGGCGAAAATCAAATCACCATCTGCAACGCAATCGGAAAGACAATCGCACGTGCCAAAGGAGAAAACGAAACAAAAAAATCGTTTGCCGTTGAATCAGGCATTTACATTGTGATTGTGGGTGATAAGGCGGTAAAGGTTGTGTTGGAATAGCAAAACTCTTTCGTTTTTCCAAAATAAGTGTATTTTTGCATAGTTAATTGTATTGAAACAGATATAGTTATAGCTATGAAAAAACTTATTCTCCCCCTATTGGTAGCCATCTTTATGGCAGTACCGACATTTGCTTACGATTTTCCGGCAGTGAGCCCGAGCGGACATACGTTGTATTATGAATATGTTTCCAAAAGTGATAAAACGGTAAGAGTAACGTATGAGCTCAATGGAAGCGAAACGTACACAACAAAACCTACTAACGAAGTAACCATACCTTCGACGGTAATAAACGAGGAAATAACGTATTCGGTTATTGAAATTGGTGTTCGAGCCTTCTTCAATTGTAACAAAATTACTTCTATTGTTATTCAGGAAGGTGTAAAGAGAATTGGGACTAGCGCATTCCAGAGTTGTGAAAGATTACAATCAGTTGTCCTTCCTCAATCTCTTGAAACAATAGGTGAATCAGCATTTAATAGTTGTGGTAAACTATCTTCTATCAATCTTCCTAATTCAATTACAACAATTGAATCTGCAGCATTCCATTATTGCAAAAACCTCTCAACAATCACTCTGCCAAACTCGCTCACAAAAATAGGTAACTCCGCTTTTTTGGGCACTTATGCAATGTCCTCCGTTTCTATTCCCGCCAGTGTTAAGAACATTGGAGCATACGCTTTTGATAATCCATACTTAAAAAATATATATATCAATTCAACAACACCACCTTCTATAGATGATAATTTTGTCCAAATTAACACCCAGATTTTTGTTCCATGCAACACATTGGAAAATTATACCTCAAACGAAGACTGGGAACCATATAAAGATTATATAAAATCTGCTTCACACAGGGTTTCTGTTCTTTCTTCAAACACAAATTACGGAACAGTTTCCGTTCAAGAAGGTAACGAATCAATGTGCGATGACGAATTTACGCTAACATTGACAGCAACTCTTTATAGCAACGCATATCGATTCGGTGGCTGGAGCGATGGAAGCAAAGAAAATCCTCGTACTGTAACTATCACCAAAGACACTTCGTTTACGGCTTTGTTCGGTGAAAAACCACGAATTACAAATATACAAAAGAACAATCCAATCTGTACATCGGCAACGGGTTCGGTTTCGTTTGACGTGGAAGGTGGCGTGGCTCCGTATACGGTTACGTGGTACGGCGAAGACAATACCGACAATCCCCGCACGGGTATGACCGAAGGCGACTATGCGTTTTTCGTTACCGACGCATTAGGTTTTACGAGCGATTTGCAATATGAGTATCTGTATTCCGAAAACAACAATATGCCTGTAATAGAAACAAACACCGTCTTGCCAATCTGCGAAACGGCTACGGGCGAAATCACGCCAACCATTACCGGTGGTCAGGAACCATACAGCTATCAATGGTCGGAATTTTCAACGAAAGAGACGACAATCCTTGCGTTTGAGGACGAGGAGTTACCGATTCTTGTTCAAACAAGAATTTACGATGAAAACTACACCTCAACATTATCATATCAAATATCCGATGGAGGTGCACTGGGAACCGAATACGCAGTTCACATGGATGACTATATGTTTGACGATATTTTTATTCTCCAAACAGATATAAATAACACATTCAATATCACTGGGGAACTTGGTATTTCATTTTATCACAAGGGCGACGCCATGAAGTTTGGTCTCGCAATCGATAAATATCTGTTCCATATGAAAGACATTCCAGCCCATCCTTTATGGACCAAAGTTGAATTCAATCTCGACAAAATAAATCCGACTCAAGAAGAATTGTTGGCATATCTTCAAAATGAATGTGGCTCCGATTACAATCTATTTGCCGAAAAAGCAATGAAATTAGGATACGTTTGGCAATTCAACCAACAAGAAGTTTGGATTGACGAGATTTCATTTATCCAAAACGATGAAAGTTCTGTAGTTTCTACTGATGAATCCCTCACAAACATTGCAAGCGGTCTTTACGAATTGAAAATAACCGACACATACGGTTGTGCCACAACTTCAAAAATGTATGTAGGGAAAAATGTTTCCAACAGTCCAGAAATAACATTTGAAACAAAAAATCCGATTTGTGAAACCGAAAACGGCGAGATTTCCGTAAGTGTAACTGGCGGAACCGAGCCATACACATATCAATGGAACGACGGCGAAACCGATGCAAGCCGAACCAATCTTGCCGAAAACGGCTATATGCTTACCGTGACCGATGCAAACGGTTGCACACAGTCTAAGTCAGCCGTTTTGGAGAAAGATTACTCCAACATTCCGCAAATTGAAATGATAACAAAAAATCCGATTTGCGAAACGGAGAATGGCGAAATCACGACCACCGTCACCAACGGAGTGGAACCATATTCGTTTGCGTGGAATTTCATTTCGCCAGTGCTCATAGCTGATTTTGAAGAGACATCGAATAATATTGACATGCTTCTCTTTGCAGTTTTCAACGATTCAGGTTTTGGCGGTACAACAAAAACTGACGAATCGGGCATTACAACTGGCGGAGCTTTGGGAACAGCACATTCAATGCGTGTAAAAGCAACATCTATCAGCAAAAACGTAGTAACTGATTATGCGTTGCTCAGCGGAACTCTTGATTTCGGGTATGGAGGTGTTGCACACTTGATTTATGGAATATCGTTCTACCACAAAGGGGCACAGATTGACTTTCGTGCACTCGGCGATGATGACTATACCGATATAATACCTGCGCACGACGACTGGACGCTGGTAACCGTATTTTTAGGCGAAAATTTTACTCCTACTGAATTTCATTGGGCTTACAGAGGCGAAGAAAACTACCAAAAAGAAATAGAATTCCAAATAGATGAAATCAATTTTTTGATGGTACATTCGTCTGACTTAACAACAAAAGACCAAAGCAATTTGTCGGAGGGAGTTTACAAATTGATAGTAACCGACACGTACGGCTGTGGCAATTTTGAATATGCCGAGTTGAAGAAAGACGAAAGCAACATGCCTGTGATTTCCAAAAACGTAAAACAGGCAATTTGCGGTCACGAAGTGGGCGAAATCAGCATTTCGTATGAAAAAGGCAACGAACCTGTTACATTCACGTGGGACGATGATGCGGAAATAACCGAATTGAACCGTACAGAATTGAAGCCTGGAAAATACAAAGTTACCCTAACCGACAATTATGGTTGCGAAGTAAGCGATTCAACCGAAATCGTGGCGGAATCGTTCCAATACCAGCCAGAAATCGCGTTGGTTACAGTAAGTCAGGAATCGCCTGCGAACTTGGTTGTTTGGCAAAAAGAGGAAACCGAAGCAATCGACTTCTATTCTATTTATCGTGAAACAACCAATGACGGAGTTTATGAAAAAATAGACGAGGTTCCATACAATCAAACAAGCATTTATGTTGATGATAACACCGACAGCCAAACCAAAGCATATCGCTATAAAATTTCAGCAACCGACAATTGTGGGAATGAATCACCGCAAAGTCCTAACCATAAAACAATTCACGTAACTATAAATCAAGGACTTAACGGAGTAAACAACCTTATTTGGGACCACTACGAAGGTTTCGAATTTTCAACGTATTCCATATTTAGAATCACAACGGACGGAGTCACTGAAATAGACAGAGTTCCATCGTCAAACTGGACTTTCACGGAAAAAAATGCTCCGAAAAACACTTTATCATACTATGTTGCCGTTGAATTACCGAAAGAAATTGACGTGAACGAGCCGTTCCAAAAAGCGGAAAGCGGTCCGTTCGCCCTTGCTGTCAGCAACATTGCCGAGGTTGAAAATCAAGGAACACCAGTTGCATTGGTCGATGAAAATTCGGTGAATGTATATTCTACTCACAACGCAATCGTAGTTGAAAACGCTGGCGAAAATCAAATTATCGTTTGTAACGCACTTGGTCAGACAATCGCTCGTGCAAAAGGTGAAAACGACATTCAGAAAACCTTTGCCGTTGAAGCGGGAATTTACATTGTGATTGTTGGCAACAAGGTGGTGAAGGTTGTGGTGGAATAGATTGATAGAAATATCATCTAATACTAAAAAATTGTATATTTGACACGGCATTTTGAAAACTATGTCTATAAAATTGTTAGACAGACAAAACGTTTTTGAGATGTGTTAATTTAATAGTTTGATATGATTAAAAATATAATTTTAGCAGGGGTCGGAGGGCAAGGTATATTAACAATTGCTTCCATTATCGACCTTGCGGCTATGCATTCTGGATTGAATGTGAAACAGGCCGAAGTTCACGGAATGAGCCAACGTGGTGGCGATGTTCAGTCAAATTTACGTATTTCCGACGAAGAAATTTATTCGGACTTGATTCCGAAGGGAAAAGCCGACATTATTCTTGCAATGGAACCGCTCGAAGCACTTCGTTATGTGTCGTATCTGCAAAAAGACGGCATTATTATTACCGCATCGGCTCCGTTCAAGAACATTCCGAACTATCCCGACGAGAATCAGGTGATTGACACTATAAAAAAGAGTGGATTCAAATATATTATCATCGATTCTGAGGAAATTGCGAAGAATCTGAGCGAGCGTGTGCTGAACGTGGTGATTGCCGGTGCAGTTGCTCCTATCATTGGCATTGACTCGAACATAATGAAGGAAAGCGTAAAAGAATTGTTCGCGGCAAAAGGCGAGGAAATTGTCGCTATGAACGTGAAAGCGTTTGAAACAGGTGTTGAATACAATAAAAAATTATAACATGATTTGGAATAAATCGATAGAATGTTTGGACCGTGAGTCGATGCGCAAGTTGCAGGGCGAACGTCTGCGTAGTGTGGTAGAACGAGTTTACCATAACTGTGCACCATATAGAGAACGTATGCAACAAGCAGGCGTGCTTCCCGAAGATATACGTACTATTGACGATATTGTGAAATTGCCATTTTCGTCAAAACAAGATTTGCGTGACTATTATCCATGGGGATTGCTTGCGGTTTCTCGTTCCGAGATTGTGAAAATCCATGCTTCGTCGGGAACGACGGGAAAACCTATCGTTATGGGTTATACTCGTAACGATGTCGCGAACTGGGCGGAAGCAGGCACTCGTTGCTATGCCGCATACGGATTGAATAAAGACGATGTAATTCAGGTTTCGTATGGCTACGGTTTGTTCACTGGTGGTTTGGGCGCACACGATGCTGGCTTGAACCTTGGCGCAACGGTAATTCCTATGTCGGCTGGAAATACGGAGAAACAATTGCTGATGATGCGTGATTTGGGCTCTACGGCATTGGCTTGTACCCCTTCGTATGCGTTGTATTTGGCCGAAGCACTGGAAAAATCTGGTATCCCACGTGAAGAACTGAAATTGAAGGTTGGTATTTTCGGTGCTGAACCTTGGACAGAAGAAATGCGCAAGGAAATTCAATTCCGTCTTGGCATTAAGGCATACGATATTTATGGTTTGACCGAAATTTCAGGTCCGGGTGTCGGTTTTGAGTGTGAACACCAAAACGGAACGCACTTGAACGAAGATTTATTCTTCCCTGAAATTGTTGACCCAAAAACTGGCGAGCCTCTGCCTGACGGCGTGGAAGGTGAGTTAGTATTTACGACGCTTTCAAAAGAAGGTATGCCGATGATTCGTTTCCGTACACACGATTTGACAAGTTTGACACACGAAAAATGTGAGTGTGGAAGAACCTTGGTTCGTATGAGCAGAATCCTTGGTAGAACCGACGATATGCTTATCATTCGTGGTGTGAACGTCTTCCCGTCGCAAGTCGAGGCAGTGCTTTGTACGTTGGAAGAAGTAGAACCTCATTTCTTCATCACAGTTGACCGTATCAATAATACCGATACGTTTGATATTGACGTTGAAATAAAAGAGAAATTCTACTCCGACGTGATGAGCGAAATGGAACGATTGAGAAAGAAAATCGCTCACGCTATTCAAAGTGTCGTTGGTATTCAACCAAATATCAAACCTGTCGCTCCTGGTACGATTGAACGTAGTCAGGGTAAAGCGAAGAGAGTGAACGATAAACGAAAATTTAAATAATCTCACGTTGATAGATGGGTAGTTTGGGTTTCATACAAGAAAGCATTGGCTTGTGGTTGTTACCAATACGTACAAAATGGAACGACCGTGAACCGAGGGTTTTCTCGTTTGAAAATGCCAAAACGATAGGAATTGTTTACAATGTGGTAAATAAAGATGTACATACCCAAATAGCGGATTTTGCCACGTTTCTCGCACAACGTCATAGCGGAATGCAAGTTTCCCTGCTCGGTTTTTTGGATAATCCCGAGTTGGAGAAGTGCTTGACCAAAGTTGCTCATACCGAGTT
>JAFZTG010000044.1 GCA_017618935.1 Bacteroidales bacterium | reverse complement strand
GGGTGCTGCAATGAACGTTTGTTACGACAAAGACCAGATGCACACGTTCTTGGGCGCTGCTGCAAAGGTTTCAAAGGAATATCCTGTTGTGGTTTCTAAATTCTTGCAAAACGCAAAAGAAATTGAATTCGACGCTGTTGCGAAGAATGGTGAAATTATTGAATATGGAATTTCCGAACATATTGAATTTGCGGGCGTTCACTCTGGTGACGCTACGTTGGTGTTCCCTGCACAAAATATCTATGTTGCAACGGCTCGCCGCATCAAACAAATCAGCCGCAAGATTGCGAAGGAATTGAACATCAGCGGTCCTTTCAATATTCAATATCTGGCAAAGAACAACGATGTGAAGGTAATTGAATGTAACTTGCGTGCTTCGCGTTCGTTCCCGTTCGTTTCCAAAGTTTTGAAACGTAATTTCATTGAAACAGCAACAAAAATTATGTTGGGTGAAACGGTTGAAAAACCTGATTCGGCAGTATTCGACGTTGACCACGTGGGCGTTAAGGCATCGCAATTCTCATTTGCCCGTCTTCACAGAGCCGACCCGATTTTGGGCGTTGATATGTCATCGACTGGTGAGGTTGGCTGCTTGGGAACAACGTTCGACGATGCATTGTTGTCGGCGTTGTATTCTGTAGGATTCCACAAACCAGAAAAAGGTGTGTTGGTTTCTTCGGGAGATGTGAAAGGCAAGGTTGACTTGTTGGATTCTTGCAAGTTGTTACAAGAAAAAGGATTGAAAATCTATGCAACGGCAGGTACGCAGAAATTCTTGGCAGAAAACGGTGTTACGGCAACGGCAGTAAATTGGCCAGACGAAACTCACGCACAGGAAGACATTACCGAATTGATGCAGGAACATAAGATTGACTTGGTTATCAACATTCCAAAGAACCAAACTCGTCGTGAGTTGACCAACGGTTACAAAATCCGTCGTGCGGCAATCGACCACAACATTCCGTTGTTGACCAATGCCCGTCTTGCAAGTGCGTTCCTACACGCCGCTTGCTCAAAAGAAATGAGCGACATTGCAATCAAGAGCTGGCAAGAATACAATATAAACTAAAAGTTACAAATAAAGAATTAGAATCTCTTTCAAAATCATATCAATATGGAAGAAACAGTAATCAAATTAGCGATTCAAAAAAGTGGTCGTTTAAGTGAAAAAACAATAGAGTTACTTAAAAACTGCGGTATTAAATTCATTTCTAACTCAAGCCGTTTGAAAACGCAGGCATTCAATTTCCCTATGGAAATTCTTTTCCTTCGTGACGACGACATTCCTGGTTACGTAGCCGACGGTGTTGCCGATTTCGGTATTTTGGGAATGAATGAAATTGACGAGCAGAACGAAGACGTGAACATCATCAAAAAACTTGGTTTTTCAGGGTGCCGTTTGTCAATTGCCGTTCCTAACGCATTTGATTACAAAGACATACATTCTTTGGAAGGGAAACGTATTGCGACGTCATATCCACGCATTTTGCAACAATATCTTACTGCAAACAATGTAAAAGCAGAAATTCACGAAATTAGCGGTTCGGTTGAGATTGCTCCAACCATCGGTTTAACCGATGCTATCTGCGATATTGTAAGCACTGGCGGAACATTGCTCAGCAATGGTTTGAAGGAAGTTGAGACTATCTACAAATCGGAAGCGGCATTGATTGGTAACAAACATCTTTCTGCCGAAAAAGAAGCAATTCTTGCAAAATGGATGCTTCGCATTGAAGCAGTGAAAGCAGCTTCGAGCAACAAATATATCTTGATGAATGTTCCTAATTCAGCCATAGAAAAAGTAACAGCGTTGCTTCCAGGAATGAAAAGTCCTACAATTATGCCT
>JAFZTG010000043.1 GCA_017618935.1 Bacteroidales bacterium | reverse complement strand
GTAGTTGCCGATGACGACTGAATAGCCGTGGTGACAATCGTACCCGTTAAAATACCTCGTATTGGTTTGTCGGTCATTTTTGCAAGAATCGTACGCATCTTGCTACCTGCCAATTTCTGCAAACTATCACTCATCAACTTCATTCCGTAGAGGAACACGCCCAAAGCACCGACAGCGACGAGAAGAATCTTGAGTATGGTTAAAAACGTATCCATATTTCGCCTTTTTGATAATGCGAAATTATGTTTGTTGTGTTACCTGTATGTTAATCAATGTTAAGTTTTTGTTAAGTTTTGTTATGAGAACTTATTCTTTGTGTCGGGCTTTCAATTCCCGTGCAAGGTCTTCGATTCTCAGCCCTTTTTCGGTAAGCAAGACAATAAGGTGATAAATCAAATCGGAGGTTTCGTACAATAACTGTTCTTTTGTTCCTCCCGTAGCCTCAATCACCGTTTCAATGGCTTCTTCGCCCACTTTTTGCGAAATCTTGTTGATACCTTTGGTGAACAATTTTGTAGTATAGGAGCCCTCGGGCATCTCTTTTTTCCGACGTTCTATAAAATCTTGCAAATATGACAGAAACGCCAAATCCTCGATGTTTTTTTCACCCAAAAATGTGTCTGCTCCCGTAGTAGAACCGTCAGGCAATGCAAGAATAACGATGGCGGAACCATCTTCGTTACAAATAATGGAATCCACTGCAATAGGTTTGTTATATTCTCCTCCTGTAAGTAATTTGCTTTGCTGCGTTTTTTTATCAAATAGATATATTTGATTAGATTCTTTCATTTTTGTGAAAGTTTCTTCATTAACATATCCGACAGAAAGTATCTTTTTTGTTCTCGTATCTTGCACAACGGTTTGTACAAGTCCGTCATTTACAGTGAAATTTGGTTCCATTCTTTATTTTTTGCAAATATAAAAACTTCCCCCCTCTATCAATAGAAATTGATTGTTTTTCAAAAAACATTTTTTCAAACCTTACACTGCGTCTATGCAGAAAGAAATTGACATTGGCTTTACAAAGCCCATTATTTCCCTATACAGTTCATAATCACGCTAATCATCATTTCTTTCTCTTCGCTGCGGGATTCGGCAATCATAATCGTAAGAGCCACAAGCGTATAGTCGTCAATCGTCTTTTTGCCGTCAATGAACAAGGCACCATTTTTGTCGAGAAAATACAAAAACATTGTGGCGGCAATGCGTTTGTTTCCGTCAATAAAACTATGGTTTTTGGTCACAAAATACAACAAGTTGGCGGCTTTCTCCTCCAACGACGGATATACGTCGCTGCCACCGAACGATTGATAGATGTTTCCGATACTACCTTTGAACGAATCGTCTTTTTCTTTGCCAAACAACGACGATTCATCACCAAACCGCATTGATTCTATCACCGACATACATTCCTCGTATGTCAGTACATGAATCGTTTTGCTGCCTTTGGGCCGTTTCATTGTTTGGTGGTCGTAGGAATCGAGCAAATCCAACGCTGTGTTGAATTTTTCCACCACGGAAAGCACTTGTTTGCTGTCCAATACGTTTTCTGCACGTTTCAGAATTTGAATCACCTGTCCTAATTGAGCAGTACGTTTTTCGTTTATTGCATATCCCCGAAGTAGATAGTCTTTAAGAACGGAGTTTGCCCATCTACGAAAATCCACACCATGTTTTGACTTAACTCTGTAACCAACCGAAATTATAACATCCAGATTGTAATAATTCACATCGTGGGATTGTGTTTTGCCGTATAATGCACCATGTTTAGTGGTTGTCGCAAATTTTGCGACAACCACAGAATCATACAATTCTTCGGTAATTGCATTGTTTATGTGCTTTCTAATTGTCTTTTCGTCTCTTCCGAACAAAAGAGCCATTTGGTTGGCTGTCAGCCAAATAGTTTCATTTTCCAACCGCACATCCAACTGGATTTTGCCGTCCTCTGTCTGATAGATTTCAATCTTATTTGTGTTCATACTTTTGCATTTTGGTTACTGCAAAGATATAAAACATTTCATATTTTTTCCCGTTTCCCACGCTGTTATCGTAATTTAGTTTTACGGATACAAAACTTTGTGAACCGCAAGCATTGCGGTCTACATATATCTGGCAAGGAGATAAATCTAAAAAATAATTATCTTTGCATAGAACGAAATATGGAAGAGGGAATTACATTATCGGAACTTGCAGAGTTGATTGAACAAGGTTTGCAGAAATCCTTGCAACCTTCGTATTGGATTGTTGCCGAAATAAGTGAAATTCAGGCAAATAGGAATGGACACTGCTATTTGGAACTAATAGAGAAACCCGAAGACGAGCAAAATCCCGTAGCCAAAATGCGGGCTATAATTTGGGCAAACGTCTATAAACTGATGGATCCCTATTTCGAGTCGGAAACGGGCTCGCATCTTTCTGTGGGAATGAAAATTATGGTGCTTGTTTCGGTTACGTATCACGCACTCTATGGTTTGAGCCTGCAAATCACCGACATAAACCCTGTTTATACAATTGGTGAGGACGAGCAACGACGCTTGAAGATTATCCGTCAGTTGGAAGAAGAGGGCATCATGGACCTGAACAAGGAAGTTCCTCTTCCTACGGTAATTCAGCGGATTGCGGTGATTTCGTCGCCTACGGCTGCCGGTTTTCAGGATTTTATGAATCAACTGAATTACAACCAATACGGCTTCAAGTTTCAGACAACTTTGTTTCCTGCCGCAATGCAAGGGGTTGAAGTGGAGAAAAGCATTGTGAGTCAGTTAGATGCAATTTTTAAACGTGAACAGGAGTTCGACGCCGTCGTGATTATTCGTGGCGGTGGTGCCCGCTCCGACCTGCGTTGGTTCGACAGTTATGAAATTGCGGCAAACGTCGCCCAATTCCCTTTGCCGGTGATTACAGGCATTGGCCACGATAAAGACCAGTCCATTACCGACCTGGTGGCAAACACATCGTTGAAAACGCCTACGGCAGTCGCTGAATTTATTGTCAGTACCGCCGCCGAATATGCCGAAGAATTAGACTATTATCACGAAAGAATAAAGGATATTTATGACGAAATCATAGAAAAACAGGAACAAAACTTACAAGATTTTATGTCGCGTGTGCTGCAATCTATGAAAATCGTTGTGTTGCAAACCAATGGCAAACTAAAAGAATATCAAAACAAGATACAATATGCCTCAGTTGTTCGTTTAAATGCGCAGAAAAATGATTTGTCGAATCTGCAACTACGATTGAAAGAACAGTGTAACCGACAGTTGTTCGTGCAACAAAAAGCACTTGATTTGATAGAAACGAAAATTTTGGCGAAAAACCCCGAAACAATTTTCCGACAGGGCTATACCATAACCACGGACGATTCGGGCGAAATCATCAAATCGGTCACGCAAATTCCCGACAGCAAAACTATTATTACACATTTTTCAGATGGAGAAGTTACAAGTCATATTTCATAGAGTTTTCGTTTTAGCGGCATTGTTGTGCGTTTCAATTTCCTCGAACGCACAATTAACAATAGGTCCGTTTTTTAACGGCGGCGTTATTGCAGGAATAACGACAAGTCAGGTTGATGGCGACGAAAATGCGGGATTTCATTGTATTGGCGGCTTTGGTGGTTTGTTTGTCGAAAGGCCGTTTCCAAAAGTGTCTCATCGATTTGAACTGACTTTCTCGCAAAAAGGTTCCGCCGACGCAAAACACACGTTTCGGATAGCAACAGGTTATGTCGATGCCACGTATTTGTTGCAAATCAATTCAAGCGAGACGGCTACATTAAAAATTCTTGAGACACTTCGTTGGAAATTAGGCACGTCACTTTCGGTAAAAGCATACGAAATGGTTCGATTTAACGATAATTTTAGAAAAAAATCAAACGATTTTTCCCGCTTTGATTGGCAGATTCTTTGTGGAATGGATGTTAGTTTAATGCCGAATCTTTTATTGGATTGTCGATTCTCATATTCTATTATCCCGATTCAGGACAGATATCACAATGCCGTTCTATGGGCATCGTTGCAGTGGTATCTGACGTAAGAAATTGGCGAAATAAATTCAGCACTATTTTATGCCAAAGATATTCATCTCGCATTTTTCGCAGTCAAATTCTACTCGAAAGGTGTGGGATTTGTCAGATAAAAGCAATGGCTCAGCCTTTCCTTTTTTGCAAGCACCAAGTTGATAGCGAATGCAATATTTTGTAGTCATAAGAGGAACAATTTGTCGATGTTCCAATTCAAACGCACGTTGCGAAACATCAACACCATGGCGATGGAAAAATTCTACGGTTTTTGGGTTTGCAACGTTTAGGCGGAAATCGTGAGCTTCAGATTGAGGGTATTGCATATCGTTTTTCTGTAGAGACGTGCCATGGCGCGTCTCTACTGATTCCACGATTTTGTTCCGTAACAAATCACACGTTTCCCGTCGTAATGAATTGATGTCGGCTATAGGAATAAACGGCACGTCGGTTCCTGTAAATTCTAACCCGGAAAACAAAAATATGCTGTCGCCCATTTTAGCGATTTGATTCGTGATGGTTTCTCGTTGTTTATTTTGGTTTTTTGCAACCTCCGTTGCTGTTCGCATTGTTGTGGCACTATTTCCGTCTGCATCCGAAAGTGTTAAGGAATAGTGCAGTCCGTTGGATTGGAAAATAGCGCTTATTGGTAACTTTCGTTCTTGATTGCTGGCTTCAAGTTGCTTTTGGAATTCCACGTCAACATTTCGCCAAACATCGGTCCCTATAGGAAGTCGTGTGTTTTTGTTAAGCAGAATATTGCCATCGCATACATTATTAATATGTATGCCGGTCAATTCACCGTTTATGTCATAATAACAAAGTCCGTCGCCATTGTGGAGTTGAGCTTTGGTTTTTATTTTTATGTGATTCCTCTCTCGTTGCGAGGAGGTATTATGTGATTCAACAACTTTTCCAAGATATTCACCTTGTGATTTTGGAGAACGGATGTTTGCCACGTCGTTCCGCTGTTTGTCAATATAGTATTCGGTGAAGCCACGGGTAAAGGTTTTTTGCAAATCAGGGGTAAACGTGGGCGTACAAATCCCCGTCGAGCTACGTTGTAAATCAGCGTGTTTTGCAATTATGCCATCTAATTTCTTTCGATAAAATGCCGTCACGTTTTTCACGTAGTTCTCGTCTTTTAGGCGACCTTCTATCTTAAAACTCGAAATTCCTGCTGAGATTAGGTCTTCAAGACGATGTTCCAGACATAAGTCTTTTATTGACAAGAAATAGCCTTCACGGGGCTCTCCAAATCCTTGCAAGGTATATTTATGACGGCACATTTGGGCACATTCGCCTCGGTTCCCGCTCCGCCCCGTGGCGTATTCGCTCATATAACATTGACCGCTGTAACATACGCACAACGCGCCATGAATAAAAAATTCTAGAGGAACGGTTGTCTTTTCGGCAATGGCCTTTATTTGAGTAAGATTCAACTCACGTGCGAGAACGACTTGTGAAAAGCCGACTTTTTCAAGAAAAACAACCTTCTCTGGCGTACGATTATTCAGCTGCGTACTTGCGTGAAGGGCAATGGGAGGCAAATTACATTCCAACAATCCCAGATCTTGGATTATAAGTGCATCTGCGTGAATATCATAGAGTTTATGGGCAATTTCTACCGCCCGTTCTAATTCGTTACTATATAATAATGTATTGAATGCGACATACACCTTTACCTTGAACTGGTGTGCATACTGTATTAATTCTGAAATGTCATCAAGTGAGTTTGTGGCGGCACTCCGCGCTCCAAATGCTGGACCACCAATGTACACGGCATCAGCACCATGGTTGATGGCGGCAATGCCAACTTGCAGATTCTTCGCCGGAGATAATAACTCTATTTGTCGCATATATTTTTCTACAAAAATAAAAAAAATCCGTTATGACGTGAATTGAAATGAGGAAGGTGTATGTATAAAGGCGACGTGTACATTGTTTCTACATCAACATTATAGAATATATTACTGTAGTATCGTCACGTTGGTGTCTCTTTATTCTGAGTGTAAAAAATACAATTTCCTTGTTAATTGTTTGTTAATAATGAATTTATGTATATTTTTGCATTTGCGACTTTGTATAAAATGAAAAAAAACGATTTGTCGTGTAACCTTTTTTGTTTTTGAGGAGTCTTTATTAATATTTTGCAAAATATCTACAGTTATGAATAGATTTAAGAAAATCACGCTATTTGTTACGGCTCTCGCCGTATGCGTGGGTGCATCGGCACAGAAAGACTTGTTGATTTCAGGTGGTAACGTGGTATCCTGTCTGGTTTGTAGTAACCAGAAAGTGTATGTTACTGGTTTAAATGAAACCCAAGAAGGGAAAAACATTCTTGGATTGGGATTACGTACGGACAAAAATTTTGAGAGTATTAAAAATGTAACAAAATGGGAAGAGGTCATATTCCCTCTTGATGCAAAAGGTCAAGGCGTTAATATCCAGCAGGTGAACTCTGGTTCTGGTTCTGCGTTCGTCGCTCTCGACTGTTATGGACAGGTATGGGGCTGGGGTAATAATAGCCATGGTCAGACAGGTATTGGTACTGACAATCCCAGAGCGGTACCGTCACCCATTCAGGTTAAGTTGGCAAGCAACTCTCCATTGCGTAACACGGTGTACGATGACGGTTATGGTCATTTGACGGGTGTTGACGTGGTGTATGCTGGTAACGCCAACTCGTTTGCCATTTTAGGCGACGGACCTTACAAAGGTCGTGTTGTAGCATGGGGTGGTAACATTGCTAACAATAACTATACTTCTTGTTTGGGTACGGGTTCAGATGCTCAAGAATTCTATCCTACATTTTGTAAGACTATTAATGGTAGCTATATTGATAATGTTATTCGTATATTTTCGGGTGACCACCTTACTATAGCATTGCGTTCCGATGGAACTGTTTGGACCTGTGGTGACGGTAGTGGTGATGGCGGTCAGTTGGGACGTGCCGCTAATGGGGGCTTGAATACAACAAACACAGTCAGTGCAAGTAATGCTTTTGGTGCGGTCTATGTTGCTGCTGGGCAAATGTTGTCAAATATCAAGGAGATTGCCTGCGGTGATGGTGCATATTTTGCTCTCGACGCTAACGGATATATATGGTCGTGGGGTAACCACGGCTGGAATGGTTGTGGTGGTACGGGTATTTCTAACCAAGTTCACGTACCTGCAAGGGTTCTTGCCGGCGAAGCTGCCAACGATCCCAAAGATAGCGATGGTACCTATTTGTTGGCAAAAGCGGTAGGTGCTGGTCAAGCTGTAGGTATGGCGATAACACTTTCGGGAAAACCTGTCGCTTGGGGTGGCGGTGGTTGTTCTGGAGGATATTTGGGAGATGGTTCAGATGGAGGAACTTCTCCAACTCCTGTTTATATAAAAAGTGGTAGCACGGTTCACGACGATGTAATTATTATCAACCGTGGTGACTCATGGGGGTTCTATGCTCGCAATAATGGTCAGATGTATGCGTGGGGTTGTAATAGCGAGGGACAACTTGGTATAGGCTCTCAGAATAATCAAAAATCAGCTATTAGTATTAATCCACCGCAAGGTTGCGGTTTCCGTGACCCTACGCCTGCTGCTACACTAACTCCTGGGGATATGAAAGTGTGTGCGTCTGCTTTCCGAGGTGCTACCCTTGATTGTGGTTTTGGCGTGGATGCTTCTTTAGCAGATAATTATGAAATTACGTGGTATAAGGATGGACAAAAAATTACTTCTGCTTCGGGTAACGGTACAAAAACAGTTTATACAACACCAAACGGTGCTGCAGGTATTGGTAAATATAACGTTGAAATAAAATACGTAGGTCACAATAATGGATGTATGGAGTACCCAATTGCGAAAGATTCAGTTGAAATTTCTGCATATACGCAGGAATTTACTCCTACGGGATATTATTGTGGTGAAACGGCTACGGTAAAGATTAATAATCCTTCTTCAACAGGTGCAGAATATACATGGTGGGAAACACAAGCTGCAAATCGGGCGTATGGAAAAACAACGGGTAGCGAAGAATTGCAAATAGATGTTTCTCAACTTATTGCCAATGCTGATGGAACAAAAACTGTATATGTTCAAGAAACTGCCATGGGTAGTGGATATTTGATTCCTGGTACACAATCTCAAAGAACAGCGGCAAATAATGCTATTGGTCAGGCATTCCCTTCTCTTGGAATCGAATTTTCTGCTGATACAAAAATAGGTGATGCGTCAGTGTATCTTTTACCAGCCATCACAAGAAGTAACTCTCAAGGTAGTTTTTATGATACTAAAGCAGAAGCAGAAGCACAACATAAAACATTGACAGGTAGTATTATTCTTACTATTAATGTATATGGTGCAGAATTGAAAAATGGAAAACTTGTTGCAAAGACAACAGATAGAAAGAAAACCATAACACACACGATTCCTTATACATACGAGTATTATCCTGATGAGGTAGGAAGTCAAAATCAGTGGAATTCATCTACTCAAACAAGCGAATTAAAATATCAACCTAAATGGAATGGTGGAGATATAAATTTGCCTATAGAATTGGTAAAGATACCGTTTGATCTTGAATTGCCTGTTGGTACGTACTTCTTTGCAATATCAGGTTCTACGTCTGGTGTTATGAATTCAAATAATACAAAATTGTATGAATTAAATAGTGGATTAGTTGGTCAGGTTGACAATTTGAATGGGAAAGCTGCTATATATGGAGCTGATAATTATGCAAACTATGCGAGTGATAAATCAGGTCCGTTATTCAATTTCCACTTGTATAGTCAAATGGGTTTCTGCGACGTAGTCAAGGTTGATTTGATTCAGGATTGTCCTTGCGATCCTCCTGCAGATTTCCATATAACGTGTGACGACGCGTCGTATTTTTCCCCCACGTATGACACGATAGTGGTATGCGCGAACAACGCCCATTGTACATTGGGAACAACCAAATGGGCAAATTCGGGTACCAAGTTCGACTACATTTGGTATAAGGATGGTGTGGCAGGTGCTGCCACAGTGGCAAACCAGTCTGCCGACTATGCGGTGAGCGCCGCAGGCGAGTATAAGATTTTGGTTCGCGACAAAGGCGTTCCTGATGCAACAGCCTGCCAAATTTCAAAGACCGTAAAGGTAATGTTAAACCCAATTCCTACGGTAACGATGAGTGGCGGCGGCGAGATATGCTACGGCGAGACGCTTACGACGCCAGTAACGTTCACTATGACGGGTGTGCCTAAATTCCGTGTATATTGGAATGAGTCGAAAGACGGTGGAACACCATCATCAAAGAACAGACGTTCGTCGGGCTATACTCTTGAAGTACAAACTCCGACTGCAGTCGGCGAATATACATATACGGTGACTGCAGTTAACGATGACGGGAACTGTAAGGATGAGACGGTTACGGGTACGAAGACGATTACTATCAAACCGTTGCCTACCGTTACATTGAGTTCTGCTCCGGACCCAGCCGAAGTATGCGAGGGTTCTGCAGTTATCTTAACGGCAGGAACCGAGTCGAGCGCCACACTCAAATGGATGGGCAAGGGCAGCGGCTCCGACGCTACACAAAACCTGACCGCGGTAAACCAAAGCGGTACATATAAAGTAACGTCATCGATGGCGAACTGCTGGGCTAAAGATACTTTGTCGGTTGACGTAACAATACACGAAAAACCAGTCATCAAGACCTTGGTAGCAAGCCCTGTCGCAGTCTGCTCAGGCGAGACGATAACCTTGACTGCGACGACATCCGACGGCGAGACGGGCACGTTCACATGGCCCTCTGGCGTGACGGGAAGCGGCAAGACGGCGACGATAAGCAAAGAGGTGGAAACGACAACAACCGAAACAATCACGCTGAACTATAGAAGCGCCGACGGTTGCGAGGCCATATCGAAGGATGTTGAGGTGACGTTCTATGCGATGCCTAAGGCTCCGAGCCCAGACGACGTGGCTTACTGCTCGAACGCGAGCCAGTCCACAGTGCCAGCATTGACGGCGACAGCTGCCGCTGACGGCACCTTGTACTGGTACGGCAAGAACGCGACGGGCGGCACGGGCAGCACGACGGCCCCCAAGCCACAGTTGAGCGAAGGCACGACCACGTACTACGTGAGCCAGAAGGTGAACGGGTGCGAGAGCCCGAGAGCGGAACTCAAGGTGACGATAAACGACGGCCTTGTTCCGTCGATAAAGATAGACGACAACGAACTGTGTCCTGGCGACAAGACGAAGATATCGCTTACGCAGGACTTCCCGACGGTAACGTGGACAGCCGTGACGGCGGGAACGTACGACGATTTGAGTTTGAAGACGCCAACGTTCACGGCAGGTAGCGTAGCGTCGACAACGACAT
>JAFZTG010000042.1 GCA_017618935.1 Bacteroidales bacterium | reverse complement strand
GGGCTGGTGTTTGCCGCAGGTGCCACGTCGCTGATTGAGTCGGTCAAGAAAATCATCAATCCTGTGGAGCCCGACTATTCGCTTGTGGCTGTGGTGATTATTTCTGTCGCCATTGTTACAAAAATCGTGTTGGGGAGATATGTGAAACGGAAAGGCGAGCAACTCAGCTCCGACGCTCTCGTGGCTTCGGGTGCCGATGCCATATTCGATGCCGCCATCTCCGCATCGACGCTTGTCGGTGTTGCTATTACGATGTTGTTCGGCATTGTGATTGACGGATATATTGGTGCGATTATTTCAATTTTCATCCTCAAGTCGGGAATAGAATTGTTTATGCAGCCGATGAGCCAGATTCTGGGCGTTCGCTCCGACAGCGAGACCACGCAAAACATTAAGGCCGACATTCGTAACACCGAAGGCGTGATTGGCGCGTATGACTTGGTGCTTCACAATTATGGCCCCAATAGTGCCATCGGCTCAGTGCATATTGAGGTAGATGCCAGTCTGAGCGCACACGATATACATGTTCTGTCGAAGCAAATTCAGCGGACGATTGTGACGAAATACGGCGTCTTTCTGACTATTGGCGTGTATGCCGTTGAGTGTCACGACGATGCACAAGGAAAAATGCAGAACGATATCCGCGACAGAATCATGCAATTCGACGGAATTCTGCAAGTTCATGGTATTCTGATAGATACAGAGACAAAACTCATTTCGTTCGATGCTGTTGTCGATTTTAAGGTTGCCGACAAAGCAGCCCTGCGTCAGCAAATAATCGATGCGGTGACGGCACAGTACAATGGCTATACGGTGGAGATAAACTTCGACATAGATTATAGCGATTGACAATTGACAATTGAGAATTGACAATTGAGAATGAATAGACGGAAACTCGTTTTATGCGATGATGTCAATACAAACAATTTTATTCGGAAAAACTGACGACACGAAAGTGCAAATCATTCGTAACGCGGTGGTGGAAGGCGTGCGGTACGCTACCAATATGCTCATTCTCTGGACGTTGACCGAATTTGTGCTTGGCAAGGAATATTTGGGCGTTTCCACCGCCATCGCCTCGTTGCTCG
The DNA here is from genome assembly GCA_017618935.1 of Bacteroidales bacterium. The sequence continues at coordinate 7,043 of JAFZTG010000042.1, read as the reverse complement.
CAGGTTTGGTGAACTATGCGTTGAGTTCATTGTGGGTATTTCACAAGGTGGAGAAAAAAGCGGAAAAGAATCTCCTGCAATTTGCCCTGTTTACGGCAATTGGCGCCATCGGCTTGGGTATCAATGTGGGAATTACCACGTTTCTCACACGGCAGATGGATGTGAATTATCTGATTAGCAACACAATAGCTCAAATTGCAGTCTTTTTCTTCAATTTCTTTATGCGAAAGCATCTGGTGTTCGAAAGAGAATCAAAATAATTATAATTTTCTACGAAAAACACGTAATTTCTTATATTTATAAACTTTTTATTTAATTTTACTTTTAGATTGAAAGAAAAATTCGTTGATTTGCAAATGAAAAACAAACGATTGTTTGCTTCATAATTGTAAACTAAAATTTTGTGTCGTGGCAAAAACTAAATACATATTTGTAACCGGCGGTGTTGTGTCGGGTTTAGGAAAAGGTATTATTTCATCTTCAATTGGGAAACTCCTCCAAGCACGAGGTTTCCACGTTACTATCCAGAAACTCGACCCCTACCTCAACATTGACCCAGGAACGCTGAATCCATACGAACACGGAGAATGCTACGTGACAACCGACGGAGCCGAAACCGACCTCGACCTTGGTCACTACGAACGTTTTCTTGACCACGAGACAACTCAGGCAAACAACATTACTACGGGAAGAATTTATCGTAACGTGATTGAAAAAGAGCGTCGCGGCGATTTCCTTGGCAAAACGGTACAAATCATTCCTCATATAACCGATGAAATCAAACACAACATTCAGGCTGTGGGTAACAAGGGCTACGATTTTGTCATTACCGAAATTGGTGGAACTGTAGGCGATATTGAGTCCCTGCCGTTCATCGAGGCAATTCGTCAGATGAAATGGGAAATGGAACACGACTGCTTGTTTGTGCATCTTACGCTTGTTCCGTTTTTGGAAGCAAGTCAGGAATTGAAGACAAAACCGACGCAACACTCGGTAAAGCAATTGCAACAAGCTGGTGTTCAGCCCGATATACTCGTACTTCGCACTGAGCACGAACTTTCAACGGAACTTCGCCGAAAAGTTGGTCAGTTCTGCAACGTTGACTTGGATTCGGTGGTGCAGTCGGTTGACCAAAAGACCATCTACCAAGTTCCCATTGCCATGGCAGAACAAAATCTTGACGAAGCCATTTTGAGAAAATTCGGTATGGAAGTTGGCGAAAAACCGCCAATGATTCCGTGGAGAACGTTTTTGCAGAATTTCTACAATCCGCAAACAACCATTCAGGTTGCATTGGTGGGAAAATATGTGGAATTACCCGACGCATACAAATCTATCCTGGAATCGTTCATTCACGCCGGAGCCGTGCATAAATGCAAGGTAAAAGTGAAACTTGTTCAGTCGGAACAACTCACCAAAGAAAACGTACAACAAGAACTTGCCGACTGCGCAGGCATATTGGTTGCTCCTGGGTTCGGCAACCGAGGTATTGAAGGAAAATTCGTGGCGATTCAATTTGCCCGAGAAAACAAGATACCGTTCCTCGGCATTTGTTTGGGAATGCAATGTGCCGTGATTGAATTTGCGAGAAACGTGCTTGGACACACAAACGCACACTCTACGGAAATGAATCCCGACACCCCCTACCCTGTCATCGACATTATGGAAAGTCAGAAAACAATCACGCAGATGGGCGGAACAATGCGTCTCGGTAGTTATCCTTGTTCGCTCAAACCCAACTCGCTTGCCGCAAAAATCTATGGTACCGACAAAATCGTGGAACGCCATCGTCATCGCTATGAATTCAACAACAACTATTTACAAGACTTTGAACAAGCTGGCATGGTTGCCACAGGTATAAATCCTGAATCAAACTTGGTAGAAATTGTTGAAATACCATCGCATCCGTGGTTTGTAGCCGTACAGTTCCACCCTGAATACCGAAGTCGCGTAATCAATCCGCACCCGTTGTTCGTGGAATTTGTAAGAGCGGCGATGGAAAACAAAAAGAGGCAATCTGTTTAGATCGCCTCTTTGCTTATTATAATTGGATTTATCCGTTATTTTTTGAAGAATTTGCCCAAAATACTTGTTGCAGCACCGAGCAAATCCCCTTTTGATGACGAACCTGCCGCCGAAGCTCCAAGTGAAGTTAGAATACTTGTTAAATCAATACCACTATCTTTTGACGTGATTTTCCCAATAATTGTCGGAAGAAGTGACGTGGCGATTTTTACTGTTGAATCGTCAAGTCCCAACTTTTTCGCTGCATTTTTTGTAAAAAGTTGTGACGCCAATTGTGTAATCGGACTTGATTCTGCCGAAGTTTTGCCCGTAAACAACGAAGTAATTTGTTCTATACCACTTGCCGATTGAGCCTTTTCTTTCACGCTTCCAAAAATAGAATCGGTTAATCCGTCTAATACGCTGCTACTCAAGTTTGTCCCCGAAGCCGAAGATTTTACTTGTTTTAGAATTAAATCTGTAATTTGTGACATAATTTTTTTGTTTTAAGTTTATCCACAAATGTAAGACTTTTTGGATAAAATTTCTATTCAAAAAGAAAAATTCACTCTGACCGTACTTATTTTTTCATTCCCACGATAGTAATCTTTCCCTGCAAATAGCCTTTTTTCATACCTTCGCTACTGATAACCATATCGCCGTTCGAAAGAAAATCCAAACCTTCGGGTTTGTAAAAATCCTCAGGAGCAAGCAACATCACGTTCTTGAGCGTTTCCCCGTTATAAACAAGAATCATCCTGTCGGCTGCCGAAAGAATGTAAAGCTCTTTTGTGATAGGGTGAATAGCCAACGCCGACGGATTGAAATGAATTGTTTGTACGGAGTCTATTTTGTAATTGTTTTTTATAAATGTTCGTACTTCTTCTATTTTTATTGATAGATATTCAGTTGGGTTTCCAACGGATTTTTGGTCAAATGCGTACACTAAACGTTCTTTGTCGGCATTTTCCAACACTTTCTGGCGATGTGCCTTTTTATTGCTTGCACGAGTATCTATTGATGGTTCCTTGCACGAAACAAGGAATTTCTTGCTATCCTTGTCGTAAAACAGTCCTTCTATGTTCATACAGGGAACGCGAAGCATAACTTGGTCGGCATGTCCCGAGAAATTTTCATAGTTAAATGAGAATAATGCTCCGTCGCTTCGAAGCACCACCACGTCGTCGCCAACAATTTGTACGTCCTCAAAATCGCCAATGTCGGTAAATCTTCCCACGGTCGTCATCGATTCGTCACGCAGGTCTATTTGGAAAACGGCGCCCAATTCGTCCTGAATGCAGAAAATGGCTGTGTCGCCAGCGATTGACAATCCGGAAATCTCTTTCAGAACTTCGGGAGTTTCAAATGTTTTTTTCGGATTCAAGAAATCGTAGTCGAGCGTCTTGTAATACGTTGATGTTTGCAATGATTGTAATGACCATGTCTCGTTGGAGATGAAATTTTTGAATTTGTAAAATTTTCCGTCCAAAGTAAAAAATAGGTTTTCCTCTACACCGTTTTTCAAAAGTTCAATTTTTACAAACGAGGTGTCTTTCGTCTCAATCAGCGATATCTCGTCTAAAATCCAGCCAGAATGATTCTTTTGAATTTTTTTCTCCATCTTTCGTAAAAAGTCGGGCGACGGTTTGAATGCTGTTTCCTTGTATAGTAGATTCTCATTTTTGTCGAAGACGAAGGAATTTGGTTTGTCGTTGCACAAAAATTCTATTTCAACGGATTCAACCTTGTGCTCGACGTTCACCACATCGGCTTTGGGGCAAAATTTATACACTTCAGCCATCATTTTGCTGCTTTCCTGACTTGTGGTCTTATTTCCCGTGCAACCAAAAATGAGCAAGGTTGCGGCGAAAATGAGCGTTCTTGTTTTGAGTGTCATAGTCGTTTATTTTTTAAATTTTGTAACAACGAGTGCGCTATTCGTGCCTCCGAAACCGAATGAGTTTGACAGAAATGTGTTAACATTTTTCTCTATTGTTTTTGTCGCTATGTTGAGGTTTTTCGAATACTCATCGGGGTTTTCGAAGTTGATGTTTGGTGCAACGAATGAATTTTGCATCATCAGCATAGAATAAATCATTTCACTTGCTCCTGCCATCCAGCATTCGTGTCCCGTCATTGACTTGGTCGAGCTGATTAGCGGACGTACAGGGCCGAACAGCGAGTCCAACGCCATTGCCTCAAACATATCGCCTTGAATTGTCGAGGTTGCGTGTGCATTCACATAATCAATGTCGGCAATGCCTAATCCTGCATCTTTCAGAGCTCGTTCCATAGCTATTTTTGAACCGCTGTCGCTTGGTTGCGAGATGTTTGCCCCGTTTGAAGAGAAACCGTAGCCCACAACTTCTGCAAGAATCGTTGCTCCTCGTTTTACGGCATGTTCATATTCTTCCAAGATAACAGTAGCAGCACCACCGCTTGGCACCAAACCGTCACGTGAGGCATCAAACGGGCGAGAGGCCTTTGTCGGCTCGTCAACACGAACGGAAAATGCACTGATTCCGTCGAAACTTCCCATTGAAAGATAATTTGTTTCTTGTGCGCCGCCGCACACAATCATATCCTGCAAACCGTTGCGAATGAACATTGCTCCCAGACCTACGGCGTGGGAACTGCTTGCACATGCTGCGCTTATGGTTATGTTTACTCCACGAAGTTTGAATATCGTGGAAAGATTCATCGTTACCGTTGAATTCATCGACTGAAAAATGGCACCCGAACCCATCAACGTCGTATCCTTTTTCTCAAGAGCAGTGGTGTGGGCGTTAATCACGGCTTGTGCAGATGAATCGTTACCATATAAGATGCCCACTTCGTTTTCTGCCAGGTAGTCCATATCGATGTTGGCGTTTTTGAACGCTTCTACCGTTGCCATATAAGCGTATTCGCCTTGTTCAGGCAAACAAACACGTGCTCTTCTGTCCAAAAGGCCTTTCAGCTGTGGCCGTTCCACAATGCCAGTCAATGGCGAACGATAGCCATATTCCGTTCTTTGTGGGTCGATTCCAATTCCGGATTTCCCTTCGTACAACGATTTAGTCACTTCGTCAAGATTCTTGCCAAGACAAGAGTAAATGCCTATGCCAGTTACAACTACGCGTTTCATATAATATTATTTTTTCAAAAATACACTTTTTTTTATTCCCTCATTTCGAACGAAGTGAGAAATCTACTTACAATTCTCTTTCCCGTCATTTTGAGCGAAGTGAGAAACCTGCCCACTCAAACAAAAATATTTATACATTTGTAAAAAAAAGATTGTGAACCTGTTTTTTTCAAGAGAAATCGACGACCATTCTATTGTTTTGACCGACGACGAGGCAAAACATTGTACCAAGGTGCTTCGCAAGATAGTTGGTGACGAAATCCACGTGATTGACGGAAACGGAAATCTGTACATGGCGAAAATAGTTTCCGTCGGGAAACGAGATTGCGTGTGCGAAATTGTTTCGAAAACGGAGCGGTTTGGCTCACATAATTATTATGTGCGAATGTGTGTGGCACCGACGAAAAATATTGACCGTTTTGAATTTTTCGTTGAAAAAGCCGTGGAAATCGGTGTTGACGAAATTGTTCCCATTTGTTGTGAAAACTCCGAAAGAAAAGTGGTGAAACAGGATAGAATCAAGCGCATTGTTCTTTCGGCAATGAAACAATCGTATAAGGCACAAATGCCTGTTATCAGTGAGATGACCGACGTGAAGGAAATTCTTTCGACAGCATTTTCGGGAAAAAAATGTATCGCACATTGCGAGGAACAACAAAAACAATTGTTGCGCGATGTTGTTGTAAAAGGCGAGGAAATCACCATTCTGATTGGTCCCGAAGGCGATTTTTCTATAAAAGAAATTGAACTTGCCACACAAAACGGCTGGATTCCCATTAGTTTGGGTGAGAGCCGTTTACGTACCGAAACCGCCGCCATTGCAGCCGTTCATACGGTTGAGGTGATGAATGAGGGGAAAAATAATTGTATCTTTATTTCGAACGAGGTGTAAAACGAAAAAGTTTTAGTAATGATAATCAAATTGGTTTCTTTTCCATATGAGGGCAAGTTATCTGCAAAGTCACGCAAACTACGAATAAATATAGTGTCAGACATTCTTAATGAAAAAAATGCTGATTTTGTGATGTTTAGCGAATGGATATTCGACAATATGGATGACTTGAAGAAAGTTTATCAATTAACTCATAATAAACAAGTTACTGCATTGTTTGAACTAAATTTAGCTTCTGGATTGGATGGGAATAATTTGTTTCTTTTACAAAACGGGAAAATAAAGGATCTAAAAACACATCAAATTTTTAGTACTCCGAAAGAAGCAACAGAAGAAAATATTGAAAATTTAATTAGGGAACTTGAAACGCATAGACAATTCGTGGTAAATGATAAGCGTTTTTTAATTCTTCAGTGCGGAGAAAATAATATTTTAAAGACAACACGAGACAAAGAAAACTGTTCGGAGTTTAGATTATCTAACCGCTCAGACTTAAAAAATCGTTTTGACAAAGTTATCAATAGTGTTGATGTTATACTAAACCCGTTACACACAAAATGGGGTAGGTTTTATGACTTTTCTTGTCGTCTTTATAAATTTAGCGAAAGGAAAAGATACAGTTTCTATTGTTGTCAACTTACAGACAATCAATTGATTAATGCGGTTAAAAATCCGCAAAAGAATACAGCACAAAGAGCAATGAAGAGCAGAAAGATTTTGGCTCCACTTCATACAGAAAGCAATAACTATCTGTTACAAACGTACGAAATATAGTACATCTTTGTTTTTTACTACATTTCCACTTCTCCTAAATCAGTATAATCTTCAAGATCCTCGTCATTAAAAGCTATTCCCATAAGAAGATACAGCATATTGCCACATTGAATTGTGATGCTTGGCGTACTCTCTCTTGTCGGGAACAATACCATAACATCGTCTTTGCTGTTCGTTTCCGAATCCAGAATCTCAAGTCCGTTAATCAGGGCGTCCGCGTCGAAGACACATGTTTCTCCGTTTACG
>JAFZTG010000041.1 GCA_017618935.1 Bacteroidales bacterium | reverse complement strand
GACGCAAGGTTATAAGACAGTGATGCTCATCGTGGAAGATGATTTTGGATGTCGCGACACGGCAACGAAAATCAACTATATCAAACCCGTGGTTCCAAACACGTCGTTCCGAGTTGATCATCCAAAATTATGCCTTGGATTTGACGCCACATTCACCCGAAATCTCAATATTTTTGGTTACGAAGACAATCTTTCACACTATACATGGGATTTTGGCGACAATACGATTATTTCAGAAAACGGAAATTTATCAGAAATAACCACGCACTCTTACTCAAAGGCCAAAAACATTCCTTATCAAATCAAACTCGTTGCATACTGTGACAGCCCCGAAGGGAACGAATGCGTTGATAGCAGCACGCAAGAAATTGATATAAAAGATGTTGGTGCCAAAATTAAAATTAAAGATGCCGACAAATGCAAAGAACCCGGACAAAAATATATTGTGTACATTGATAATAGTATTTACAACAATTATATAAGATCATTTGCTTGGTGGAAAAATGACGGCGGCGATTCCATTTACGTCAGCAATAAACGGAGTATTCAAGTTGTTACGTTCGACAATTACGGCGACCAATCACTGTGGCTCAATACAAAAAGTGAATATTGGGGCTGCGAAGACACCACCTATACCATTCCTGTCCACGTTCCTGGCTACGAAGCAAGCCTCATGGCCGACAAAGACGAAGTCTGCATCCACGAAGATGTCACATTCTCCGTTTTTGACACATTAAATCTATATCGCTACGACTGCTATTGGGAATTTGGCGACGGTGTTTCTGTTGAATTTACTGATACGAGCATTCAGCACCAATACACGGCATTGTCGGGAAATGATGACAATATTTATAAGGCACAATTTTTCGTTGACGCCCCGGGGTGCAAGACGCGTGACATCTCCGTCACAATAAAGACATTCCCCGTGATCGCAATGTTTACTCGTGGCTTGGAAGATTTGGACACCATTGCCTGTGCCCCCTACTCAGTTACACTCCATAACACATCTGTCGCAAGTAGCGATGCAACTTATTTATGGGATTTGGGCAATGGAAAAACCTCAACAGAAAAGAATCCTACCATAACAATTGAAAATCCCAATACGGTGATTCCTGTTTCTTTATCGCTCACCTCACATATTTGCAACGACAAGCTTCAAAAAAATGTCCAATCCTACCCTATTCCTGACGTTACATTTGCTTTAGATACAGCAATTTGCGTAGGTGAAAATATTTCTGCTGTAGCAACTGGAGACTTTTCATCAATTCTTTGGAAACCCGTAGAATTGTTTACCAATTCAAAGAATGCAAAAACCGATATCCACATATCACGTTCTCAAGACATATATGTAGAAACAAATAACGAATACAATTGTAACAGGATTGACACTATCCCCATCTTTGTTCAACAAAAGCCATATTACATAGGCGCACCTGATTTTGAGATTGTCTATTATTCCGCCGACGGAAGCCCTGTTGTGGGAAATGCGCGCACATACACGCTCATTGCGGGTGAGAGTTACAATGTGAATACCAAAGTGATTCCTGGTGTTTCGTACACATGGGTTCCTTCTTCGTTCCTTTCTTGCTCCGATTGTCCAAGTCCCGACATTGACCTTCAATGTGGTGACGGAGCATTATATGATTGTATGGATTTCCCTGAATCGCTTGACTATACTATTTATATGGAAGACTCGCTTGGTTGTTTCACCAACGATACGACCATACATTTCAATGTCGGATTTGACTCGAAGATTGCATTGCCAGAGGCATTTACCCCTAACGGTGACGGAATCAACGATATGGCATACGTGCAAGGATGGGGAATCAAAGAGTTTCTTGAAGTGAAAATCTACAACCGTTGGGGACAAGTAGTATTTGAAAGCGACAATATGGCTATTGGCTGGGATGGCACATTCAAAGGCGAACCACAAGGCATGGATACCTATTCCTACAAAATAAAAGCAATCAGTATCAGAAACGAAGAAATGTTTGAAAAAGGATACATCACATTGATACGATAACTCTATATAGTTACCATACAGATTAAGGTTTTATTATTCAATTCTTACCGAGAAGAATATGGTGTTTTTCCTCTAACTCTTGATTTTCTCCGCCAATGTTTGCAAATCTTCGGAATCGGGTTTGATTTTGAGGGCCTGTTGTATAAGATCCATTGCCTCTTTTTGCTGCCCGAGTTCTATATAGATATCTGCCAAATTGCGTAACGAATGAAGGAACGCCGGGTCTAACTTCAATGTTTTCTGATAATACTCAATGGCATGTTCATTGTCGTTCAGCAATTTGTAACAAACGGCAGTGTTGTGATTTACCATCACATTCTGGGGATTAACCTCCAATGCCTTCAAATAAAATTCAATGGCTTGGTCGTATTTTTCTTGTATTCTGTAACAATCCGCCAAACAAAATAGTGCCTCTTCGCTTTCGGGTCTGATTTTCAGCGCCGAGGAGAACGCATCAATAGCTTTTTCTATCTCGTTACATTCGGAATAGTTTACGCCTAACGCAAACGACAATTTGAATTCCTTTCCGCTGATTTCCTGATGTTTTAGCAGGCAGGCGATAGCCTCGGTGTACATTTTTAGGGCGTGAAACGACACACTTAGTCCGTATAGGGCCTTTTCGGAGTTTGGTTTTATCTCCAGTGCCTTGATAAACGATGTGATGGCTTTCTCGTGATTTTCCTGCAACCCGTAGGCCGTACCTTGATAGTGCCACGCAATGTGCCAATCGGGATACTCGGCAACCACCTCGTTTGCCAAATCCAACAACTTTTGGTACTCTCGTTTTTTTGCGAGCTCAATCAGTAATCGCTCGTACGTACTTTTATCCATAATTATTTCACCGTAGATGTTTTAGCACGATTGTCAACTTTTACTTTTTTCACACGTCCTTTTTTGTATTTTGCATAATAAAGCAAGTCGCCTTGTACCGAATATGCCTTGTAGTTGCCGTGACGTTCGCCAGCTTTGTACGATTCTTCTTCTTTTATAGGTCCTTCCTTGTAACGAATTATCCATTTCCCTTCGGGACGTTCGCCCTTGAAATTTATGTCGCGCTCGCACACGCCTGATTCATTATAATATTGCCAATGACCTGTCATTTTTCCATTATCATATTGACCGGCAATATTGAGTTTTCCGTTAAGGAAATATGTTTTCGACGAGCCGTGCAACTGACCGTTTGCATAATTTTTCTCTGCTTGAACCAGACCTTTTTCGTTCCAATATGTTGCCATACCGTGATTTACGCCGTTTTTGTATTCAACTTTATATTTCATCTGGTCAGGATTTTCTTCGTACCAACCTGTCCATGTGCCTGTCATCAAACCTTTGTCGAAATAGCCTATGGTCATTGTTCTTCCATTTTCGAACCACTGGGTGAATTCACCTTGTTCAAGGTTGTTCTCAAAATTTCCTTCGTGTTCTTTCTGACCGTTTTCGTAGTAGAAAGTCCACGTGCCAGTCTTCATATCGTTTTGATAATCACCTTCTTTCCAGGTTGAGCCATCGGCATAGTACCACATCCAATGACCTGTTTTCTTACCTTCAGAGAATTTTCCCGTATTGCCGACTTTTCCGTTGTCGTGACGATAATAGGTCCATGTACCGTCTTGCAAATCGTTCACAAAGCCACCTTCCATATCAATTTTCCCGTCTGCAAGCCACCACTGTGCCAATCCGTTTTTATGATTGTTCTTATATGTTATTGATGACAACAAATGTTCTCCATCTTCAGTCCAGACTTTTTGCACACCGTCAAGATTTCCTTCTTCGTAGTGATTTTCTCTGATTACTTTTCCGTTTTGATTCCAAACAGTCCAATCGCCGTGTTTTTTATTGTTGCGATAAAACCCCTTTTGTTGCGGTTTTCCGTTTTCAAAATAACTTTCATACGTGCAGTCGGTCATGCTGATTTTTTCTTTTACGTTGCCATTGCCGTAATATTCAATCCAGTTGCCAACTTTTTCGCCTTGGCGATAGCAACCTTTTGACTTAACTTTATTATTTTCAAAATAAGAAATCCATTCTCCTTCGCGATAGCCATCCTTAATGTTTCCTTGCATTTTCACACTGCCGTTTCCCCATGTCTCCTGATAATTACCGTTTCCATTTGCTACAGTGCAACCGCCACGTATGTAACATTGATTCCAAACGAGCATCGTGTCGTTTTTGTAATATAGTTCTTTTTTCAAAATTCCTTGTGGATAGTAATATTTCCACGAAGAATCCTGTTTATTGCGTTTATAGTAACCTTCGACCATTTTTTTGCCCTCGTCGTTCCATTCGGTGTAAGGTCCCCATAGCTCGTTAAGAACGTATGTAGCTTCCTGAATTTTTACCCCGTTTTTAAATATGATGTTTTTGCCATTGAGACGACCACGCAAGAAATTTGATTCTTGCACCTTGTTACCAAGCGAGTCCCAATAAGTCCATAAACCTTGCTCAGTACCATCAATCCAGGAACCTTGGCATTTTATCTTGCCGTTTTTCCAATAATACGTGGAATCTTGTGCGAACATTTGAGCAGCACAAAACAAAAGTGTGGCTGCAAGTAGGGCGATTCTTTTCATATCTGTCTGTTTAAAGTCCTAAATATCAATATATTATATTTTATAATACACCTTTTAAAAACTTTCACAAAGTAGTCAAGTTTTTTCAATTTTTTGACAGAATGTATATGAAGTTCTTAACACGAAATGAAACGTTTTTATAATCGTGAAAAAAGCAAAAGAATATTTGTTTTTCAACGTATTACCCAATCATATACGCGCCTTGTTTACGACAACATATTATTTGTTACTATGTTTGAATTTTGTAAAAAAAAGACAAACCAATCTGTATCGTGAAAGATTTTGGTTGATTCGGTTGCATTTAGGTTCTGTTTAATATATATTTGCAACCAAAACAATTGAATTATGGCACAAACAGCTTTTACGGTAAGAATGGATAGCGAGGTGAAGAAAAACTTTGACTATCTCTGTTCTGAATTTGGAATGTCAACCACCACAGCCATTAACATTTTCGCTAAAATGGTAATTCGGAAACGGAAAATACCGTTTGAAATTGAATTAGACAACGAACAAGAAATCCTTCGACAAGGGCGTAAGGCATTTTTAGCACTCCGTGAAGAAGCACAAAAAAGTGGCATGCACCTGACGTTGGACGATATAAATAACGAAATTAAACTTGCAAGAGAAGGCAAATGACGTATTGTTTCTTGCTTCCACCTCGCAATAAATCACCTTTACAACATCGTTGTAAAACTGAAAAACATCTTTTTCCGTCATTTCTTATTTCAATATTGCGTCGATTTCTGAATTGATTTCTTGTGAGGAAAGCAAACTGTTGCGTAACACGTTTCCTCTGCCTATTGTGGGAAATTCAGAAAGAAAGGTGAGTCTTTTTTTCTTTTTATGTTCAATGAATTCTCGAAATTTCTCTGGAGAAAAATCTCTTAATTGTGCCGAAGTCAACCCCGTTACGACTTCTATGTGCTTTACATTTTCTTTTGATAACATAGTGTATTCTTTTTTACAAAAATAAAGTTTTTCGCTTTATGTGAAATAGTTTTGTAAAAAAAAACGGCAAACCTTTGGGGGAATGCCGTTGATTCATCTTTTTAAGCAATCTGTTTTTTGAATTCTGCAAGGTTTAGAATCTTAAAAGGAGTCGCAAATTCCACATTTCTTACATCTTTATCGCCAGAAACCAAATATTTTGCCGAAGATTGAAAGGCAAGGTCAAATAAATAGTTGTCTTTTTTATCACGACAAGCCTCGAAAAATTTTTCTACGATAATATATTCAGTTATCGATACATAAAAATTCATATAATCCTCGATTGGCAAGTTCAAATATTTTCGGAATTTTCTTCTTGACAGGACCTTGTACAATTCGTTTGTCAATTCTGCGCAACGAAAGAAATTGACATCTTTATCGACAATTAAATCTATCAGTTCACCAAATTTTCCTTTTATAAAATAAGACACCCAAATGTTTGTATCAAAAACTGTTCTATTTTGCATGTCTTACTTTCCTTACTTCGTTAACAATCTCTTTCATTGAAACAGTGTTTTTCTCAACGGACTGTCCCAATCGTTCCGCCTCGTTTCTCAAAACAAGTAACGATAATTGTTTTTCCAGTTCGCTTTGTTGTAAAGAAGGAAGTTTGTTTACAAGCGCTGCGATTCTTTGTTCGGTTGAATGTGTAATTGCTGTTGTCATAATCTTAACTCTTTTTCGCAAATATACACTATTTGTGAAAAACGCTGCCCGTTGCTCAGATAAAAATATTTTTCACTCGTAAAGACAAAAAAACGGCAAACCTTTGGGGGATTGCCGTTTGAATATTCTTTGTCGCTGAAAAGTTCGTTTAAGATTTCTTTGCCGCCAAAATAATTAGCAGACCGACTAAGAGGCAACCTAATGCAACCAATAAATCCTTATTATTGTCTTCATTTTTATATGTAATAACATCATTTTGCTGAATTAAATAATCATTTTTTATAACGATTTTGTCTATTGATGATTTGGAAAGATTATTAACCTCTTTTTTCGAGTCTTTTGCTACAATGCTCATTATTTTATCCATAGTTAAATCTTTACTTGCATCCAAATAATCAAGTCCATGCAAAAACCCCTCTTGCTTTATATTTTTTGACTCTTTTATTATGACAATTTTTTTATCTTTGGCTTTGGCGTAACCAAATTCTTGATTTACAAATGGACTTTTTTGAGATTTCTTTGTTAAGATTAAGAAGAAATATTCCCGTGAATCGATTTCCTTAGCAATTTTTTCACTAATAGTTTTACCTATACAGTATGATTCTTCTGCAAAGTAACAATCAAAATGTTCATCATTGAAAATTTTCATGTCATCAATTTTTGCTTTATCATCCAAACAATGACTAATAAATATCCTAGTTTTTTCCATATGAAGAATTATTTTTATAAAACATCTTTAATTATTACAAATTTAAAAATTTTCAAAAAAAATAGGCAACCTTATTGGCTGCCTATTTCTGATAAAAATTGTTTATTTATTAATCGTAATATTCAAATGTATAGGTACATCCATCATACACCATTTTTGAAGGACGACCTTTTTCATCTAATGTGGTTGATATAATGGAAAGCGCACCTGTACCATATTTCACAGAACTTGGTATATTTTTACTGACATTTTTCATAAATTGAATTGTATATATTGGCTCTGCATCATCTAACCACAAACAAAAGTCTATATTTGTTTTGTTTTCAATGTCTGAGTATGCTATTGTCGACGTTTCCTCTTCTTTCCCATCATCATAGATGTACGTGTCTTTTATAGTAGTAAGATTTCCATTTGACCAAGCATAAACTATAGAACCATTTTCGTTCCAACTTATTTTTGACAAATATCCGTCCACAAAAGAGTATGTTCTCTTATATTGTTCACCATCGGAATACATTCCTTCTTGTTTTGAAATGACATTTTCGGTGGCATCCAATGTAATTACTTCTTCTTCTCCATCGAACCCTTTATAATTAACAGAAATGGCAGAAGGATATGAAAACGTTCCCCCATCAGTTTCCCCATCTGAATCAACACCGGTCCATTTAACAATTTTGTTGTTTTCATAAGTGAAAGTATATTTTACATAATCACCATCCTCTGAGATAGTAAGACTCTTTACCAAATACACTTTGTTCTTTTCCTCTTTTTTCTCGTCTTTGTTGTCACTTCCGCAGGAATATAATCCAAACACACCTGCAAGACACAAAGATAGAATTTTAACTGTTTTCATAATACCTCCATTTTTTAATTAAACACAATGAATAAATTTTAGTGTGCAATATTTTCTTGCACTTTTGTAAAAATTAACTTTACAAAAGTAAAAATAAATTTCACCGACGCAAATTTTCTTTAACTTTTTGTAAAAATATTTTTGTTTTTGTCAATAAAAACTTTTGCAAGTTGCATATATGGATATAGAAGAACTACATATAGGAGATTGGATTCGTAAAGTTGCAGTGCAACAAAATGTTACTGTGGCTGAATTGGCACGTAAATTAGGAATGTCAAGGCAAAATCTTACAAGCAAACTCAAAAATGATTCGTGGGATGTGAAAGAATTATTTGCGGTTTCGCAAGAATTGAATTACAACTTTTTCTCACCGTTTGTAACCGCAGACGAAAAACCGCAGGCAAAAAAATTTGTCCTTCAGCTTGAAGTTGATGAGAATAAAATTCCAGAAATCCTCCGTATTATCGGCAATTCCAACTTGACAAAGTTGGTGAAATAATCAATCGTTTTTTATCAAGTTTCTCCTTATTAGTGGCGTACCGGAAATGGAAAATACCGACGTACAGAGATAGCATATTAGTACTGAAACGCAAAATCCCACGATAGCCCCGACGTATGTGTCGATAAAGAAATGTTGCAATAAATATATTCTTGAAAATCCCGCTCCGAAAGCAATGACAAAACACACAATCTGCAGCCATTTTCGTCGAGTAAACGAGGCAAAGAGCGTCATTGCCGCAAATGCCGTCATTGTGTGTCCCGAAGGAAACGAGAAATATTCTTTATAAATGGAGATGTCCTGTAAGATATGTGAATACGAATCCAGCGGCAAAAACATTGTCGGACGAGGAACATTGCCGAAAATATGGTCTTTCAGAATCATTGTAATCACACCGCAAAGCAGTCCCGAAAAAATGAACATAAACGTTTTTTGTTTGGAAATGAAGAGCATAACGACAATAATTCCCAAGAACAGCCAACCCTCAAATGCCTGTGAATATACGATGAAAACGGGGTCAAGCGTGTAGTTTGCAATGTTGTCGTTCACAAGAATGTTCATATCGGCTTTCTCCCACAATATCAACGGATATATGCCGAACAATACCAACGCATAAAAGAGATAACTGAAATAGTTTTTCGTGAGAATCTCTCGTATCGTTTGTATTGAGTTATTCATAAATAGTGTTATTGTTATGAATTACTATGATATTATATAGTGTATCTCGTTCTACAGGTATTTTTCCACTATCTTTTATGAGTGTTATCATTTCTTCTTGGGTAATTATTGGTGCTTTTTCCACGGAGCCAGCCATAGAATAGATTTTTGTGGAATCGTTGATTGTGCCGTCGAAATCATCAACACCATAATCGAGCGTAATTTGGGAGAAATCTTTTCCCAACATTGGCCAGTACACCTTGAGGTGCGGTATGTTGTCTAAAAACAATCGTGTTATGGAGAAATTCTTCAGGTCTTCGGTCCACGGCAATTCGCGTTCAATACCGAGCACGTTGTTTTCTTTCTTGTATTTCAATGGAATAAATGCGTTGAAACCGTGCGTCTCGTCCTGCAATGAGCGAAGTCGGTTCAGGTGGTCTATACGGTGGACGTAGGTTTCTTTGTGACCATACAAGATTGTTGCGTTGGTTTCTATTCCAAGTTGGTGTGCCTGTTTATGAATGGCAAGCCAATCGTTACTTTTCGTTTTTGAAGGACAGATTTCCTCGCGAAGTTTTTCGTCGAAGATTTCGGCACCGCCACCGGGCATTGCATCCAAACCGCTTTGTTTCAGCTTGGTCAGAACCTCGCCTATGCTCATCGTGTTAAGTTTTGCCATATACTCAATTTCAACGGCGGTGAACGCCTTGATATAAACGTGTGGCAAGATTTGTTTCACAAGACGTAGCAAGTCGCAATAATAATCAATGGTGCGAGAAGGGTGGCAACCACCAACAATATGCACTTCGGTCAGGGCATCGGCGGGAATGGTCTTTAGTTTTGCTGCAATTTCGTCAATGCTGTATTCCCAACTTTCTTTGTCGTCTTTCTCACGGTAGTATGAGCAGAATTTGCATTTGTGTATGCACACGTTTGACGGCTCAATGTGGATATTTTTATTGAAAAAGACTTGATTGCCGAATTTCTTGGTTTTCACATAGTTGGCCAACATTCCCACAAAGTTCAGGTCTGCTTTTTCGAAGAGCACCAACGCATCGTCGCACGAAATTCGCTCGCCGTGAAGAATCTTTTCGGCAATTTCCTGTAACTGCTTGCTGACAGACGATTTTACCAATAGAGACGCGATTAATTGTGCCTCTACGTTTAATGAATTATTTGTATCGTTAGAAATCATTTCAAAATCCATTCTAAACTTCCGAAACAAAGATACAGAAACTGTTGAATAATATTATAAATAATGTACAAGGAGAATTTCAAGAATCTACTTGTCATCCTGCAGATAGCCAAACTGACGCAAGTCGCGCACATTGTTTCGCCAATCTTTTTCAACCTTCACAAACAAATCAAGATAAATGCTTTTGCCTACGAAAGTTTCAATGTCTTTTCGGGCTTCCACTCCCAAACGCTTAATACCAGCCCCCTGCTTGCCGATTATGATACCCTTCTGAGAATCACGTGCAACGTTAATGACTGCACGAATATGCACATTCTTCGGAGCTTCCTCATATTGCTCCACAACGACTTCGCACGAATATGGAATCTCTTTGCTATATAATTTCAAAATCTTCTCGCGAATGATTTCCGAGACAAAAAAACGCATCGGCTTGTCGGTCAACGCATCTTGGTCGTAATATGGCTCGCCTTCGGGCAACAACGCCACAATGCGCTTCATTATGTAGTCAACATTGAATTTATTGAGAGCCGAACACGGGATTATCTCTGCTTTGGGTAATAATTGTTCCCAATATTCCACAAGTTTCACAAGTTTTTCTTGATCTATCAAGTCTATCTTATTGATTACCAGCAAGACAGGAACGTGATCCATTTTTTTGACCTTTTCAAGAAAATCGGCATTTTTCTCGGCAGTTTCCTCTGTATCAGTTATATACAACATCACATCGGCATCAACCAAAGCCGATTCCGAAAATTTCAGCATTGATTCTTGCAACTTATACGCTGGTTTCAGCACGCCCGGAGTGTCGGAAAACACGATTTGATGGTCTTCGCCATTCACAATCCCCAAAATACGATGCCGTGTCGTTTGTGATTTCGCCGTAACAATCGACAAGCGCTCCCCTACAAGTTCGTTCATCAATGTAGATTTGCCTACATTGGGGTTTCCGACAATATTTACAAATCCCGATTTAAATGCCATTATGCGTATGCTCCCCGTTTCAAAATTGCTACTTCTTTTTGTGTCAAATAACGCCAGTGACCACGTGGCAAGTCTTTCTTCGTCAATCCTGCGAAATATACTCGGTCAAGTTTTTCAACTTGATAGCCGAATTTCTCAAAAATACGACGAACAACGTGATACAAACCAGAGTGAATCTGAATACCCAACTGATTTTTCTCACCGTCAACGTATTGTAAATCATCTATCTCGACAAAACCACCTTTGATTTCGCTTCCATCTTCGTTGGTAATCGGATCTAATTCAACGCCTTCCTTAATTGCATCAAAATCGACAGGCGACAAATTTTTGTTCAAGAACACGTGATAGATTTTCATCTTATTATAACGAGGATGCGTCAATCTGTCAATCAAATCACCATCGTTGGTAAGCAACATCACGCCTGTGGTATCACGGTCAAGACGACCAACATTCTTAACCTCAACGTCAGTCTTTATATAGTCGAAAATCGTTTTTCTTCCCAAATCGTCAGACTTAGTAGAAATGCAGTTTTTCGGTTTATTGAAGACAATATACACACGTCTTTGCGACGTCAGTTTTTTTCCATCAAGACAAACCTCATCGCCAGGGAACACCTTGGTTGAAAAGTCTGTAACGACTTCACCGTTCAGCGTAATTTTTCCCGCCGCAATAAAATCGTCAGCTGCACGACGCGAACAAACGCCCGCATTCGAAATAAAACGGTTTAGACGATACCCCTCGGCCTCCGTTGCAGGACGATTTACCTCAACAGCTTCTTCCTGCGGAACGCTATCCATGATTACCACATCATCGTCGTTCCACTCATCGTCAAAATTACGCTTAATCAGATTTGTGTCGATTGACGTGTAGTCAACGGGACGTTCATACGATTTCTGGAATCTATTATTTGGTCGATATTGATTAAAGCGACGTGGCTTGAATTCGCGTCTTTCTGGATTTTCGCCATCAAAACTGCGAAATGGCTTACGTTCTCCGTCAAAGTGGCGTGGACGTTCGTCATCGTTGAACTTACGATACGGTCTGTCATTGAAGCGACGTGGCTTGAATTCCCGTTGCTCCGAATTTTCGCCATCAAAACTGCGAAACGGTTTACGCTCTCCGTCAAAGCGACGTGGACGCTCGTCATCATTGAATTTACGATACGGTCTATCATTGAAACGACGTGGTTTGAATTCCCGTCGTTCTGAATTTTCCCCATCAAAGTTACGGAATGGCTTGCGTTCTCCATTCTCAAAGCGACGAGGACGTTCGAAATCAGAATTTTCACGGAACGGTTTTCTGTCTCCGTGAAACGAATGTCCTCTTGAATTCCAATCTCTCCGTGGTTTACCATCACCTCTTCCACCAAAAGGTTTGCGTTCTCCACGCGATTCGAATTGATTTTCGTTGTTTTCCATACCAAACATTTTTTAGCCCGCAAAGATATAAAAAAAGCTGAATAAGCCCACTGCCATTCAATAATTTATGCTAATGATTTTGTATATCATCTCATAAAATAAAAAGTTCACTAAAAAAACTCACTTTCTACTACGAAAATTGCAAAAAAATCCGTTGCTTTGTACTGCAAAATCGAAAAAACGTAAAGTATTCGATTGCAGATGTTTAACTAAATAAAAATTTGTATGGCTAATTATTTTAATGAAATTCCATTCCGCATTAAATTGGCAGAACTTGGAAAATGCGACTTTATGGACCGTTCGGAATTTGTAAACGGTTGTAACTATCTTAAAGGTAAAAAAGTTGTGATTTTAGGTTGTGGCGCTCAAGGTTTCAACCAAGGTTTGAACATGAGAGACAGCGGTTTGGACGTTTCGTATGCGTTGCGTCAGGAAGCTATCGACCAAAAACGTCAGTCATGGAAAAATGCCACTGAAGCAGGTTTCAAAGTTGGCACTTTCGAAGAATTGATTCCAACCGCTGATTTAGTTTTAAACTTAACTCCAGACAAACAACACACTCCTGTTTTGAAAAAAGCGCTTCCTTTGATGAAGAAAGGTGCTTGTCTATCCTACTCTCACGGTTTCAACATCGTTGAGGAAGGTACACAAATCAGAAAAGACATTACGGTAATCATGGTTGCTCCTAAATGTCCAGGTACTGAAGTTCGTGCTGAATATGTACGTGGTTTTGGTGTTCCTTGCTTGCTTGCTGTTCACCGCGAAAACGACCCGAACGGCGACGGTATGGAAATCGCCAAGGCATACGTTTCTGCCATAGGCGGCGACCGTGCTGGCGTGCTTTCTTCTTCGTTCGTTGCAGAAGTTAAGTCCGACCTTATGGGTGAACAAACTATCCTTTGTGGTATGTTGCAGACAGGTTCTCTTCTTTGCTTCGACAAAATGGTTGAAAAAGGTATCAACCCTGGTTGGGCTGCAAAATTCATCCAATATGGTTGGGAAACTATCACCGAAGCATTGAAAATCGGTGGTATCACCAATATGATGGACCGTCTTTCAAACCCAGCAAAATTGAAAGCTTTCTATCTTGCTGAAGAAATGAAGGAAATTATGCGTCCATTGTACCGCAAACACATGGCTGACATCATTTCTGGCGAATTTTCAAAGACAATGATGGAAGACTGGGCTAACAACGACGTGAAATTGTTGACTTGGAGAAAAGCAACAGGTGAAACTGCTTTCGAACAAACTCCAATTTCAAACGACGAAATCAAAGAACAAGAATATTTCGACAAAGGTACGTTGATGGTTGCCATGGTTAAGGCTGGCGTTGAATTGGCATTCGAATCAATGACTGAATCTGGTATCAAACCTGAATCAGCATACTACGAATCACTTCACGAAGTGCCTCTAATCGCCAACACAATTGCACGTAAGAAATTGTACGAAATGAACAAGGTTATTTCCGATACTGCAGAATACGGCTGCTACTTGTTCGACAACGCTTGCCGTCCTTTGTTGAAGGATTTCATGAGCAAAATCGACACTGACGTTATCGGTAAGAACTACAACGATGGCAAAGATGCTCACGTTGACAACATGGAATTGGTTCGCGTAAACGCTGAAATCCGTTACCATGGCATCGAAATCGTTGGTGAAGATCTTCGTGCAGAAATGACAGCAATGAAAGAAATCATTAAATAATTTCTGAAATCAAATCTCATAGCGTTTGCTATGTAACAAAAAAGTCCAATCAGTAAATGGTTGGACTTTTTTTTTCATTTATGCAAACTGTTCCATTCTGCTCACACAAACAAATCTGGGTACATGGTTTACTTCGAAACCCGAACATCCTTCAGCATTAGTTGAAGCGAAATGTTTCCCTTGTACACGTTCCGCCCGATTGTGAAACAAATGTCGATAGGAACTTTGGGTGGTAACGATTTCCATTTCTCTGCCATATAGAATCCCACTGCCGAAAGTATGGTGTTATCCGATTTCCTGAAACATAATTTTATATGAACTTTTTCCTCGCTACCCATAAAATACACTGACTCTGGAGTAACGCCACAAATGGCAAACACGGGATCCATATTTTCTGGTCCGAACGGGGCAAGAATTTGTATTTGGTTATACAGATTCATAGTCACGTCGTCCAACGTCATTTTATCGTCAATATAGATTGTTGGTTTGAGTTGCGACGGTTTTATGGTCGATTTAACCGTTTCCTCAAACAGGTTTTTGAAATTCTCAAAATTCTCTCTTCGCAACGAAAGTCCTGCCGCATGTTTGTGCCCGCCAAATGCCGTCAGATATTGGGAACACGCGTCTATCGCCGAATAAAGGTCAAAATCTTCAACCGACCGGGCTGAACCGGAAATCACATCTCCGTCGCCACAAAGAATGATGGTTGGCTTATAATATTGTTCAATGATTTTTGCGGCGGCAATTCCCACTACGCCTTTGTGCCACGTATCTCTATATAGTACAGTGGAATACAACGATTTTGTATTGGGATTCGAAGCGATTTCTTCAATGGCTTCCTTGCAAATGCGTTTTTCCTCCTTCTGTCGTTCGGAATTTTGTTCCTGCACCGTTGCAAAGTATTGCAGTGCCTCGTTCGCGTCTTTTGCCAATAACAAATGGATTGCGTCACGGGCATTCTTCATTCTCCCCGCCGCATTGATTTTCGGGGCAATTTTAAACACCACGTCGCTCACCGTCAAACTGCCGTTGGGGCAGATTATCTGTTCCTCGCCGTCGCCATTCACGTATAGTTCCACCAAACGGGATGCTGCAAGCATTGTTTTTACTGGCGTCAATGGTTTTTGAATCATCTTCATCAAACCATAATACATGTACACCCGATTTTCGTCAACAATGGGAACAATATCGGCAGCTGTGCTAATTGCCAGATAATCGAGATAGCAATTCAGGTTCTCCTTTTCCGAAATACCACGCTTGCGACACAAGCCCGACAGCAGTTTATAGCCAACTCCACAACCCGAGAGTTCCTTGAACGGATATGTGCAATCGTGCCGCTTGGGGTCAAGCACAGCGTATGCGTTGGGTAATTTGTCTCCTTGGTTGTGGTGGTCGCACACAATCACGTCGATTCCTGCTTCCTGCGCCATTGCAATTGTGTGAAACGCCTTTATGCCACAGTCAAGTGTAATAATCAGTTGAACGTTGTTTTCGATAGCTTCGCGAATACCTTTCTCCGAAACGCCATAGCCCTCATTATATCTGTCGGGAACGTAAAAATCCACATCGGCATTTTGGTCACACAAAAAAGAGTAGACCAATGCGATAGCCGTCGTACCGTCAACGTCGTAATCGCCATAGACAAGAATTTTCTGGTGTTCGTCCAATGCCCGTTCCAACCGTTCCACCGCTTTGTCCATGTCCTTCATAAGGAACGGATCGTATAAATCGGAAAAACTTCGTTTTTTACATCGTTGGAATTTCGGTTTGTCGTCAATTCCACGGCTCACGAGTATATGTTTTATTTGAGGAAGTATGTCCTCGCCAAAATCAACTTCACTGAATTTTTGCTCAGGAAAGTGCCAAATAGTCTCAATCATTATTCCAAAAAATCAAATTTGCGGTTTTTTATCTGGTTTTCAATGGATTCAAATTCCTCGAATTTACCTATGTCCAACCAAAAATCGCCTGTATGGTCATACGCAATAATCGGTTGTGACTTGGCAAGTCGTAAATACAAATCCATGATTGCAAATTTGCCACTTTCTGTAATAAAATCAAAAATTTTCGGACTAACAATTTGTATTCCGCTGAAAGCCAACGGAATATATTTTTCACGGGGGAGAACAATCTTTTTTTCCTGCGTATTGCAATTTTCCCACGCACATAACTGATTTTCTGTATCGAACAACAAGTAACGTGATGTTTTTCTGTCACTTACTGCCAAAGTTGCCAACGCATTATGTTGGTTATGGAACGCTATCATTTTCTGAAAATCGATTGTACTCAATATATCGACATTGCATACAAGAAAAGGTTCTTCTCCGTCAAGGAACTGTTTTGCGTTAAGCAATCCACCACCTGTGTCAAGCAACTGACTTGTCTCGTCGGAGATGTGAATCGGAATGCCAAAATCATGCGAATTGATAAAATCAATGATTTGTTCTGAATAATGATGTACGTTGACCACAAGTTCGGAAAATCCCGAATATTTCAATTTCAGAATCGCATATTCCAACAATGTGCGACCATTACACTCAACCAAAGCTTTCGGCTTGTGTTCCGTGAGGGTTTTTAGTCGTGTACCCAGTCCAGCGGCAAAAATCATTGCTTTCATAGTCTATTTCTTTTGTGTTGAACTTTTCTGAGGTGTTATTTTCTTCACTTCAAAACCTTTTTCCTGACGTGAAACGCGATGACCACGGAAATATACCACGACAAACGCACCCTTGAATCCTTTTTTCACAAGTTCGTCACGATATTGAACGGCCTCGTAATAGGTGTTAAATTCCCCCACCATGTATTTCTTAAAGCCATCGTCTTCGTCAACAATCACAGGCACTTTGGTGCCAACTTTACTCTTTATGTCACGAACACGTGCTTGATTATACGTTTGCAACGCCATAACCTGCACCTTGTAGGTTCTGCCCGCAACTACTTCCATATCTTCGGGTGACGCACTCGATTCGTGTTTCTTGGTATCTGCCGCGGTAACTTTCTCGTTCAACGGAGCCGATGCCAATTCCGCATATTTTTGTTCTTTTTGCACCAATTCTTCTGTCGTGACCACTTTGATTTTTACAACAGGCTTTACCGTATCGTTGGGAATTTCCGAGATAATTGACGTTACCGTCGGTGCTGAGGTCCTGACATCTTGATTTTGAAGCATCAATGGTAAAGCTGTCGTTGGTTGTGATTGAGGAGTCTCTACATGCGAGGTCTCAACGGGTTGCTCGGCAACTTTTGGTGTTTCAACTTGTTGAGGTTCAGCCGGTTGAACTTCAGTAGCCTTAGCAATCGTATCTTGGGGCGTGTTGATAGGCGTTTCTGGAAAATCAAAGTCGGGAACCGCAAACAATGAATCGTCACTTTGGGCGAAACCGTTCAAAGTAAAGAGCAACAATGACAATATAAAACAAAGTCTTTTCATGCGAACCTAATTGCAATGTGAATCTTCGTAATCTTCGACAATATCGGTCAACAGTTGCAATTCCTCAAATTCGGGAGTTCCCTTTTTTGCCTTCATCAACTCGTCAATTCGTTGCAACACGTTTTGATATTCCTCTTCCGTTTCAATCTTTTTTATTTCCATATTATTTTGTTTTTCAATTCGCCATACTTCCCAAGCACTCATCGATTCGCCCACATTGAGCGTTTTATAGGGAGCGTGATATTCAACCTCCAACAAATCATTCCCCTCGGAATGTTCCGTATGATTATATATCTCGACTAAACCTTGTGCAGGATGAATCTCCGTTTTTTTATGTTTTTCAAAATAAATCGTGAACAAATAGCCGTTTGTTTCTACCGAAATTTCTGGGTGCGACGGATATATAAACGTCTTGGAACTCCGTTCATCATAGTATTTCGGTGGTTTTTGCGGGCAATAGGAGAAAGAACCTTCTATCATTTCAAAAGGCATTTCCGTGGAATTGTCATTCAATACAGGAACCACTTTAACGTCTTGATTTTCAACGGAAACCGACATTTTGCACATTCCATCGAAACGGGTGTTGTGCCAAACGTCCCACGCACATGCAGCTTTTCCCGTATTTATAACCGTAGCTTGTACAAACACGCTACCATCGGGATTGACGGCAATT
>JAFZTG010000001.1 GCA_017618935.1 Bacteroidales bacterium | reverse complement strand
TCTATCAGAAATTTCTGTGAAAAAATCGGTGTGGCAAAACGCGACAATATTATCGACTATTCCGTTTTGGAATTCTGTCTTCGCGAGCACCTCAACAAAGTTGCTCCTCGTATGATGGCAGTGCTTCACCCTGTAAAAGTGGTGATTACGAATTATCCCGAAGGCAAGACTGAATATTTGACTGCTGTCAACAATCCTGAGGACGAAACGGCAGGAACACGCGAAATTCCATTCTGTCGCGAATTGTATATCGAGCAAGACGACTTTATGGAAAATCCACCGAAGAAATATTTCCGTCTGGCTCCCGGACAAGAAGTTCGTTTGCGTTATGCATATTTCATTACATGTCAGGAAGTTACAAAAGACACTGAAGGAAATATTACCGAAATTCGTTGTACGTACGACCCGGCTTCACGCGGTGGCAACTCACCCGACGGGCGAAAAGTGAAAGGAACGATTCACTGGGTTTCGGCACAACATGCTTTCGACGCCGAAGTTCGCCTGTTTGACCGTTTGTTTGCCGTTGAGGCACCCGAAGAAGTTGAAGAAGGCAAGACATTCCTCGACAATCTGAATCCAAATTCTTTGCAAGTGTTACAAAACTGCAAAATGGAACCAGCATTGAAAGACGTGAAAGTCTTGGATAAAATGCAATTTGAGCGTCTTGGCTATTTCTGCGTTGACAAGGATTCCACGCCAGAACACTTGGTATTCAACCGTTCATGCACGCTGAAAGATAGTTGGGCAAAGATTAATCAGTAAAAAAGGAAAAATACACATGGAAAAAAGAAAAGTTCGCGTGCGTTTCGCACCAAGTCCTACGGGCCCACTTCACATGGGTGGCGTGCGTACCGCATTGTTCAATTATTTGTTTGCAAAGAAAAACGGTGGCGATTTTTTGTTGCGTATTGAAGATACCGACCAGACTCGTTTTGTGAAAAATGCCGAGGCATATATCGTAGAATCGCTGAAATGGTGCGGCATAAAAGTTGACGAAGGTATAGGCGTTACGCCCGAAGGCCCCTACGGACCATACCGCCAGAGCGACCGCAAACCATTGTACAAACAATATGCATATCAGCTTATTGAGTCGGGAAATGCCTATTTTGCATTCGACACACCTGAAGAATTGGCTGCGTTGCGTACGAAAGGCGAACAGGAAAAAGTTCCGTTTGTGTATAACCACAAAACTCGTATGGAGTTGTGCAATTCCCTCACGTTGTCGAAAGAAGAGGTTGAAAAACGTTTGAACTCGGGAGAACATTTTGTAATTCGTTTCAAAATGCCTGAAAATCAAAATGTTGATTTATATGATGAAATCCGTAAGGATGTGCATTTCAACACTGACGAGTTAGACGACAAAGTTCTTTACAAATCTGACGGAATGCCAACATACCACTTGGCAAACGTGGTTGACGACTATTTGATGAAGATTACTCACGTAATTCGTGGCGAGGAATGGCTTTCGTCTATGCCTCTGCACGTGCTTTTGTATCGTGCGTTTGGTTGGGAAGATGTGATGCCTAAATTTGCTCATCTTCCATTGATTTTGAAACCACAAGGACAAGGAAAGTTAAGCAAGCGCGATGGCGATAAACTTGGTTTTCCCGTATTCCCGCTGTTTTGGGTAGGCGACGATGGCGAAACGGCACAGGGCTATCGCGAAAATGGCTATCTGCCTGAGGCATTTGTAAATATGCTTGCTTTGCTTGGTTGGAACCCTGGAACAGAACAAGAAATCTTCACCATGGACGAACTCATTCAGGCATTCTCGCTTGAACGTGTGGGGAAATCTGGTTCACGTTTCGACCCCGAAAAAACAAAATGGTTCAACCAACAATGGATTCATCGTACTTCGTCAAGCAAATTGGCAGAAATGTTTATGCCAATTCTGAAAGAGAAAAATATCTCTGCATCAACGGATTACGTTGTTCGTGTGTGCGATATGATTAAGGAACGTGCCGTATTTGTACAAGATTTATGGACAAACGGCTACTATTTCTTCGAAGCACCGCAATCATACGAGCCAAAAGACGTAAAGAAGCGTTGGAAAGACAATGCTGCCGAGAAAATTCAGGCTACATTGGAATTTTTGGAAAACGAGACGGACTACACGTCAAAAGTTTTGGAAGAAAAAACAATGGCTTTTATTGCGAAAAATGAATTCAACGTTGGACAAATATGCAACTGCTTGCGTCTTGCTGTCGTTGGAGCCTGTATGGGAGCCCACTTGTTTGACATTTTTGAAATGATTGGCAAGGAAGAAACCCTTAAACGTGTTCGTAAAGCTTTGGAAACCATTTCGGTGGAAGAATAGTTTACCCTTGATTTTGTTTATTACGGGGGAAATAATTATAGCAACAACCTAATGGTCTTTTTAAGACGATTTAGAACGAAAGATTTACTCCCATCAAGAATAAGCGTTGTTTCGGATAATCGTAGTAATAGATACCGTTTGAACGAGTTTCGGGGTCAAGACCACTGAATTTTGTCCATACAAACGGATTCTGCACTTGTGCATAAATCATACAACGACTTAATTTCATTTTTTCGCACACTTGCGACGGAATTGTATAGTTCAACTGAATGTTTTTCAGACGGATATACGAACCATCTTCCAAATAACGGGTAGAGAATCTGTTACCGTTGCTACCGTTATTTTGAACAACTTTAGGATTTTTTGCGTTATCGCCTGGCTGTTTCCAATAATCAAGAGCGTCGGCAGACTGATTCAATTCCGTTGTGGCACCATCGGCAATCAGTTCGTTGTTCAACTGATTGAAAATCAAGTTGCCATAGCTACAATAGAACATGAAGTTCAACGCCCAGTTGCCATAGGTAAGATTGTTGGTCCAACCAGCGGTGAATTTCGGATCGGCAGTGCCGGCAATTACCTTTCGAGCCTTGTTGTAATCTTTGGTAAGATTTCCGTTTGCGTCGTACCACATTGGAGAACCATCAGCTGAATTCACGCCAGCCCATTCTGCCAAATAAAATGTTTGCAATGACTGGCCGACGGTACGAATCTTGGTACTAACCACAATCGTGTCGCCACCATATAATTCGGTGATTTCGTTATGGTTATGAGCGAATGTGAGCGTTGTGGTCCAATTGAATTTGTCACGATTGACAGCCACTGCCGACAACGATAATTCCACACCTCGGTTTACCATAGAGCCCACGTTCTGCATCTGGCTCTCGTAACCCGTCGTCATTGAAACTGGCACCGCCAAAAGCAAATCGAACGTGTTTCTGTTATACAAATCCACGCTTAGATTGTATCGTTTCATAAATTTGACGTCAATACCAAAATCGGCATTGTGGTTTTTCTCCCATGTCAGGTTCTCGTTACCCATAGTAGAAAGCGTGCTACCCGGCTCGTCCATGTAGTTTTGACCGAAGGTGTATAACTGCATAAACAAATAATCGTCAATGTCGGAGTTACCCGAAGTACCGTAGCTACCACGAACTTTCAATTTGTCAATCCACGAAAGTGATTGCATAAACCGTTCGTCAGAAACTATCCACGAACCTCCAACCGACCAGAACGGAGCCCAACGGTTTGACGGACTGAATTTTGAAGAACCGTCAACACGGAAACTTGCGCTCAGATAGTATTTTGCCGCATAATTGTACTGGAAACTTGAAATCCCCGACAACATTGAGGCTGCTCTTCCGTATTCGTTCATTTGCTCCATTTGTGACGCATTCGCAATGCTCGACATATTTTCTGAAGCAAAATTCGACGCAATCATGTTGGAATAGTTCAATGAATTTGATTCCACCTCGAAACCACCCATAATCTGGAATGAATGTTTCAGCAAATGAAAGTTTCTACGCAAGGTGGAAGACGATGTCCACGTGGTGACGTTTGTGGAGTAATATGACGAAACGCCGTTTTTATCGGAACCGTCTGGCGTTTCCGGGTGCAGATACGCATATTCCTCAACGTTGATGTAATCAATGTTGGCAATTGTCTTAAATTCAAGATTCAAAGGAAATTTATATTCTACAAACGCATTTCCGAGAAGTCGTTTCGTCTTGTTATAATTCTCATTCAAGTTGATGATACCCACAGGGTTATAGAACTTATTCATGAAATTGTATTTCTCGCCATTTTTCACGGCAACCGTCGGTTTTGCTGTATAAGCCGTGGTTACGGGGCTTGACGTATATCCTGGCTCCACGGTGCTATGTTGCGTGGTGAATGACGGATTCAATTTCATTCCGTAAGAACACTTGTCCGATGCCTTATGCGTCAGGTTCAAGCGGGCAGATGCACGTTTCAAGTCTGTTCCTGTAACAATACCTTTCTCGTTTTTGTATTGACCAGAAGCAAAAAAAGTGGTATTGTCGGTTCCGCCTTGTGCAGAAAACTCATACGACTGGTTCCACGCTTTCCGATATACTTCGTCGAACCAATCGGTACTAGCCGTATCGTCCAACAGTTCCTCGGCGATTTGCTCATTCGTTTTACCAGCATTTCGCATGGCCTCGGTAAGCCATGACTTGTATTCTCCCGCATCCATCAACTCGAACTTGCCTTTGGAAATCATGCCCACGCCTTGCGAGGTGGAAAAGTTATAGATTGTTTTTCCCGACTTACCAGATTTGGTCGTCACCATAATGACACCGTTTGATGCACGTGAACCGTATAACGATGTGGCTGCCGCGTCTTTTAAGATAGAAATGCTTTCAATATCGCTTGGATTCAACGAGGTCAGAACCGACGAAGCATCGGAATTTTGCGATGTTTCGCCCGAAAACATTGGCACACCGTCAATTACAATCAACGGAGAACTTCCTGCCGAGATAGAGCCGGCACCACGCAATTGAATTTCCGACGAAGAACCCGGTTGTCCCGAAGTGGTTGTCAGCACAACGCCCGGAACTTGTCCTTGTAATGATTTTTCAAAACTTGATTGTTGCGAAGCGATAATATCTTCGGCTTTTATCGAGGTCAAAGAACCGGTAAACGCCTCTTTCTTCTGCTTGCCGTAAGGAACTGTTACCACAACCGTTTCGATGGCAATGGCGTCTTCACCCAAGGCAATCTCGTAATGCGTTTCCGAAGTAACGGGAACAAGTTTTGTCTCCATACCGATATAACTTACCTCAATGGCAGCAGCGTCGTTAGGAATTTCAAGCACAAACGAACCGTCAATGTCGGTGAATGCGCCATAACTTGTGGGAATGTAGTTTCCCGCATCGCCTTTTAGCATTGCAGCAACTGTCGCCGCAATTATCGGTTCCTTATTTTGTGCCGATGTTACCTTACCTGTAATTTCACGTGTCTGACCAAACGTGCAAACACAAATGAGTGTGAGTATAAAAAGAGTATAAAAACGCTTCATAACGATAATTTTCAATGCAATAATACGATTTTTCTTGTAATTAATAAAACGTGTCGCATTATTTGTAAATCTAAAACAAATTGATTTCGTTTATTTAACTCACTCTTGGAAGCGAGATTCGGAATGTGGTTCCTTTGTCGATTTCCGAAGATTTCACTACAATCTTTCCGTGATGATATTCCTTCACAATACGTTGTGCAAGACTCAGCCCAAGTCCCCAACCACGCGTTTTTGTGGTAAATCCAGGTTGAAAAATCGTCTTGAACTTATTTCGGGGAATACCCTTGCCCGTATCGGAAATGTCGATGCAGACCAAATCGTTTTCTTGGGAAATCTCAATTGTGAGGATTCCTTTCCCTTGCATTGCGTCGATGGCGTTTTTCCAAAGGTTTTCGATAACCCACGCAAAAAGCGAGGTGTTCAAATTTGCATATAATGGTTCCTCGGGTACTATAACATTGGAAATCACCGTCTTGGCAGTACGATTTTTCATATAATTAATGGCGTTCAATGTGGTTTGAACCACGTCCTCGCGAGTAAGATTAGGAATTGAACCCACTTTTGAGAAACGTTCGGCAATTGTCTCCAAACGATGCACGTCCTTATCCAATTCACTGATGATATTGGGGTCTATTTCCTTCATTTTCAATATCTCTGTCCATGCCATCAACGACGAGATAGGTGTTCCCAACTGATGAGCAGTTTCCTTCGACATTCCCACCCAAAGTTGATTTTTCTCGTATTTCTCGAATGAATGAAACGTAAAATAAACAATCATTGCTAACAAAATAGTAATAACTATTAGCAACAATGGATAATACATCAAATTTGAGATTAAAACGGAATCCTTATAAAAAAGATAACCAACT
>JAFZTG010000040.1 GCA_017618935.1 Bacteroidales bacterium | reverse complement strand
TTGTTGCGGAACGATTCTTCAAGATTCGTCACCGCCTTAATCTGTGCTGGTCGAAGTCCTGTTGTGTCAAGTGCAGGAAAGTCCTGCAAGCGGTTTCTCAAGCTCTTGCCATTGCGCATCCACTCGGCAAAAGTTTCGGGTTTGTGAAACGCAAAAACCACACGGCTGCGTGGTTTCGGGTCGCTGTAGTCAGTGAAATGCGTCAGCGTGCCTGTCGTTTCATAAACGTAGTTCAGCGGCTCGTTGTTCAGGTATTTCAATTTTGCGTTGGCGTAGCGCACCGATTGCTCGGCAACCACTGTCAGGTTCACACCTTCCTCCTCGCGTTTCGCCTCAATAATGCCCACGGGTTTTCGGTTGACAAACAGCACGTAGTCGGCAGGTCCCGCATCGGTCTGATACTCGCGCACAGCCACACCGATTCCCGCCGAAAAGTCTATCTTGCTTTTCGACTGAATCGTCCAACCTGCCTGCTCAAGCAGACTATCGATATTGTCGCGGGCTATCTGTTCGGGATTTTGATTCATAAAATCCGATACTATTTCATCAACTCATTATCCAAATTTACTGGCGAAGTGGCTGGTGCCTCGATCTCGCCCATAAGGACTTTTACCACAGCGCGCTGCATAAATGGGTCGCTGCTGTATGCGTTGATGAGTAGGGAATTCTTGTTCAAGTAATATTTATTATAGTACGGATTGCTGAACGAAACGCCAATGACCTTTTCTTTCGGCAATTTAACCATTGTCCAGAGGCAGTATGCCTCGTAATCTTTCAACAATGGCGAGCCAATAGGGGCAAAATAGTGGTTTTCGAAGCAGACAATCACTTTGTCGTATTCCAAAATGCGATGCCACTGCCATTCCCATTCGTCCTTGTGAAGATTGTGTTTCACGTCAACTTGGAAACCACGTTTTTCCAACTCTTGTTTCATCGGTTCAAACACGGCGCAATAGTCGTTGTGGCTGATGTTTGCCAACAAGATTTTCTTTGTCGTATTCGTGTCAAGTGGAATCTGACCGCCTTTATTTTGTACAATCGTCACTGCTTTTTCAGCCAATTCGGTGAGTTTGTTGTTTGTGTACTCATCAAAACCTAAAGGTTTTGGCTGAGCTATCGGCATACGATTTTCCTTATCAATTAAATTGTAGCGTTCACGCAATGCCCACACGCGTTCTACGGCGTCGTCGAGACGTTCCATAGAAATTTCACCACGGTTTATGCGTGCTTCAATCGTGTCCATATATCCAAGCGGCGGCCACAATACAATGTCGGCACCAGCCACAAAACATTGAACGGCAGTCTCCAATTCCGATTCGTAGAATCCGTAACCGCCACCCATGTTCAATGCGTCGGAAATCACCACGCCCTTGTAGCCCATTTCTTGCTTCAACAATTTCTGCATCAATTCTTTAGATAACGTTGCTGGGAGAAAATCGCCATTCAGCGTGTCAACTTTTTGGTACGCAGGGAAACGAAGGTGGCCAACCATAATCGACGGAGTATTTTCTTTGATAAATGTCTGGAACACTTTACCATAGGTCTTTCTCCATTCTACCCACGACATATTGTTTGCCGAAGTCACCAAGTGTTGGTCGCAGATGGTGGCACCGTCGCCAGGGAAATGTTTCACCGTGGTTATGACACCTTGGTCTTGCAAACCTTTCATTTGGCTATGTAACAACGGAATAGCACGTTCGGCGTCGTCAGAAACGGAGCGTTCAATCACAAGCGGATGTAACGGATTGATATTCAAGTCGCTCACAGGAGCAAGTACCCAGTTGAAACCCATTTCGCGGGCTTCAACGCCAAGAATTTTTCCGTGTGCGTACGCCAACGACGTGTCATTTGCCGCACCAATCGCCATTTCAACAGGTAACTTGGTGGCAGTGTTATAGTTATATCCTGCCCCACGCTCAAAATCTTCGCTGATGAACAACGGCAATTTTGAAGCGGCGTTGTATTCTTTTATGATACGAGGAATGAACGTTTCGAACAACAACGTGTCGGGTTTTTGATAGGTGAAATGCCATTGAGCCATAAACAAACCGCCCACTGGATATTTCAGGAAAAACGTGTCGAGCGTGCCGTTACCAATCTGCTTGTGCATATACATATCGGACGAAACCATCATTGTCTGTCCGATTTTTTCGCGGAGCGTCAGCTGTTTCCACGTCGTGTCGGTTGCAATTTGCTCGTGATTGTTCTCGATTTGCGAACACGACACACATAATCCGCAAAGTAAAATTGTAGGAAGAAGAAATTTTTTCATAAACATAAAATTTGAACTTTACAAATATACGTTTTTGATTGGAAAATCTGTTGGTATGATTCACAAAACAAGATAGTTTTTACAAAAAAAGTTCATAAAAAAGAAATGACGATCTTCTTATTCCCTATTAGATTTCGCGAGTCGAACCTCATTTCCCACCGTCAATCCTGCAAACAAAAGTAAAAAGACTGTTTTTACCGTGTATGAAAGAATTACGTTGTCAATTATAATGAATTTATCGGCTATGAAGAATATGCCGGCAAGAATGAAATAAAATGCAAGTGCTCCCAATTTATACGGAATCCCATAATGTTTTTGGCAAAGGTTGTACGACAGCACTGCCATAAGCACATAGCACGCCAATGTTGCCCACGCACATGCTACATAACCGTAAATAGGTACAAATATCATATTGATTGCCAATGTGATAACTGCACCGAATCCTGTAATTCCTATACCGAATTTTGTCTGATTTGTCACCTTGTACCAAATCGACAAATTGAACACGATTCCCAAGAAAATGTTTGCCATCAAAAGCACAGGAATAATGGAAAGTCCGTCGTGGAAATTCGTACCGATGAAATGCTTGAAAAAGTCAATATACAATATGATTGTAAGGAACAAAAACAGTGTGAAAATGGTAAAATAGTTCATTATTTTGGCATAAATCTGTCTCGAATCCTTTTCTTTCATTCGTGAGAAGAAGAATGGCTCGGCGGCGAAACGAAAAGCCTGGTTGAAAATGGAAATAATCATTGCCAATTTATAATTTGCACCGTAAATGCCGACTTGCGAAAGAATATATTGCGACGCGTCCTGTCCTTCGGGAACGGTGAGAAAGTATCGCAACGAAACACGGTCGTACACCTCGTTGATACTGCCGGCGAGTCCCGAAATGAGCAACGGCCACGAGTATCCGAGAATGCGGCGAAGTAATTCATAATCGAAACCATTGCGTGATTTTATAATGTCGGGAAGAAGCATAAGAAGCGTTACAACGCTTGCTGCAAGGTTCGAAATGAATATCCACAATACATCGGGTTGGGCGAAATGTTCAACAAACCACACGTTCGTACTCGTTTTCGCCATTTGCGGGAACACTATGATTAACAATATGTTAAGTCCTATGTTTATGGCAATGTTAGTAAGTTTTATTGCAGCAAATTTCAGCGCCTTGTTTTCGTGTCGCAGTTTGGCAAATGGCACGCTGGTAAAAGCATCAATGCCGATGATGATTGCCATAATCATAATGAAATTTTGATGCTGTTCGTAACCAAGTACCGACGAAATGGGCGAAAGAAAGATGAAAATTAGTCCTATAAAAATTGCCGATGACGAAAAAAGACTCGTCATAATGGTTGAAAAAACCTTTGGCTGGTCTTCCTTGTTCTGCACAAACCGGAAAAATCCTGTTTCCATACCATACGTGAGGAAAATCATAAGGAACACCGTATAACTATAGAGTTCCGTCACCACGCCATACTCCGACTGCGAGAAACACCGCGTGTAGAGCGGCACAAGCATAAAATTCAAAAAACGACCAATTATGGTACTTAATCCATAGATTGCCGTCTGACCAACTAATTTTGATATTATACCCATAGCATTTTTAAAACAGCCAAAGGTACGTCTATTTTTTAAAATTTTGCATAAGAGTGTACTTAATTGAAAACCAGCATAGTGTAAAAACACTTTACACTTTTCGTTAGGAAACAAACAAAAAAAGGAGCGAAATTGCTTCCGCTCCTCAACAATGGTGTTTTTGCAATTATTTCACATCTTGAATCAAGCGTACTGCCATACCTTGGTAACGATAAAAGTAGTTTGACTCTTTGGGATTTACACAATTCAAATCGAATCTTAGTAAATATCCTTTGCTGGAATCGTAAATTGAAGAAGACCAATAAAGACCTCTTTTTCCGGGTGAATCGAGGTCAACATTTAATTTGCTACGTAAGCCAGCAAAAGGCAGGAATACCGCTCCATTTGCTTCCAGCTTTCTCCATTCATCGAGGGAATAATTGTTTAGCAGAGTGGTCACATCATCGCTGTTTTCACCACTTTTAAACGTAACGCCATTAGGTTGTTCCCATTCATCGGGGAGTAAGACAAGACCCGTACGTTCTTCGTTACCGAGATTGATTGTTGCATAACCGTACTTGTTTGCCGCATCGGGACGCGAGTTTATCAAATACATCCATTCGTTTTTCGAGGGAGTACGCCACATTCCCGGCTGATTACCACCATTTGAAATCGCATTGTACACGCCCCAGTCGCCATTGGCGTAATCACCTGTCATGCCACTCAATCCTCCCTTGCATCCAAGGTCATAATTAGACCATTTTCTACTCGTGTCGTATGGGTGATATGCCCTATTGGGGTTTTCGAAACCATTTGTCGGCCAACCACTTGTTCCCCAACCAAATAGATCTATCCAGCCATCGTAGGTCGGAGAGATTTTTTTGTTGGCATAACCAGCCCGTTCATATTGCTTGGGAGCAAAACGCCACGTATTCGTACTTGCCTGGTATTGCAGATTACCTTGGCTAAAATACGCTTTCGAAGTATCAGAAATAGAAAACGCCGCTTTAATGACACCGTTTTGAATAATGGCTGGCAAAGGATAATCATCCTGCTGACTACCATTCTGTTTCTGTTCTTCAGTTTGATTACTCGAGGACTCTTTTTTGGTTACGTCCTCATTCTTGTCACATGCCGTAAACAGAGCAATAGCAGTGCCTATCAGCAAAATTTTGGTAAAATTTCGTCTCATGTTTTTGTAGTTTTAGTTAGACATAAGTAATTTATTTTGATTTTGTTAAAGCATATATTGTGCCAAAATATTGAACGAACAAGAAATCAAATAAAAAAGAATTGTTTTATTTTGTAAAAAAAAGCATTATGAACATTGAAGAATTTCGGGAATACTGCCTATCGTTACAAAACGTGACCGAAGATATGCCATTTGACGAAAATGTATTAGTCTTTCGTCTGCAAGGTAAGATTTTCGCTTGCGTCGCAATGGACAATCCTGACCTCGCAACTATGAAGTGCGATTCTGAGAAAGCCATTGAACTTCGCGAACAATATAATAGCATTGAAGGGGCATTTCATTGGAACAAAAAATACTGGAATCAAGTCTGGTTTAATCAAGATGCCGACGATACATTAATCCGATCACTTGTTGACCACGCATACAACGAGGTATATAAAAAGCTACCGAAGAAACTAAAAAAGTAGAACACTTTTAGTTAATCTCCCTTCGCAAAAAAGAGTAAGACGGGGAAATTGATAAATTTCAAGACCTCAACTTATTTATACAATTTTTGGCAAGGTATTTGTTTATGAAAAAAGTGTTTTGAATGTAACATTTTTATTACGTTCTTTGTCTAATATAAAAAATGAAACTATGAAACGAATTATTCTAGCGTTGTTGTGTGCGACAGTTCTACCATTTGTAACCTTTGCACAATGGGGCGACCCCGATGAAAAGAAACAATTGAGTGTTAGTGATTTGAAATCTCCTGCCATTACGTGGGATAAAGATTCCTATAATTTTGGTGATATACCCCAAGGTATTCCTGTTGACGTAGTTTTTACGTTTACCAATACAGGAAATGCACCATTAATTATATCAAAAGTTGAGCCTGCATGCAACTGTACTGATGCAATCTGGCCGAAGGTACCCATTATGCCTGGCCAAAAAGGAGAAATTCAAGTGACGTTTGATGCTGCTACGGGTGGAAAATTCTCCAAGACGGCTATTGTAACGTCTAACGCAAAACCAACGGAACAAACATTGGTATTTACGGGTACTGTCGTTCCGAAAAAGAAATAAAGGTAGAGACGCGCCATGGCACGTCTCTACAATTTTATTGTTTATTCACCGTCAATTTAATGCTTTCACGACTGGTAATCACAACCTGGTCACCTGTGTGGATTTCGTCGGGTGAATTTGCTTCCCACTTTGAACCCTTGAATTCCACTTCACCTCGGCCTGATACGAAATCGCTGGTTGCAATGGCTATTTTACCAATGTATTCGTCAGCAAGTTCGTCGCCACTTTCCTTTGATTTGTTGAAGAAATGGTTTCGAAGCATTTTTCTGAAAACCAGCAGCAACACTACCGAACTTACGACAAAAATAATCAGTTGACCTTCAATTTGTAATGAAGGGAAAATCCAAGCGGCAATTCCCGTAAGAAGAGCACCGCACCCGAAAAATAGCACGATGAGCCCTGGCAGAACCAGTTCCAATGCTAATCCTGCAACGCCACACAACAACCAAATTGTTACTACACTCATTATCGTATCATTTGCTCAATTGGACACACTAAGATACCTTCTGCTCCGGCTTCACGAACTTTTTCAATAATGTCCCAGAAATCGTCCTCGTTGATTACCGAATGAACAGAACTCCAACCTTCTTCTTTCAAAGGCATAATTGTAGGACTTTTCATTCCTGGAAGCAACGCTGTTACTTTTTCTATGGCTGAATTAGGAACATTCATCAAGATATATTTGTTGCTCGAAGCTGCTTTCACTGCTTCAATGCGAAGCATCCATTTTGCAAGAAT
>JAFZTG010000039.1 GCA_017618935.1 Bacteroidales bacterium | reverse complement strand
CCCTGCCACCAATTGCGGGAAAAACGTGATATAAAAGCCAAAATTCAGAATATTCTCGACCGGTGCAACCTTTTTGCGGAATATATCCATAATATAACTGACGCACTGAAACGTGTAGAAAGAAATACCCACGGGAAGTATTATCTTATCGACCGTGAAGGTAGCTTTTCCCGCAATAACATTCCCTATTTCGGCAAACACATTAACCACAGGAAGCTGAACGCCAACAAGATTGAAAATCATATCGGCAAAGAAATAGGCATATTTGAAATAACACAAAATGCCCAAGTTCAAGAACAGTCCCGCGAGCAGACACACCAGCCGTCCCCCGTTCGATTCCCGCTTGTTCATTGCCAAGCCGAGCCAAAAGTTCAGAATCGTGGCAAACACCAGAATCAAGGTCGCCCACCCACTCGTCTTGTAATAAAAGAATATGCTAACGAAGAAAATAAAGGTATTTCGCAGTAATACTTTGTTCTTAAACAAAGAGAACAATGAAAAAACAATAGCAAAGAACGCCCAAAAATAAAATTGGGTGAACAACAATGGTGAATTGGAGTTAAAAGAGAAAATATTTTTCAAAAACTCAAGTACCATTATCTTTCCATCATTGTTTTATTATACGAATCAATAATAGCCCGATACATCATATCGCCCATCAGTTTGTAGCCCTTTCGGGTAAAATGAATCTTATCTTTTTGAGCCAGCCCCATCACTTCCCATTGCCGCATAGACGACAAGCCGCCCATAATGGCGAACATATCCCACACGCCCCCGTCGTGCCTTCTCGCAAGTTCATAAAAATCGCGTTGCACCCGAAGCCCGTTCCTATTCACTTCATAATATGACTTCTTCCCGTTCTTGATTTTGCGGAATGAATCATTATTCGTGATAAAAATATAGGCACAATGTGGAACCACACGCTCTATTTTGGCAATCAACGAATCGTAATTTGCTATAAACGCCGAATCGGAGAAATTTTCGGGAACGGCATCGTTGATTCCAATAGCAAAAATCACCATATCGGGCTGAATAAGAGCAAGTTGTCTTTCAAACATCTCGCACGACAAATACGAAGGAACCGACGCCCCGTTCACACCAATTGCGTGATATACAATCCCCGGCTCGTCGTTTTCGGGAATAAAACCATTCACCGTAAACGAATGCATAACCGTATCATTCTGAGCAATTTCCAACATAAATGACTCGGCTGGTCGTGGAATCTTAAACAAATAGGAACAAGTCGTGGAATCGAAGGCGGCTTTCAAAACGGTATCGCCAACGTGTAACAATGGCATTACCAACGGACTATCGCCATAGCCCATCACGGTAAGACGAGTAAATTTCCAACGATGCCGTTCTTCATCAGGATCAAGGTTTACGGAAATCGTCGATATAGTGTCGGTTGTCACGGCTATGCCAGAAACACCTAACTGAGCCACACGATTTTCACGAACATTTCGCGAAGAAACCCATTTTCCCGTATGAGAAACCTTGTAATTATAGGGATTATTCGTCTTTGCCGTTTCATACGGGAATACAATCCCCCTACTTGTATGATAATCAGCAATTAACGTATCAAAATGAGAACGAACTTGATGTGAAAACATATCCGCCTGCACGTGCGAACCACCAATGTGCAATATTGAAATCTGCCCTTCGCCACCACGGAACAACAGGTTCATCTTCTCGTAAAATGACGATAAGCGTTCGCTTTTCCCATTGGGGATTTTTATCACATTCATTGAGTCAACAATAAACGGATAGCCTGTTTTTGATTGTCCGAATGCAAAATTTTGAATCAGGACAAACAAGAAAATCACATATATTTTGAAAAAAATCTTTGTCATAAAGCCATCATTTCAAGCGTATCAACTTTTATAGAATCAATCACATCGTTTCCAATATCATCACCTTCCGAAAATATCCATTGAGAATTTCGGCGCATAAACTGATAATATTCATAATAATGTAAAAACGATTCGGTAAACACTTCTGCTATTCGTTTCGCGCCCAACGACGTGAAATGGATATAATCGGGAGCTGCCCACGCCGGTTTGTGCGAAACCCACTGCACCATTGAATTTCGGCCTCCCATCACGTCGTACATATTCCAAAATACGGCACCATTTTCCAGCGAAACGTCTTTCATAGCCCGAATAACCTCCTCAACATAAGGCCACGTCTGCAATTCCCCGTTGATTTTCGTTGACATATCGGCAGGACCAATCACCAAAATCAGAGCATCGGGGTACACACTCTGCAAATAACGGATTTGCCGTCCAAATTCTTTCTTGTAGTTTTCAAGCAAAAAATCCGACGTGATTGACGGAACAGCGTTTCCGCCATATTCCAGAATTATCATAGGAACAGAAAGTGCCGAAAACGACTCACGCAACAACGAAGACGAAATCAAGGTAAAGAACGTTCCCGCACTGCCTCGCAGAGGAACATTGTCAACCGTCACCCCTTGCTTGCTTTCCAACGAGACGCCATAAAGTTCGGCATTACCTTGCAACTGCAACGAACACGAGGAAACAAAATTGTCCAACTGCCACGAAAGTTCCGTCATATCAAAACGAGCCTCGTCAACCACCTTTTCCAAGACCTTG
>JAFZTG010000038.1 GCA_017618935.1 Bacteroidales bacterium | reverse complement strand
TTGTCAAGAATGACATAAAAATCCTCACCTACATTGATGATGCCTATCCGTATCGAATGAAAAACTGCGAAGACTCTCCCCTCTTGTTTTACTACAAAGGCGATGTGGATTTCAACGCTCAAAAAATCATCAGCATTGTGGGCACACGAAATGCCACCGACTACGGAAAACAATGTTGTAAAAACATAATCAACGACATAAAACAGCATAATCCCATAATTGTCAGCGGATTGGCTTTCGGAATAGACGTTTGTGCCCACAAAGAGGCACTGAACGCCGGTTTGCTCACCATTGCCGTTTTAGGCACACAGTTAGGAAAAGTGTCGCCGACAAGTCACGAAGAATTGGCAAAAACCATTACCCAACACGGCTGTGTCATGTCGGAATATCATTCCCAAACCAAATTCGACAGCAAACTGTTCGTTCGCCGAAATCGCATCATTGCAGCCCTTTCCGACGCCACAATAGTGGTTGAGAGCAAGGTAAAAGGCGGAGCACTCATCACCGCCGATTTTGCAAACCAATACAACCGCGACGTGTGTGCCGTTCCCGGAAATGTGGGAAACAAATGTTCACAAGGATGCAACAACCTCATCAAAGAAAACAAGGCGGCACTGATTGAGTCAGGAAAAGATTTGGAACAACTATTGAATTGGGATCTTGAAGAAAAACTCCAAAAGAAAAGTCAAAGAGAACTTTTTGTGGATATTTCAGACGAAGAAAAAACAATCATCGACTATCTTAGCGAACATCCCGACAGCCTCATCGATAAAATTGCCATAGATTGCAATTTTCCAATGAGCAAACTATCGGCACAGTTGCTGAACATGGAGTTCAAAGGTCTCATTCGCTGTATGCCAGGAAAACTGTTTCGAAACGAATTGTTGTAAATCTACAATTTTTATCATAGAGATATGTAATTTTTAAATCAAACCACATCATAAAATACCAAACATACCACAAAAATGGAAGATGAAAACCGCAAATGCCAAGGTATTGAACAGGACGACTATTCACAATTGTTCCAAAAGACAAATTTTTCTATTCTACGAGCATCTCAGAATTTAGCAAATGCATTACAAGAGTTTGAACAAAAAGGTTATATCACCTCCAAACCGATTCTTGTCGGATTTGTAGAAGACGAAGTATTTGAATATTCTAAAAAAATAGGAAACCCGTTACAAAATAGGACAATGTTTTTTACCGGCAAATCCCTTGTCCATGCAAGAAGAATTTCAAAGACCAATGCCGACATTGCTGTTTCCCCTGTCGATTTTGAAACTTTTCCTTACACAAAATCATCAATGCGTATATACTATGATACCGAAACTAAACGATATACATATACAGACGGGAAAAACAAATTTATACTTGAACCCAATGTTCCCATTAAAATGTGTGACGGAAAAATTTTAGTTGTGTCATTAATTACTGCAACAAAAATGAGGGCAACCGACGAGTTTAATATGCAGAAATATGTGAATTTAAAATAAAAGGCTACCGGTGGGGTCGAACCACTCAACACGCACTTACGTGCCTGCCACCGTTCCTCACATCATGGGTCTGGTAGCCATTTTACTTTCGCAAATATACAACAATCCCTTTCTTTTGTCAAGAATTATTCCGTTACTTTTTCTCTTGAAACGTAGAGCCACAATGCTTTCGGTTATGAGCCACATGCAATGTGGCTCTACTGATTAATTTCTCGCAAAAAAATATGCCGTTTTTTTATTCTCAAAATTGCAACACCATACCAATCATCTAAACAATTGGTACACAACAACTTCCCCTTTTTCAAAATGTAATGTAAACTGCTCGCCCAATGATTCGTTCAGTGTTCCACACCACCACGAACGCAATGGTCTATCGAAAGAATATTTTAGATTTTCGGAACGGATGGTAACATCGGGTTGTAAACTGAAGATTGAAACTTGTTGTCCCTTAAATGACGGGAAACTGTACGTATGAGAAACAGGCGTGAAAACACCAAAATCGCTCACCATTCTCACCGTAAAACCTTGTCGCTCATATTCTGCCAGCAATGAGATATTTGCTATCGCATGGTCTTCACGCAAACCCGTCGCTCCCAAAATTGTCACATCATGAAACCCCTGTTGCTTCGCCCACTGCATTGATTTCGTCAAATCGTTGGTTTCTTGGTCGGGATTATGAAACATAATGTCGGAATAGGTTTCCCTCACCTCTTTTGCGATTGAATCAAAATCACCCACGATAACAGTCGGTTTTATGCCAACAGCCGACAATTTTAGTATTGCTCCGTCGCAACAAATGATTGTCTTTGCCTGTCGCAAAATGGCAAGAGGAAT
>JAFZTG010000037.1 GCA_017618935.1 Bacteroidales bacterium | reverse complement strand
GTCTTCATACCGAAGAAACCAGCCAAGCCCGAGAAGAAACCTCCCGTCAAGAAAGCGAACGGCACCCAACTGTTTTGCAGACCGAAAAACGCCATAACGGAGAAGATTACAGCAAGGACGATGAACACGATAATCACCACTTTGTACTGCTGTTTGAGGTACGCCATAGCACCTTTACGGACGTGTTCCGCAATTTTTTTCATCAAGTCGGTTCCTTCGGATTCCTTCAGCATTTGGCGATAAAACACAAATGCGAATCCCAGTGCAACCAACGAAGCCACAAGAACTACATAAATTAAACTTTCCATAATATTACATTTTTAAATTAAAAATTTTGTCAAATAAACTAAACAAAGATAACACAAATCTCATTCACTTTACTGTTTTTCATAAATTAAAATGAAAAATGCGAGTATCATTTTTACTTTTACAAAACAAGTCTATGAGTCACAAAAACTTAAAACGAAACTGCTCGTGTGGAATCCGTAAACGAACTGAACCATGCAGTAGCATTTGTCAAATAATACACTGCTGTATTGTCATCTTCTGCACTATACATTTTTTGTAGCGACGGATATGCGTCAAGCATGGATTTCTTAGCCTCAATACGGGAATCTTCAGCTAAAGTAGCTTCCACACGTACCCACTGTGTTGTTCCGTTGTATGCACAAATTTCCACTTTGGGATTTTCGGCCAACTGCTTGGCTATACGCTTGGAATGTCCCGTTTGTATATATAATTTGTCCTCAAAAATATTAATTGTTCCGAATGGTCGCACACGTGGCTGATCCCCTTCTGTCGTAGCAATAAAATAGTAATTGCACGATTTAATAAAATTATACACTTCTTCCATATTTTCTTTATTTGTTGATTTATACTCTTGAGGACTTGGCATTTTTTCTTGATGTGAGCAAGAAAATAGAAACGCCAACAAACTGAAACAGATAATTTTAATTTTCATACATTTTTTATGATTACTTTCTTTTTAGTTCAAACAAACATATTTGCTTACAAATATAAGATTTGTATTTATGCGAAAATACTTTCCTTCATAAAAAATCACTTATATGCTCACAATTTTCACGTCATTAACTCCGATTAACGGAGAAACGTGTTCCCTTTTTTTGTAT
Organism: Bacteroidales bacterium; assembly: GCA_017618935.1. The sequence goes on along the minus strand of JAFZTG010000037.1, from coordinate 6,657 downwards.
TATTGCATAATAAATATGTAAATCCTAAAAAAATGAAATTAAACGGACGACGTGAAAGTACAAATGTGGAAGACCGCCGTGGCGGACGTTCCACTGGAACAAAAGCAGGACTTGGCATTGGTGGTATTATTCTTATTGCCGTTGTCACATTCCTTTCGGGTGGCGACCTTACCGATGTGGTTACCAACGTGATGCAAAATGCGGGGACAGAAATGTTGCAACCGTCATCGCAAGGTTCCACGACATTTTCCGAAGAAGAAGAGGAACTTGCAAAATTTTCCCGTCAAATCTTGGCTGGCACCGAAGACGTTTGGAGCGCCATTTTCAAAAAAATGGGAAAAACATACACACCTCCGACCTTGGTGTTGTTTTCGGGTTCTGTCAATAGTGCCTGTGGCTCGGCAACCTCAGCGGTTGGTCCGTTCTATTGCTCTGGTGACCAAAAGTTGTACATCGACTTGTCGTTTTTTACCCAAATGAAAAGCCAACTTGGTGCCGACGGTGATTTCTCGTATGCCTACGTCATCGCCCACGAAGTGGGACACCACGTTGAAAATCTCTTGGGCTCTCTTGGCGAAGCACATAATCAGATGAATCGCGTGAGCAAAACCGAAGCGAACAAAATCAGTGTCCGTCTGGAACTGCTCGCCGACTATTATGCCGGTGTGTGGGCTCACTACGACAACCAAAAATATAAATCGCTCGAAGATGGCGATATTGAAGAAGCCATTGACTGTGCACAAAAAATCGGTGACAACTATCTGCAAGAAAAAGCCCGTGGCTACAGCCAACCCGAAAGTTTCACACATGGCACGTCAAAACAACGTATGAAATGGTTAAAGAAAGGAATTGAAACGGGTGATATGTCAGTCACTACGTTCGGAATACCAGAAAGAGATTTGTAATGCATTAAAAATCAGCACTATGAAAAGATTTTTCCTCATTGTTTTTTGTTGGACAATTACGACAAACCTTTTTTCTCAAGAAATCACGAAATTCATCGTCACCGACCAATTTGGTTACCGACCACAAGACAAGAAAGTGGCGGTTATCCGAAATCCTAAAGCCGGCTACGACAAAAGCCAGTCTTTCACTCCGGGGAACACATATCAAGTTGTGAACGCAAGCACCAAAACAAGTGTGTTTGAAGGCAACATAACACATTTCACGTCGGGCGACGACGATATGGCATACGGCGATGAAGTGTGGTGGTTCGATTTTTCTGACGTTACCTCCGATGGTACTTATTATATTTATGACGTGGAAAAGCAAGTTCGTTCCTACTCGTTTCGCATTGCCGAGGATGTATATAATTCGGTGTTGAAAGACGCTGTGCGAATGTTGTTTTACCAACGTGCCGGTTGCGATAAAGATGCAAAATATGCTGGCGAGGCGTGGAGCGATGAGGCAAGTCACATTGGCTCTTTGCAAGATGGCGAGTGTCGCTTGTGGAACGACAAAGACAATTCTTCCACGCAACGTGACTTACGCGGTGGTTGGTACGATGCCGGCGACATGAACAAATACACGGTATGGGGCTGTAATTATGTTGAAAATCTTTTGAATGCGTATAGAGAAAATCCCGACGTTTGGACCGATGATTATAATATCCCTGAATCAGGAAACGGTATCCCTGATTTATTAGACGAGGTCAAGTGGGAACTTGACTGGATTCTTCGCATGCAGGAAGACGACGGTTCCGTACTTTGTGTAGATGATTTAGACGGTGCTTCCCCCCCTTCGTCGTGCGACCATCAGACATTCTACGGACCAGCGACGACAAATGCGTCTTACGCTGCCGCCAAAGCATTTGCCATAGGTTATATTGTTTATAAGGATTTCAACCAAAGTTATGCGAATACGCTGAAAATAGCCGCCGAAAAAGCATGGAACTGGGCAGAAGCGAATCCAAGCGTCGAGTTTAGAAATAGCGACAACGGTGTGGCTGCTGGCGAACAAGAAGGTGGAACATCGGTAAGATTAGTTCAACGTTTGAATGCATCTTTGTATTTGTATGAAATGACGGGTAAAGAATCTTATTTGTCTGTTTTTGAATCTCATTATACAGAATTGGATTTCTCCAAATGGTATAATTATATGGACCAATATCGTCAACAAGACGAATATATGCTTCTTCGTTATCTGACTATGAACAATGTTTCGAAGTCGATTCAGCAAACCATTTCCACTGGATTACAAAAAGGGTTTTATAAATCGAAGGACGACCTTGGCACTATGTTAGGAACGGATGCGTATCGTTCCCATTGTCGTCACTACAATTGGGGCTCAAATTCTCACAAATGCACGTATGGTAATTTGTACTATGCGTATGCAAAACAGTCACTTACAAACAACGAGGAAGAGTTTTTGACAGCCGCCGAGGATTATATTCACTATATCCACGGCGTAAATCCGTTCGCAATGGTGTACTTAACCAATATGAACGAACGAGGTGCGTCGAACAGCGTGAATCAAATGTACCATGGCTGGTTTTGCAACGGAAGCGAAGATTGGGACGACGTTGCTACCTCAACGTATGGTCCCGCTCCTGGATATTTGATTGGCGGCCCTTACGGATATGTGAGTGGCGAAAATATCAACACGTATACCTTGGCTTCATGCTGCGACAATCAAAGTTGTGGTTCTAAATATAACAATAGTTTGTGCCGAGAAGATCTGATTTTCCCCGAAGACGAACCGTTTGCAAAACGTTACCATGACTTCAACGACGGTTGGCCTGTAAATTCATGGACAATCACCGAGCCAAGTTGTGGCTATCAGGTGAACTACATTCGGTTACTTTCAAAGTTTGTTGCGAAAAAAGCAGAAAATCAGCAACCTGACGCTGTTTCTCTCTTGGCAACCTCTGATATCAAAATATATCCAAACCCGACGGATGATGATTTGTATATAGAAACAGAAAACACGGATTATAAAAACCTCAAACTCTTTGACATACAGTCAAATTGTGTATTCTCAATGGAAACCGACCGAAGTCTGGTTCACTTGGATTTACGGGAATTGCCAACAGGAGTATATGTCTTACAATTGTTCAATCGTGGACAAATTATCGTAAAACAGATTATTGTGAAATAAATGCACACTTAAATTGCTTCTGACTCGTTAAATAAAAACAGCGTTTCAAGAAGCATTTGGCAGAATTTTGTATTTTTGTGCGTCATAAAAAATACAATAATAATGGATTACAAAGTAGCAGACATAAAATTGGCCGAATGGGGACGTAAGGAACTTGATTTGGCGGAGATTGAAATGCCGGGGCTGATGGCTCTCCGTGCTGAATATAAAGGTAAGAAACCGCTTGCTGGTGCAAAAATCAGTGGCTCGTTGCACATGACCGTACAGACGGCAATTCTAATTGAGACATTGGTGGAACTCGGTGCTGACGTGCGTTGGGCTTCGTGCAACATTTTCTCTACCCAAGACCATGCAGCAGCAGCAGTTGTCGTGGGCAAGAACGGAACAATCGACAATCCACAGGGAACTCCCGTATTTGCATGGAAAGGCGAAACGTTGAAAGAATACTGGGAATGTACGAAAAAAGCCCTTACGTGGCCTGACGGAACTGGTCCCACAATGATACTTGACGATGGTGGCGACGCTACGTTAATCGTGGTTCGTGGTTCTCAATTTGAGGCTGAAGGCAAGGTTCCTGATTTCAATCCTGATACTGATTCAGAGGAATGGGGCGTGATTTTGGATATGTGTCGCGAAACGATGAAACAAGATCCTCAATTCTGGACAAACAAAAAGAAAAACATCATAGGCGTTTCCGAAGAAACAACAACTGGCGTTCACCGCTTGTACCAAATGGCTGAGCAAGGTATTCTTCCTTTCCCTGCCATCAACGTGAACGATTCTGTTACAAAATCGAAATTCGACAACTTGTATGGTTGCCGCCACTCGTTGACCGACGGTATTATGCGTGCCTCCGACGTGATGTTGGCTGGCAAGGTTGCCGTTGTCTGCGGCTACGGTGACGTTGGTAAGGGTTGCGCCCAATCGCTTCGCGGACAAGGTGCACGTGTGATTGTGACGGAAATTGACCCAATCTGCGCTTTGCAGGCATCAATGGAAGGCTATCAAGTGTTGACGGTTGAAGACACGTTGGAATATGGTGACATTTATGTTACCACCACCGGTGACTGCGACATTATTACGGCTGAACACATGAGCAAAATGAAAAATATGGCGATTGTGGGCAACATCGGCCACTTCGACAACGAAATCCAGATGGCTGAGTTGGCAAAAATACCAGGAATCAAGAAGAAAAACATCAAACCACAATATGACCAATGGACATTCCCCGACGGTCACAGTGTGTTGATTTTGGCAGAAGGCCGTTTGCTGAACCTCGGCTGTGCAACAGGACATCCAAGTTTTGTAATGTCGGCTTCGTTCACAAACCAGACATTGGCACAAATCGAGTTGTTCACCAACAACAAGAATTACGAGACAAAAGTTTACACTTTGCCGAAGAAACTCGACGAGAAGGTTGCCCGTCTTCACCTCGACAAACTTGGTGTTAAACTAACAAAACTTACCGAAAAGCAAGCGAAATATCTTGGAGTGCCTGTTGAAGGTCCTTATAAATCAGATATTTACAAGTACTAATCATTGTAAATTATATTATAAAAACGCAATGCTGAAAAGTATTGCGTTTTTTTATCCCCTCTTATTCACTGCAACCTGATAGTCGGTCTTAGCAAGCCGTTTTTTCGTAAGAAAATCTCATTTTGTTTTATTTCCGATAGCGATGCGACGTGCAGTAATTTATTCTTAATAACTTTTTGTATTTTTGCATTGACAAAATAGAAGTAAAACGATGAAAATCATTAATTTCATAAAAAAATATATGGCAGTCATCGTATTGTTGGTCGCCATAGTTTCGTTGATTGAACCTGTTTCGTTTTCATGGGTGCATACGAGTTACATCAATTGGATGTTAGGCATCATTATGTTGTGTATGGGCATCACGTTGAAACCAAGCGATTTCAAAATCGTGTTTTCCCGACCGAAAAACGTCATTATTGGCTGCATTGCCCAATTTACCATAATGCCGTTATTGGCGTTTCTGCTGACAAAAATTTTCAACTTGCCCCAAGAAATTGCCGTCGGAGTAATATTGGTGGGCTGTTGTCCAGGTGGAACGGCGTCGAATGTGATAACGTATCTGGCAAAAGGCGATTTGGCGTTATCGGTAGGTATGACGGCTGTGTCCACGTTACTTGCTCCCCTACTCACCCCTGTGGTATGCTGGTTGCTGGCGGGAACATTCGTTGAAGTTGACATTGCGAATATGTTTTTGTCAATTGTTCAAGTAGTGATAGTTCCTATTGTGATTGGCTTCGGCATACAAATGCTGTTTCCCAATTTCACAAAAAGAATCAATGAAATACTGCCTGCCTTGTCAACCATAGTGATTGCATTGATTGTGGGCGCGGTAGTTTCTGCAAACGCACATCAGTTGAAACAAGTGGGACTCTTAGTTTTATTGGTTGTGGCGTTACACAACGTTTGCGGATTTGCATTAGGATTTTTTATCGGCAAGTTATTGCATCTGCCGTTTAATAAATCAGTGGCGATTTCCATAGAAGTCGGTATGCAAAACTCGGGATTGGCATGTTCGCTGGCACAGCAACATTTTTCTGCTTTGCAGGCAGCCACAGTTCCCGGAGCGGTGTTTAGTGTATGGCACAACATAGCCGGGGCCGTGTTGGCACGAATATATAATCGGAACATACAAAACGAATCCTCCACTTCTCTTTCATAATTAAAAGACTCTATGAACATACATCACATTCCAACTATTTCACAATGTATTGAAGTCGGCACAATTGCACGACCTCATGGTAAAGAAGGCGAGGTCCTTGTAAACATTAAAAATGTCAACATTGATGATTTTAAAGATGTACCCTATCTGTTTTTCTGTTTGCAAGAACGATTAGTGCCGTTTTTCGTACAAACAGTCACTTTCAAAAACAATTCTGTTTTCATTCAGTTTGAAGACATAAAAACAATGGAGAAAGCTGAATTGTACACAGGAACGAAACTATATCTCGAAGCAGAGAACTGCTCTCTTGAAGAAGACTCAAAACAACTTAACTTAGAAGGATTTACGGTTATTGATGCAACAACAAAAAATGTAATCGGCATCATACAAGAAGTGATAACCTATTCAATGAACATTGTTCTTGACGTGAAGAAAACCGACGGAAATTCCGTACTGCTTCCGTTAGCCGACGACCTCATCAAGGAATGTGACGAGACAGAGAAAAAACTTATATTGAATATCCCCGACGGAATTTTAGAATAAAAAAGCAGTAAGTCTATAAGCCAGATTCTGTTCCTTTGCAGGATTCTATCATTTATCTAACGCAACCTACCCTCCGACTCGGACGAGCAGCCCTCAAACGTCGGTTTACATGGTCTTGCAACTTGTCGGTGGCACATCTGCACGAATCGCTCCGCACAATGGTGGTCTCTTACACCGCCTTCTCACCCTTACCAGATTGCTCTGGCGGTCATTTTCTTCTGCCATACCATACGCTCACGCACATCTGTCTTTTCAACAGGTACAATGCTCTTTGTTGTCCGGACTTTCCTCCCCCTTTCGGGAGCGATAGAACGACCTACTGC
>JAFZTG010000036.1 GCA_017618935.1 Bacteroidales bacterium | reverse complement strand
ACAGCTACATATCAGTCAAACCTTCGTATTCCAAAATCGGAGTTTGCACGTAAAACCTTGCCTTACGACATGGAAGTGTATAGTCCATACGTTTCGGGCAACAATTTCAAATACGAGATTGACGACCCGAGCACCGAAGACACACACACAGGAATTGAGTCGTTCGTGTATATTTTCAACGTAAACACAGAAAACTTCAAACCGCATAAAAACGATATGTGGAAATACTATTGGAGCATTTACGATGGAAAGACGCTTGTCAAGGAATTCGACATCGACTCGCTGGAATATCGCTACACGTTTCCCCGTGAAAACTATAACCCTGGCTACAACGTCACTCTCAAAATAGCGCTCGACAGTTCTAAATTCGAAGACCAAAACGACCTGCTTACCTACGATTTGGCAGAATGCGTTGCAAGTCAAACAATTACAATCAAGGTGACGGATTATTTCTACGACGAAAGTTCACGGACAAACGACGACATTGACGACAGAAAGACTTCGATTCCTAACGTGTTCACTCCTGGCGGAAACGACGAAAACGAGGTGTTCTATTTCAACACAAACGGTATCGACACGTTTACGCTCTGGATTTACAACAACAACGGAACATTAGTTTTTAAACAAGTGGCAAAAACAATTTCGTGGACAGGTGTTGACAATTCTGGTCACGAATGTCAGTCTGGCACATATTATTATGTTGTAAAATCGACGAACGGCGACAAACGACACAACACAGCCGGACATATTCAGTTATTCCGCCAAAACTAATGAGGCAATGCAATCACTCTTTAGAAAATATACTGAAACTGTATATTTCATACTGCTGCTACTTTGTTGCAGTGCTGTGATGTGGGGAAATTTTTGCATTACAGTAGTTACAATCGCTTTATTTGTTATTTGGTTGTGCAGTGGAAATTTCACACAAGGTTTCTCCACGCTCAGTCATAGAAAAACATCCCTTTTATTTGCAGTCATCTGTTTGGCAATACTACTGCGACTTGCCATGCAAATACCCGACGAAGATGCCCTTCACGGACTGATAAAATATATTCCCCTCTTTGTTTTCATTCTCACGATAGGTTGCCAAAAAGAGTTACAAAAAGAACAATTTCATCGCATAATGATTGTATTTGTTCTCTCTTTATTTATAAATACTATTATTTGTTTCGTTCATTTTATTGTTACTCATACCGAAACTGAGAATTTTAGAAATATTAGTTGGTTTATGTCATATCTTCGGTTGTCGTTATTTGTATTAATGGGTATTACTATTTGTTCATATTACCTATTCTATCAAAAGGACATACAACTCAAACGCACCGAAAAAATCGGCTTAACCGTTGCCTTACTTTGGTTTGTGTTATTTTTAGTTCTTCTCAAGTCATTTACCGCCTACGTCATATTCGCATTCATTTTCTTGTATTTCATTCTTTATCAGATCCATAAGACTAACAAAAAACGAATCGTCATTCTGGGATACAGCATTATTGCCGTTTGCTTTTTGAGTGCGTTCCTTGCCATTTATTCCGAAGCGCGTTATTTCATTCATCCTGACAAATTTGAGGTGGAAAACCTTGAAAAAACCACGTCTTACGGCAATGCTTACACACACGAGAGAGGTAGTCAGGTGGAAAACGGGCATTGGGCATATCTTTACGTTTGCCGCCAAGAACTTGAAGAGTCGTGGTTGGCTCGCACGGGGCAATCCGTTTGGGAACAAAATGAAATCGGCCATATAACCTATTACACGCTCATTCGTTATATGGCCTCGAAAGGATTACGGAAAGATGCCACTGATTTCCAGAAACTGAGCGATGCCGACATTGACGCTGTAAAACAAGGTTTTACCAATTATAGATTTTTATCAAATTCCAATCCACGAAAACGTTTGTACGAAATCTGCTGGGAATGGTTCAATTACCTTCACGACGGCAATCCCAACGGACATTCCATTACGCAACGGATAGAATTTCTGAAATGTGCATTTTCCACGTGGACCGACAATTTTTGGTTTGGAACTGGGGGCAAGATTCAATCCGAAATGTTTGCCCACTACCAAGTAGCCGACAAACAACTGACCAACGACCATTGGTGCCTGCCACACAATCAATGGATGTTTTTTGCCGTTTCGGGCGGTGTTATCGGGTTGATTTTATTTGTAGTTTGTTTTATCGGAATGTTTGTCTTTTCTCATCCAAAATGGAACACGATAACCATAGGATGGTTTATCATAGCGACAATCTCATTTTTCACCGAAGACACTATCAACAGCGAAGCAGGACAAGCATTCTTCGGACTGATGGGAGCAATTGTGTTGTTTGCGCAACCAAAACAAGAAACTATTCTTCAATAATTCCTCCTGCAACCAAATCGTTTCCTTCGTAAAACACGGCAGATTGTCCTGGTGTTACAGCCCACACGGGATTTTCAAAATGCACCTTGCACATTCCCGAATCCATTGATGTTATGGTACACGGAGCCGGTTGCGTATTGTAACGGATTTTCACCGAAAGATTGTCAATGTCTTGCAAACTCTCGTATTTTGAGAAATATAAATTCGACACGAGCAAATCGTTCGTCAGCAAATCGTCGCGGAAGCCAATGGTAATCTTATTTGTCTCTTTGTCAACATGTTGCACGTAGGCAGGAACTCCCAGGGCTATTCCCAACCCTTTTCGTTGTCCTATGGTATAAAACGGATACCCCTCGTGCGTGCCGAGTTTCTTGCCGTCCATAGAAACATAGGTTCCTTTTTTCACTTTTTCCGAGAAATCTGGCACATATTGTTTCAGAAACGAGCGATAATCATCGTCGGGAATAAAGCAAATCTCCTGACTTTCAGCCTTTTGTACAAGTTCCACGAATCCATATTTGTTTGCCAATTCTCGAATCTCCGATTTTTGATATTGGCCAAGCGGAAACATCGTCTTTGCCAATTGTTCCTGCGACAAATGCCACATTACATACGACTGGTCTTTTGAAATGTCAACGCCACGAGTGACGAAATATCGTCCGTCCTTGCACGAAATCTGCGCATAATGACCTGTCGCAATTCTCTCACAGCCTAATTCCTCGGCTTTTTGCAAGATGGATTTCCATTTCACGTTGGGATTACACACCACGCACGGATTGGGTGTGCGGGCATTCATATATTCATCGACGAAATTCTTTACGACGCAGTCCTTAAATTCCGTGCGAACATCGACTACATAATGTGGAATGCCGATTTTTTCGGCGAAAGCACGTGCATCGTCAACAGCTTTGGAACTACAACAGCCGTTTTCTATTTCACCGCTATTCCACAACTGCAACGTAATGCCAACAATGTCATATCCTTGTTCCTGCAACAGCAACGCCGTGACACTGCTATCAATGCCACCACTCATCGCCACAGCCACTTTCATAGTCTCCATCGTTTCTTTTTGAATGTCCAAAATAGAAAAAAAGGCTGTCAAAACAAATTTGGCAGCCCTCTTTTTTCAACGAACATATTTTATTTTTGTTCTTCTGGTCTTGGTTGACGAGGAGGTCTTTCCATCAACGCTTTTCTTGAAAGTTTGAATTTACCTTTCTCTATACCAATCAGTTTCACTTCAATCACATCGCCTTCCTTCAAGTAATCAGAAACTTTGTTCACACGTTCCCATGCGATTTCCGATACGTGAAGCAAACCGTCTTTTTGTGGTAAGAACTCGCAGAAAGCACCAAATTCAACGATTGATTTCACCGTTGCCTTGTAAACTTTGCCAACTTCTGGTTCTTGTGAAATACCAAGGATGTATTCCTTAGCGGCATCCATACCTTCTTTGTTGTTACCCGAAATCTCAACAATTCCAAATCCGTCAACTTCTTCAATTGAAATGACAGTATTCGTACGGGCTTGAAGTTCCTGAATGTTTTTACCACCCGAACCGATAACGGCACCGATATAATCCTTGCCAATCTTCAACGTCTCGATTCTTGGAGCGTGTGGTTTCAAATCGGCACGTGGTTCAGCGATTGTTTCGGTGATTTTACCCAAAATGTGCAAACGACCTTCTTTTGCCTGATTCAATGCCTTTTCCAATACCTCGTATGACAAACCGTTAACCTTGATATCCATCTGCGTTGCAGTGATACCGTCAGCTGTACCAGTTACCTTGAAGTCCATATCGCCAAGGTGATCTTCGTCACCAAGAATATCCGACAATACCGACCATTTCACATTTCCCTTGTCGGTAATCAAACCCATTGCAATACCGGCAACCGGTTTCTTGATT
>JAFZTG010000035.1 GCA_017618935.1 Bacteroidales bacterium | reverse complement strand
TGAAACTTGAATATGACCGTCTGCACTGGGATTACGAGGTTGCACATATTTTTATAAAATCAAACATATACGATTCTCCTTCGGCAAAAAGGGCGGCTGAAGAGAAAATTCATGCAATTCGGAGTGAAATATATGATGCGGCAACTCTACCAGATTATACATTTAAAAAATGCGTACAAGAGTATTCCGACGATAATTTGAGTAAGGAATATGATGGAAATGTTGGCTTTATAACGGCTATGGTTTCGCCGTATGAATACGAAGAAGCAGTGTATAACACCAAGGTTGGAAACATGGTGACGGTCCGTACTGCCGAAGGTTGGTATCTTATTCTTGTTTTGCAAAAACGACCGACAAAAGGTGCTGTCGATGCGGCTATTATTATGATTTATCCGCAAACCGACGATGAACAAGGGTGGCTTGAGGCAAAATCGACGATTGACACCGTCTATGCCCAATTACAACAAGGCGTGCCGTTCGACACGTTGAGCAATCGCTATAATTTGAATCCTCAGCTTCGCGAAACCAAAGGCGTGTTGGGGTTGATTGACAACGGAATGCCGTATAGTCGCGAATTGAAGGAAACAATGTTTGCCTTGGAAAACGATGGCGATTATTCGGCTCCCATAAAATTACCCTATGGCTATGCCATAATAAAACGCCGTTGGGCGCTTCCGTTGCAGAGTTTTGAATTTTATAAGGATAATTTTAAGGAACGGATTGAAGCCGACAGAACACGAAATGGCGTGGTTGATGCGTTTTATCAAAATAAAATGAAAGAAAAATACTCGTACAAAATGCATGAAGATAATCTTGAACATTGTATGCAGTACGTTGACGCATCAATTCTTCTGGGGAAATGGACTGCTCCAAAGTTGAACGACGATGAAGTCTTGTTCGAAATTGCAGGTGAAAAATTCGGCAGAAACGATTTCTTGCAGTATTTGGAGTCAACGCAACAAAATCGTTTGCAAGACGTGTACGACAAGGATATGCTTGTCCGTATTCGTTTCGATGCATACGTGACTCGTCGTTTGGAGTTTGCGGCAATGCGCGATTTGGAGAAAAACGACAAGGAATTCCAATACACCATGCAGGAATATCACGACGGTATGATTGTGTATGAATTGATGAATCGTGAAGTGTTCCGTTATGCAGAGGAAGACACGGTTGGCATGAAGTTCTATTATAATCAGCATAAGGAACAATATATGACGGAACCACGTCGCGAGAGTGTTACGTTTACTTGTGACGACGAGAAAACGGTTGCTAAGGTTATGAAATTGTTGAACCAACAAGATTTGTGGTATAATGGCGCTAAAGTGAAAGATGCCGACAAGATTGCCTACTATGAACAAAAAGGAACGCCTCAGATGTATATAATCAATACAATTGCGTCGAAAAATCCCAATGCCGTTTCTGTTGACGTACAAGATAAAATATTACGACATCCCGAGGATGTTCTTATGACCATCACTCTTCTTGAAGAAGACGACGAAGGGAAAATTGCATTTGCAAAAGAACTAAAAGGTATCAGTGATAAGATTTTGGTCGAAAACAATACAATTACGGTGACTTATTATTACTTTGGCAGCCGCCAACAGACAATAAAAGAGGCAAAAGAGCAGTTATTAATGGATTATAGAAAGGAAATCGAAACTCAGTGGATGAAATCATTGTCGAAACGTCATTCCGCCGAAATCGATCAACCTTTGCTAGAAAAGTTAGATGCATATTATAAGGATTTAGTAGAACAAAATAGAGAATGAAGAAAATTTGGATAGATATTAGTGCAATACTGTGCCTCTTGTGCGCGTGCAACAGAACCTCCGACGATGCTCGTGAAATTCTTGCCAAAACGGAGACGCAAACGCTTTACAAAGATGATATTGTTGACATGATGCCTTTGTCTTTGTCGGAAGAGGATAGCGTGGCGTATGTGAAAAGTGCCGTGGAACAATGGTTGCGTTTCACCTTGCTGTACGAAAAGGCTGTCGATAACATTCGTGATAATGACAGTTCTTTGGCAAAACAAGTCGATTTGTTTCGTAAAGAGTTGTATATCAATACGTATGAACAATTGTTCCTGCAACAAAAATTGGATACGCTCATTCCTCAAAAAGAGATTGACGCCTATTATGCAAAACATAAGAACGAATACCTTTTGGACCATTCGGTGGTGAAGCCGATTCTTATTGTTTTTCCGTTGCAAAGGACAACAGAGATAGAAACGGTCAAGAAATTGTTTTTCCCGAAGAAAACAATGGATATCGACGCCTTGAAAGATTATTGCTTTCAGCATTGCCAGAAATTTTCATTCTCGAATCAGTGGGTTGAAATCAATGCCCTGAAGCAGGAATTGCCACTTGAGGTTCGTAACGAGTCGTTCCCCGTGGGAAAAAGTTTGCAGTTTCAAGACACGGCGAATGTATATTTCGTGAGAATTGAGGAACAACTGAACGTGGGAAATTCCATGCCAGTGGAACTTGCTCACGATAAAATCGCTAAAATTTT
>JAFZTG010000034.1 GCA_017618935.1 Bacteroidales bacterium | reverse complement strand
ATCTTGGGCGGCCCGTCGTTTAATGCCTTGCTGAATCTGAAACTCCGTGAGGAACAGGGACTTACGTACAATATTGAGGCGAATTATACTGCCTATTCCGATACGGGCGTGTTTGCCGTTTATTTTGGAACGGACTATGCGAAAGTGCCACAGTGTCGGGAAATTATTGCAAACCTGTTTGCCGACATTGTTGCAAACGGTCTTCCCGAAGAAAAACTTGCTGCCTACAAACAACAGATTCTGGGACAACTTGCCATCTCCGACGATAATTATATGTCGCTCATGCTGAATAACGCGAAATCGTGCTGGTGGTTCAATCACATAGATTCGTTCGAGGAAGTTTCCCGAAAAATAAATGCCGTTACCAACGAAATGATAAAAAAAGTGGCGGCCATGATGCTTTCACCAGAAAAAATAAATGTTTTGATATACAAATGAAAGAAGATATAAAAAAATGTTGCGAGGTGCTTCGTTCCGGCGGCACCATTCTGTATCCAACCGATACCATTTGGGGTATTGGTTGCGATGCCACCAACGCCGAAGCAATCGACAAGGTTTTCAAACTGAAACACCGCGACGGCAATATCCCGTTGCTTGTGCTGGTTAATTCTGTGGCGATGCTTGAACGCTATGTTGTTGATATGCCGCAAGTTGCATACGATTTGATTGATTGTGCAACTTCACCTATGACCATTATTTTCGACAAGGCACGAAATCTTCCGGAAAACCTTGTGGGGCAGGACGGCAGCATCGGCATCCGTGTGACGAACGAACCTTTTACCGACCAGCTGATTCAGCAGTTCCGAAAACCGATAGTTTCCACTTCGGCGAATATCCATGGAAATCCAACGGCGGAAATCTTCCAAGATATTGATAGTCAAATAATTGGTGGCGTTGACTATGTGGTGAACTATCGCCAGAATGATATGAAAAAGGCAAAGGCTTCGCAAATCATCAAATTATCAAACAACGGACAAATCACTATAATTCGCAAGTAATGACAAAAGACGAGGTTTTACAGCAGGCATTTTCCCATTCGGTGGATATTCAAGTTCGCTTTACCGACATGGACAGCAACGGCCATATCAACAATGGCGTGTATCATTCGTATTACGACTTGGGACGCATGCATTATTTTAAAGAAGTGCTTCAGGCAAAGACGTCTAACACACTTATCTGTCAGGTAAATACAACCTACGTAAAACCCTTGTATCTAACCGACGAAATTTGTGTGAAAAACAAGGTTGTTCGTTGGGGAAATTCCAGTTTCGACATGCTCCAGGCAATTTTCAAGAAAACTATTGAAGGTGAGCAACTTGCAAACTTTTCAGCCACGACGTTTGTGCATATTGAGAACGAAAAACCTGCACCGGTGCCGGAAGAATGGAAGCGAGCAGTGGAAAATTTCAAGAAATAACAGATTTTTGTGTAACCTCTGTGGCAAGTTTCCTATCTTTGTATTGAAAATGCGTTGGTATGGCAGATACGAAAGAATTGGTAATTATAGGTGGTCCGAATGGTTCGGGAAAAACTACATTTACGCAGAGCTACATAGAACTGCACCCAATGGCGTGTCTGAATGCCGACGAAATTGCCAAAACAATCGATCCTGTGAATATGAGCAGGGTGAGTGTGAGTGCCGGAAAAATTTTCTTTAAACAACTCGAGGAGTACAAAAAACGTGGCGAGAGCGTTCTTATTGAAAGTACGTTGTCGGGAACCTATCTTACCAAGATGATGAACGATTTTCACAAGGAAGGTTACGAAGTGACGCTGGTATATGTTTTTTTGTATTCTCCCGAAGTTTGTATTGAGCGTATCAAGGAACGCGTGCTTAAAGGCGGTCATTTTGTGCCAAATCGTGACGTGATTCGGCGATATTACCGAAGCAAGGAGAATTTCTGGAATAACTACAAAAATGAGGCGGACAAATGGTTTTTGGTGTACAATTCCGAGAATAAGTTTATTCCGATTGCGTTAGGAATGAAAAATCAGTTTTCGATTGAAAACAAGGACTATTTCTACAAATTTATGTCGAAGTTTTAGTGTATGCGAAAACTATACATTTTTAATCCCGACCACGATTTGGCTCTTGCCTCTGATTCAGACCATTTTGATGCTCCGCAGTCGGCAAAAGTTTTTGCTCGTGATTTCTCGGTGCTTCCCATCTGGTATGGTGACGAGAATGCCGTGATTTATACCGAAAATGCGGAACACTCGTGGCTTGTGGAGCAACAAACTTTGTTTCCACAACTAAGAAATAATTCTTTTGCGACACAACCAGCCGAATCGGCGGAGATTTCTCCGTGGGGATGGAATAAGACCATTCGCAGGTATTTTGAAAAAAAAGGCGTTTCACAACTTCCGTCGGTTGAGCAGTTGGAGCGGCTTCGGACGTTGCAACATAGAAATCTGGCTATAGAAGCGACAGCATTTTTACAACCGTTGGAAAATTCAACACTGCATCTTGCAAAACCAGCGTCATTGCTTACGGGCGAAGACATTGAGAACTTTGTTGCCGTGCATCCGTATGCAATTTTTAAGGCGCCATGGTCGGGGAGTGGCAAAGGAATTGTGCGAAGTTTAGGCTATTTGCCCGAAAATTTGCTTAATCGGGTTAAAAATATTGCCATAAAGCAGGGGAGCGTGATAGCAGAACCGTTATACACTATCATTCAAGACTTTGCCATGGAATTTTCGTGTAAAAACGGAGAAACTGATTTTGCCGGCTATTCGTGGTTTTTCACCAACGAACACGGAGCATATCAAGGAAATCTGCTTGCTTCGAATGATGTCATTGTCAATAAATTACAAGAATGGATTTCGGTTGAAAACCTTAACGCTATTCAAAAGTCACTCGTTGCGTTTATTTCGGAACATATTGCTCCGCATTATACTGGATTCGTGGGCGTAGATATGTTTATCTACAAGGAAAACGGACAATTTTTCGTACATCCTTGTGTGGAATTTAACCTGAGAATGACGATGGGATTGGTTGCTCGTCTGTTTTACGACAGATTTGTAGAAGATGGAAAAATAGGGACGTTTTCGGTGGATTTCTTCAACAATAGCGAAGATTTGCTTGCTGACCACAAAATCCAAGCTTCAAAATCAATAGATATAATAAATGGCAGGATTAAAGCTGGCTACCTTTCGCTGACGCCTGTCACGTTAGACACGCAATATAGGGCACGAGTAGAAATTACATCATAAACTCTTCCTCGTTCGGTTCGCCTTCGTCAAGAATTAGTTCGTCAACTTCGATTTTTACGCCTTCGCCATCGTCAATTTCAGAATCAACTTCGCCACGAATCTCAATTTGAACTGTGTTGTCTGAAGGAACCATTGGCATAAGATGTGATTTTACCTCTATGATAACCTGTCCAGTACTGTCTTCAAACCAAAAGCGTTTTTTCTTTTGTGATATTGGTGAAGAGATGACACCCTTCAAAGTAACTTTCACATCGCGTTTGTCAAGTTCTACAGCGTTTTCAATGACATCTCTTACCGTGTTTTTTTGAATTATTTTTGTATTTGAGAAAACAAAAGTCAACACTATCCCAACAACGATAACAAACAATAAACCGAAGAATATTTTTTTCATTTTCTTACAATTTTTCAAAATTCGTCATTACAAACATACAAAAAGAAACAAAACGAGTAACAAATTTGCAGTTTTTCTACAAATTTATCATGTCTTTTCGTAAAAAAGGGTTATTCAAAAACAATAGTCTTGTTATTGAATACCAATGTTTTATGCTGAATATGCGACCAAATAGCTTTTGAAAGCACTATCTTCTCCAAATCCAAACCCTTACGTTTCATGTTTTCAACCGTATCCTTATGCGAAACTTGGGTTACGCCTTGTGCTATAATCGGACCGGCATCAAGTTCGGGAGTTACGTAGTGGCTGGTAGCACCAATCAGTTTCACGCCACGGGCATACGCCGATTCGTAAGGTTTCGCACCTGGAAATGCAGGTAAGAACGAATGGTGAATGTTGATGATTCTATTGGTGTAATCTTTTATAAATGAGTCAGATACCACTTGCATATAACGAGCAAGAATCACCAAGTCGATATTGTTTTCGTGAAGCAATTTCTTGATTTTTGCCTCTTGTTCCAACTTGTTTTCTGGCGTGATTGGCAAACAATAATATGGGATATTGAACTCCTCGGCAATGTGACGAAGCTTCTCGTGATTGCTTATGATAAGCGGAACTTCAATGTCCCACTCGCCAGAACGGGCGCGAGAAAGAATATCATAAATACAGTGCGAGAGATTTGACACAAAGATTGCCAAACGTTGTTTCGTATTTGAAAAATGAATCTCAAATGTCATTTTTGACGGCTTCGCAACCAACGTCGTGAAATAGTCGCCGATTTTCTCGGTAGGAATGTTAAATCCATCCAAGTCCCATTGCACACGCATAAAGAACTCCGATTCCTGACGGTCAACGTGTTGATCCAAATACAGAATGTTTCCGTTGTTTTTCAATATAAAGTCGGTGACTGCCATCACAATACCCTTCTGGTCCTTGCAATGAGCCAAAATAGTCGCCGTATTTTGCGATTTATTTTCCATTATCCCAATGTATTTGCTAATTCGTCGGTAATTTCAAGATTGTGATATACCGCACTCACGTCATCAATTTCTACCAAAGCATCGACAAAGTTCATCACTTTCTGAGCATCTTCCAATGGCAATTCCTTTGTCGTATTTGGAATTTGCTTCAGTTCTGCATTGTCGATTTCAATTTTCAATTCTTCAAGCTTTTTCTGCATTTCGCCGAAAGAATCGTACGGACAATATAATGTAACGATTTCCTCGTCTTCGGCATCCATTTCGTCCAAACCTGAGTCAATCAACTCAAATTCGAACTCGTCCAGCGGCATAGGAATAGCGCTTTTCTTGATTTCGAACACGCCTTTTCTATCGAAAATGAACGCCAACGATCCGTTGTTGCCCAAACTGTTGTTGTATTTCTTGAAACACGTGCGAACTGCAGTGTACGAACGATTGTTGTTGTCGCTCAAGCATTCCACAAACACGGCAACACCGCCATTTGCGTAGCCCTCGTATGTCAACAACTCGAAATCGGATTTATCTTGCTTACCCTTGTTTATGGCACGCTCGATAACCTCTTTCGGCATATTCTGACTTTTTGCGTTCTGAATGCAAAGACGCAAACGCGGATTCATATCGGGGTCGCCACATTGACCTTCTTTCACCGCAATAGTGATTTCCTTCGAAATACGAGAGAATATCTTGCTTCGCTTAGAGTCATTCGCTCCTTTGTCTCTCTTAATTTTTGCCCATTTACTATGACCTGACATACGAATTTTATTTAAGTTCGTGCAAAAGTACATAAAAAAACACTTACTTTTGTTACAATTTCAAACAAATGAAAAAGATTCTTATTCTCTCCGATACGCACAATTATTTAGACGAGGCGATTTTGAACCACGCAAGGGCGGCTGACGAAATCTGGCATTCGGGCGATATTGGCTCGTTGCAGGTGCTGGAACAATTGCAAGGAATTACGACAGTTCACGCCGTGTATGGCAACATTGACGGGCAGGATTTGCGCATTCGTATTCCGAAAATCGCCACGTTCGAGTGTGACGGTTTGAAAGTGCTGATGACACACATAGGCGGCTATCCTGGGAAATATGAGCCGTCGGTGAAACAAGAGATTCTTTCATATAAGCCAAACATTTTCATCAGCGGGCATTCCCACATATTAAAGGTGATGAACGACGCCAAACTGAATTTGCTGCACATCAACCCCGGAGCAATCGGGAAAACGGGCTTTCATCAAAAACGAACAATGATAGAACTTGGAATTGAAAACGGAACGCCCAAAAATCTTTCCGTAATAGAATACGACAGATGGTAATGCAAATTATTGAATTTCATAGTGCTTTTGACGATTTATTGGCAATTTTCTCAAACAAGAAATTGTTGCATTACACCGATTTGGACTACTGTGAAACGCTCAAAGACTCTTCATTGCAAAACTGGGTTGCCGACGAGCAACGAATCTCTATTGCCGGCTACGAGAACGGCACTTTTGTAGGATTCGCCTCGGCACATCTTGTCCCCAAGCACGTGACAGCCTCGGTCACCATAGTTGTCTTGGAAGCATATCAGCATTGCGGATTTGCGAAAGAATTACTACAAACATTGGTTTCACGCCTATTCTCGCAAGGAATTGTGCGAGTGGAGGCCCAAATTTGCACGGAAAACACAACCTCGGTACAATTGTTTGAATCACTCGGATTCGAACGTGAAGGCATTCTACGCAAGAATTTCCTTATTGACGGCATTTTGTACGATTCATACATGTATGCAAAGTTCGCACATTAACGACTTGTACTCTTATATTTTTTTATCATTTTCCCCGCTCTGTTTTTTCCGCCTGTTGATAGGTATGGAAAAATTTCTTCGACAACAAGCAAAACCTCATCACGAATTTCAGGTTCGGTTTCAGCAATTCTATCAATAATTGACATTGCATGTGTTTTAACACCAACGGGAATAGTCATATTTGTCAAACAATTCATACAAAAATCAAACAACAAACCTAATTTTTCAATTTTCCAATTAGGAGTAATGACAAATAAGCGTAACACCAATCTTAATAAACCACTTCTTTTTATATTTGGCAATAATTCAACAGCTTCGTTCAAATCATTCTCCAAAACAAAAGCATGATTGTCAACATAATGATTCAAAATCCAGCAAGCATAGAATGCTTCAGGTTCCTTATTTGATGTAACTATATGAAACACATCTTTTACCGAAATTTCACCTGTTTCTATCAAGGCAACTTTTTCGGTCATATTCAGATAAATACCTTCTTTATTAATCTGACATATAAAATCATTCGTTGTCATTCTATATTTACTTTTTATTCAAGCAAAGTACAAAGAATTTTTGTATATTTGTTTTTTGTAGTTACTTTAAAATTTATTGTTTATGTGTTTGTTTATTTCTGTTTACAACACACATTTTTTAGTGGATAAGTTTTCTTATAAAAAAATGTTAAAATATTTGGAATAAATAAAAAATGCTACCGTAAACAAGAATTTTAATCTTACAAAAAAAATAGAGATTTTGATTGAGGAATTATAAACATAAAAACAAACAATAAAAATAAAAAAAGAAGTAAACAATCATGTGTTTATCGGTATTTAACGACACTTGTTCATAATTATAGATTATTGCTGATTTTCAAAAAAATACGAGTTTCATAACATGTTTATATTTGTTCTTAACTTTCTTTTTATGTTCAAAACAAGAGAAATCGAAAAAAAATAGAAACTAATTAACAGTCATATTATATTTATCATTGAATTCTTTAAATAAAGAAAAAATAATAAAATAATAGTGATGTGTGTTTGGTAACCCATAACAAAATGTTAAAAACAGACAAGACAAACTTGTTGGTCTATTCCAAAAATTATATAATTTTCACAAAAATTATTTGAGATGAAATTGAAGATTGTAAACAAATCAAAACATCAGTTGCCAGCATATTCTACCGAATATTCTGCTGGAATGGATTTACGTGCGAATATTGAAGAACCTATTGTGCTTGCTCCTATGCAACGTGCGATTGTGCCTACAGGTTTATTTATTGAATTGCCCGAAGGCTATGAGGCACAAATTCGGCCACGTAGTGGTTTGGCTGCCAAATTTGGTATCACAGTGTTGAATTCTCCTGGAACAATTGATGCGGATTATCGTGGAGAAATTAAAGCAATATTGGCCAATTTATCGAGTGAACCATTTACTATCAACGATGGTGAACGAATTTGCCAGATGGTGATTGCTCAATATACCAAAGCAGAAATAGTGGAAGTTGAGGAACTTTCGGAAACTGTTCGTGGTGAAGGCGGATTTGGCCACACAGGGGTTAAATAGTTAAAAATTAAGAATTATGGTTGTAGAGACGTGCCATGGCGCGTCTCTACAAAAAAAAATAAAAAATAAAATATGAATTTGATTATTCCTATGGCTGGTATGGGTAAACGTATGCGTCCCCATACGCTTTCTATTCCTAAACCATTGATTCCTGTAGCAGGAAAACCTATTGTACAACGTTTAGTTGAAGATATTTCACGTGTGTGTAAACAGCAAATTGATGAAATAGCATTCATTATTCATCCAAGTTTTGGTGTGGAAGTTGAAAAAATGTTGCTCGACATTGCAAAATCTTTGGGTGCGACTGGAAAAATATGTTATCAGGAAGAACCCAAAGGTACGGCCCACGCAATTTTATGTGCTGGCGATTCTTTGTGTGATAATGTGGTTGTGGCATTTGCCGATACGTTGTTTATTGCTGATTTCAATCTTGATACATCGAAAGATTCCATTATTTGGGTACAAAAAGTTGATGATCCATCAGCTTTCGGTGTTGTAAAATTGAATAACGATGGAATGATTACCGATTTTGTTGAAAAACCGAAGGATTTTGTTTCCGATTTGGCAATAATTGGAATTTATTACTTCAAAGATGGAAAAAATCTTCGTGCAGAATTGCAGTATTTAATTGATAATAATGTAATTAAAGGTACAGAATATCAATTGACCGATGCATTGGAAAATATGAAAAACAAAGGTCTGAAATTCTATACTGGCCAAGTGAATGAATGGCTTGATTGCGGTAACAAAAATGCAACGGTACAAACAAACCAACGTGTTCTTGTGAATTGCGGTAGTTCTATTTCAAAGGATGTGAAAATAGTTAATTCTCAGATTATTGAACCATGTTGTATTGCTGCTGGTGTAAAAATCGAAAATTCTGTAGTTGGACCGTATGTTTCGGTAGGAGAGGGAACAAAAATCACTCATTCCGTGGTTTCAAATTCCATTATTCAAACCAATAGCAATTTGGCCAATGTAAACATTACGAATTCCATGGTCGGAAATTCGGTAAAAATGTTTCGTTCAGCTGATGAATTGAGTGTAGGGGATTATAATGAGTTGTAAATATTTTTTATCAACGCTAGCCCTCCCCAAATAATAAACGGCAAACTGAGAATTTGTCCCATATTGAGTGGTAATCCTTGCTCAAAGGCAACTTGGGGCATTTTGAGGAATTCTATCATAAATCGACCGCCAAAAACCCACACGCCAAACATTCCAATAATAAAGGAATCTGAAATGGGTTTGCCGTTACGTAGTCGTTTCCAACAGTGTAGCATATAAACCACGAATAACGAAAAGTAGCAAATCATTTCATAAATCTGTGTCGGGTGACGGGGAACGGCCTCTTCTCTGCCTCGTAAAACCTCGGGACTACTTTCAAAGATAAAACCCCAGGGCAGCGAAGTCGGTTCTCCGTAGATTTCGGAGTTCATAAGATTTCCCCAGCGAAAAAACACGCCGGCAAGCGGAATAACCATAAGCGCACGGGCAAGATTTCTTGAGAATGGGTATTCTTTTGAAGAAACGCACAAAAGAGCGATTATAACGCCCAAAGCACCGCCGTGACTTGCCATTCCACCTTCCCAAATATGCAATATCTTGATAGGGTTACTCAAATAATACATTGGCTCGTAAAATAGGCAATGCCCCAGTCTCGCACCAAGCACGCCGCCAAGCACGCACGCAATGGCAAGTTTGTTTATGTGACGCTCAGGAATTTGCTCCTTTCTACAAATAAAAAAAGCAATATAATAGGCAATCACAAACGCAAGGGCGAATAAAATTCCATACCAACGAATGGCGTATGTGTCGGAAAACCGATACACGTAGGGTGAAACATTCCATACGATAAAAGCAAGATTCATCTTATGCTTGCGTTGCTTTGCGTTTTTCGAGAATTGCCATCACGACAAAGTAAATGCCACACAAAATAAACGGCACGCTGAGCCATTGACCCATGTCGAGTGACATATTTTCTTCAAAATCAACTTGTTTGTTCTTAATGAACTCAAAACAGAATCGTGTCGCAAAAATCATCAAAAACGTGATAGCCAAAATCACATAAGTGGAAATCGGCTTGTTGTGTTTTGCCCGAAGTTGGTAATATGCAATAAGGATTCCTCCCGTTGCCAAGTATGTGAGCGCTTCGTAAATTTGAGTTGGATGGTTGGTCGTAAGCAAATTTGCTTGCACACAAGCGTCAATCAACGTATTGACTTGGCTCTGCTCTAAAAAGTTGTATTTCAGCAAAATATCACGCAGACTCTCGAACGACACCGCCGTGTCGGGTAAGCAATTTGACAAAAATGCTTGTAGCGTCTGCATAGAATCTGTAGCCACAAGACCTGCTTGTGTCATAATGTTGGTAAGTTCCGACGCATTTGTCTGAATCACGGCGTCGCGGACGAATACGAATCCCCACGGAAGCGAGGTTGCAATACCATAAATTTCGGAATTCATAAGATTACCCATTCTTACGAAAAACGCTGTTATGGGAATAACCACGGCTGCTCGCGACATTACCCACAAGAAAGGTCGCCCAACTTTTCGTGAAAACCACCAAAATGCCAACGCAAGTCCGATTGCTCCTCCGTGACTCGCCAAACCACCTTCCCAAACATACAAGATTCGGATTGGGTCGGCAAGATAGACCGACGGCTCGTAAAAGAGGCAATGGCCCAGTCGCAAGCCAATCAACAAGAAGAAAAATGTGGTAAATGTCAGATTATCGGCATCGTTAACGGTGAGTTGCTCGCGAACAAAAATTTTTCGCAAACACCAATACGACAAGAAAAATCCTATACCGAAAAATAATCCATACCAACGAACATGAAATCCGCTGATGATTTCAGGATTGACGTTCCAAATAATGTAGTTGAGCATGAAATTAGTATTCTATGAATTTAAAGTTCATTTTTAGGAATTTCGAGTATTGATTTCCTGACATAAGCATGTCCAAATCTTCTTTCTCGTAGAACCAATGAACGGTAACGTTGTGTTTGTCGACGTATTTTTCAATGGTAAGGAAAAGTTTTGCCAACTGCTTTGACGATGAGGTGTTGAAGTATTCGATTTTAACCTCAAATATAAAATCCATCGCGTCATTTTCGTTCAACGTGGTGTCAATCCACTCTAAGATGGGCGCATAGAAATCAATCGCATTTTCGGGTAAAGAACGTCCAGAAACCGTGAATGTGTGCGTTTCCGCATTAAAGTTTATTTGCGGAGTATCTTCTGTTCCTTCAATGAAATAATTTTCCATATACCTACCTTTGATGAGAAAACGAATCTCGCCTATTTGAATTTTATACCTCTACAAAGGTAGAGATTTAATTATAAAACTGCTTTTTTTTCAGGATTTTTTTTGTGATTGGTGTTGAAAATACGACTTTCCCCGTACGATACGATTGAAAAATCGTGTGTTTGTAGATATTTATCTATTTAATAGTTGTTTTTCGTAGAGATTGTTTTTCTTTGCAAAAACTATAAAAATGATTTTATGAGAAAAATAAATCTTTCTTTGTTAGCTCTTATATTAGCAACATTTGTTTTCGGTCAAAAATTCCCTTTCCCGATGAATGAACAATCGTACAAGTATCCGTATGGAATTGCTGCCGAGAATCCTTATAATGATCAGGTTCAAGAAATTTTCCTTCGCTGGGACAAGGCAATGTATCGTGAAAGTGACGACGGGCAATTTGGTCGTATTCGCTTTGATTCCGAGGCTTATACGGTTTCGGAAGGAATTGGATATGGAATGTTGATTTACGTATATATGGCAAACGCGACCAACGATTTTTGTCAAGACCGATTCGATAAGTTGTATGCCTATTACAAAAAATGGAGCGACAGTTACGGTTTGATGCACTGGAAAATCAATGGTTTTGAGAGCATTGACTCGTACAATGCCGCTACCGATGCCGATTTGGACGTAGCCCTTGCTCTTTGT
>JAFZTG010000033.1 GCA_017618935.1 Bacteroidales bacterium | reverse complement strand
CTACCGCCACGTTTTAAGTTGTCAACCTCGCCTTTATCATTCGTACAGATAAAACCTTGTGTAATGAACAACGTTGTATTTGCATATTGACTCAAAACCTTTTTCAATCGAGTTTCGATTTCAGCCAAAACAGGCTCTCCGTCGGCATCAACAATCATAAAATCCAAAGAGTTCAACAATACCGAAGAAATGTTATTTTCCTCGTGATATAGCTGAACAAGGTTTGTTGACATGATTTCGCCACGAGCCAGAATCATTTTTTCTGCCTGGATGGAGAACGGTTTATGAGCAAACGAACGAACAATGTCACATTCACGAGCGATTATGGCAGCAGCCTTGTCGCGATATTCCTGTGTATTCAGCAATCCCTCAATCACGCCGGCATACTTTTTCTCAAGCGCAGAGATGAGATTAGACGCGCCGTCGTCGTTTCCTTTTTTATAATAATCTGCTATTTCAACAAGATTGTTTGTCGTTCCCGACATTGCAGAAAGGACAACTATTTGCTGCGTTCCGTCAGTAATGAGTTTCGAAACGCTTTTCATTCTTTCAGGAGAGCCAACCGAGGTTCCACCAAATTTTAATACTTTCATATTGTATGTTTTAAGACGTGCAAAAGTATAAAAATATCGTCAGATTGCTAAAATCAATGTGATATTGTTGCACAAAAAACTATTTCTTCAATTCAAAATTGCTTCCCAGATATACACGGCGGACGTCGGGGTCGTTTGCCAAATCTTCGGCTGTTCCCGATTTGAAGATAGTACCCTCAAACAAAATGTTGGCATTGTCGGTAATCGAAAGCGTTTCGTCAACATTATGGTCTGTAATGAGGATTCCGATGTTTCTATCCTTTAAATTCCGCACAATGCGCTGAATTTCTTCAACAGCGATAGGGTCAACGCCGGCAAAAGGCTCGTCAAGCAGAATGAATTTCGGGTCACTTGCCAAAGCACGAGCAATCTCCGTTCTACGACGCTCGCCACCAGACAATTGGATACCGAGGTTTTTCCGAATATGAAGCAAATTGAAATCGGTGAGCAATTCTTCCAACTTCTCTTTTTGCTCCTTTTTCGTGCGATTGGTCATCTCAAGAATGGCCATAATATTATTTTCGACAGAAAGAGAGCGAAATACCGAGGCCTCTTGGGCAAGATAGCCAATACCGTAACGGGCACGTTTATAGACAGGTTCCGATGTAATATCTATGTCATCGAGGAAAATTTTTCCACCATCGGGATTGATAAGTCCCATAACCATATAAAACGACGTGGTTTTTCCTGCACCGTTAGGGCCGAGCAAACCAACAATTTCGCCTTGTTTCACGCTAAATGAAACATTCTGTACGACAGTTCTGCTGCCGTACTTTTTCATAATATTTTCCGTTCTTAAAATTGACATCGCTCAAAAAATGTGTGCCGAAATTAGATTTTTTTTCAAAAAAGTCAAAGTAAAATGAAAAAATTCCGTGAAAAACATTTACTTTGCAATATTCTATAGAGTATAACAACGTATGCGTGCGTTTATTCTTAAATGTGAAATTTGTTTGGGGGTACTTTTGAGTTCCTTTTTTGCATTTTCTCAGGATAATTGGGATGAATGTTCGAGTAGTCACGGCATAAACGTATGTTTCAAAAAGAATAATCCTACTTGTGCCGAGCCACCAAATGGTAGTTATGTGGTGCAAGTGTCGGGTATTCCTTCGACTGCATCTGATGTGGTTGTTATTTTGTATAATTTTGATACAAAAGAAAATGAGAAAAAATCTATTCCTCTTGGTGTTACGTCATACGAGGTAACGTTTAATAATCTTGCGTATGATAATTTGTATCACCCATTGGTTAATATTGACGGAACCGCACAGTGGGAAGGCTTGTCATTCACCTTGAAAGAACCTGAGTACACGGCAACATTACAAAAAAATAGAGAAGCAGGTTGTACTGGTCAGCCCGTAGGACAGGCAAGTGTTTCATTTAGCGGCGGTGTAGAACCCTATACATGGCAATGGTCAAAACAAGATGATGCCTCGTTTGCACCTCATAGTGATCAGGCAGATGTATATGATTTAGCTCCAGGTGATTATTTCGTCACGGTAACAGATTCTAAAGGATGTACGATTGTATCGGACCCGCTTACTGTAGAAACGCAGGATATTTCGATTTCTGTAACAAAAACAGATAATGTTACGTGTAAAGATACTACTGATGGTGCTATTGAGGTTGCGGTAGTTGGGGCGTACGGTGATTATAATCTCTATTGGAATGGTGATAAAAATCATTTAATAGATAAAAACACAATAGGAAACAATAATCTTCCTGCCGATACGTATATGATACAAGTTGTGGATGCTATTGGCTGTGAAGATGAAACAGGACCAGTTTACATATTGGAGCCAGAGAAAAAAATCACTTTGAATAAAGATACGTTTGAAAACTTGAAGTGTAGGGACATTCCAGATGGACAGGTTTCATTTTCGGTGGAAAATGCTGAAGGTGCAGTTACATATCAATGGTCAGACGGGAAAGAATCTGGCTTAACAAGAAATGACCTTGCTGCCGCTATTGAATATACCTTAACCGTGACGGACGAACTTGGTTGTAAGGCACAAAACACGGTAACATTGACGCAGCCAGCGACAAAGGTTTCAGTTTCTGTTCAAGATTTTACGAAGCCAAGCTGTTTTGGATATTCTGATGGAAGTATCACAGCATCGGCAAGCGGTGGAACTCCTGCAGAGGATCCAAATCCTCCATACACGTATTATTGGAATTCGGTAGAAGGGAATGTAACAATTTCGGATATTCAAGGTGGAGAGAGTCATCCATATACCATAGTAGCTATGGATGGACATGGATGTACCGATACATTAAAGGAATATATCTTGGACGAACCCGAACCACTAACTACTAAATTTGAAATTAACGGTAGCGAAGCTCCCAATCCGTATAATCTAACATGTAACGGAAATAAGATTAGCTCCTTAAAACTTTCGGTAGAAGGTGGTACGCCGCCTTATAAATATAAGTGGTCGGAAGAAACCGAGTTTGGTACCAAAACAGAAATCACAAATGTCGGGGCTGGCACATATACGGTAGTTGTAAAGGACAAAAACGGAACTGGATGTGAACAACCAGTTTCCCAAACTGTTTTAGAACCACAAAAACTGACGGCTACGATAAGTGAAAAAACACCTATATTGTGTAATGGCGATTCAGGAGAATTACAGGTAACTGTCGAAGGTGGCCTTGAAACATACGAATATCAATGGACAAATGTTTCTTCCACGTCTGCAACAACAGGAGCTGTTAAAAAAGGTGTGTATTCTGTAACTGTTACAGACGGGAACGACTGTGAGGTTTCGACTGAATATGAGTTGAAGGAACCCGATGTGTTGAAGGTACATATTACCGTATCTCCCGAAGCATGCGATGATATTTCAAAAGGGAATTTGGTGGCAGATGTAACAGGAGGTACGGAACCGTATGATTATCATTGGAATACAGGGGGCACAACTGCTACGTTGGGAAATTTAGAGGCGAAAAACTATACGGTACAGATTACTGATAATAACGGATGTACTTCAAATCAAGATATGATTGATATGACGAGGTTGAAAAATTATCATATTGAAGTATCCAAATCGAATGTAACGTGTTTTTATAAAAATCTATCAACTCCAGGGAAAGATTCTACAAGTAAGGACGGAACAGCACGAGTGCAAATAATTTCTGGTTTCTCTCCATATAAGATTTTTTGGTCGAATGGCGAAACTACCAAGGAAATAACAAATTTACAGCGAGGTAATTATACTGTTCGAGTTGAAGATAGTAGAGGGTGTGAACGTGAACAAGCAATCACGATAGACACCATACCGGCATTGAGAGTATCATCGTTGATAACAACTCCAAGTGCATGTAAAATTCCTACTGGAACGGCAACGATAAAAATAAACAAGAAAACAGGTGCAAGTCCATATAGATATTATTGGTATAAAGGTAGCGAGGTTATTTCTACTAAAACGAGTGCGAAAGAGATGGCTGCGGGGACATATAAGATAGAGGTAATAGATAGAAATAATTGTCCTCTGGATACGAGTATCACAACCGTAGTGATTGAAAATGAGGCGAATTTAAAACTTGCCGTAGGTAGTGAAGATACTATAATACGATGTGCAAACGGAAGTCTTGGTACAGCTACAGCAGTTGCAAGAAATGGTGTTGAGCCTTATCAGTTCTCTTGGTCTAATGGATTAACAGGTGAAACTGTTTCTAACCTTTCTGCTGGTATATATAGCGTTACGGTAGAAGACGCCGATGGTTGTGAGGATACAAAATCAATTGAATTTGTCGAAGACGATGTTTTGAGAATAGAGGAAAAAGGACAAAAGAACGCATCTTGTAATGGATCTTCTGATGGTTACATACAAATTGATGTGAAAGGTGGAGTTCCTCCGTATACTATTACATGGAATAATAATCCGTCAGCACAATATACAAATCAAAACTTGTCAGCGGGAACATATACGGTAACTGTATCAGATTCAAAAGGTTGTAATGGTGTGAAAAAAACATTTACCATAACAGAACCCGAGGAATTGCAGATATCTGTTACGAACCAAACACAAATAACTTGCGCAGACCATTGCGATGCTTCAGCAAAAGCAGTAGTAAAGGGAGGTACGGCGCCATATACGATTCAATGGCCTTCTGGCGAAACTGGCGAGACGGCAAATGCTTTGTGCATGGGAAATGGTCAACAAATGTATGTTGAAGATGCAAATCATTGTCCGGCAACTACAAATTTTAACGTGACGGGACGCGAAGATAGGTTGATGGTAAACACGACAAATATCAAGTCTCCTATTTGTGGTGAACTCGAACCTTCCGGAAAAATTACGGTTACAGCCGTAGGTTCTCTCAATGGTGACTATTTCTACACATGGAAAAACAATGGTACGGAACTCCCATCAACAGTTAATGTCCTATCTGGTTACCCCGCGGGCGCGTATGTATTACATTTAAGCGATGGAACATGCGAGTTCGATACTACAATTACATTGAGTAATGAATTAGACGTAACGTCGGAATTTCAATATCAAGAATCAACGTGTGAAGGAGATTCTTACAAAATAGTGATTTCGAATGAAAATACCGCAAATTACACCTATTTGTGGGATAATGGAAATACAACACAAACTGCGACTGGCTTGACAGACGGAACGCATAGCGTTGAAGCAACCGATAAAGATGGGTGTGTTTATACAACTTCGTTCGAGATGGTACAAAAACACTTGAATCCTCAAGTTACGGTAACCGACGCAAATTGCTATAACAAGGCAAATGGTTCGGCATCTGCAACAGCTGATAATACCAAGGGAGACATTTATTACAAGTGGTATAAGAAAGATTCTGATGAATTGGTAGGTTCGGAACAAACAGCCACAGGACTTGCTAAAGGAGATTATTATGTGGCAGTTTACGATGGCAATCATACTGATTGTGCCGAATCCGTAGATTTTTCGGTGAATGAGCCAAGCGAAATCGTGTTGGTGGTTTCAGAGGAGATGCCTTCGTATTGTCACTTACCAAATGGAAAAGTTTCTGTTGAGATTATAGGAAATCCTGCAACACCAGTTTCGTATGAATGGAAAAACACTGTTTCAAATACCAATATCGGAATGGAGGCAGTTTGCTCTGTGGTTCCTTCGGAAACCGATATCTCTATTACTGTTACTGACAATGTAGGTTGTACTGTGACAACAACGACACAGATTACGGATGTCACAAACTTTTCAATACAAGAAGTCATACAAACGGCCGACATACAATGTATTGGTAGCAGTACTGCGGCATTGGAGGTTATTACAAATAACGGATACGGAACATTTACTTATGAATGGGCAAATCATCCTGAAGCTACGTCAAATACGCTTAAGGGAATTTCAAGTGGAACGTACTCTGTTTCTATAACCGATGAGAAAGGATGTAAAATCACTTCTGACGATATCGTAGTTTCTGACCCCGATGAGTTACACGTTGATTTTGACGAAACCCCTCGTATTGAGTGCAAGGGCGGTACAGGAACGTTATCGGCAATTGCAACGGGTGGTTGGCCATCCTATACATATAGTTGGTATGATGCAGACAATACATTATTACAATCTTCGTCACAATCGGATTTAGAATGTAAAAAAGGGGTCTATAAGGTTAAAATCACTGATAAATTTGGATGTGAAAGTGCCGTATTTTCGTATGAAATGACGGAACCAAGCGAATTGATGGCCGATTTCACGGTTGATGTTACAGAATGTGGCGATAATGCAGAAACAGGAAAAATCACTATCAATAGTATCTCAGGCGGTTGGGAAGATGTGTCGTATCGTTATAAATGGGGGACAATATCAGAAGATAAGACATGGACTGCTTACGATCCTGACGAGATACAGGTGTTAACAAACTTACCCGCGGGAACATACGTTTGTACAATAACGTATTCTGAGAATCCAGAAGATTGTTATATAGAAAAGAAATTATATACCAATCCTCTTGTCCCGGAATCTATCGTGGCGGAATCGCACCACACTCATTGCAACTATTATACAGATACGGAAATTCAAAACGGTATAACCGACGGAAGCATTGAAGTTACAAAATTGATTGTTTCAAAAGGAAGTTATGAGGAATCTATGCGAAGTATAGCAGACTTAGCAGATTATACATTTGAATGGAATGATAGCAAGAAACAAACAGGACCTATCGCCACGAACTTAAACGTTGGTGATTATGAGGTTACGGTGATAGGGGCCAATGGCTGTTCAAAAACATTCACAACGGATAAAATAGATTCCTATGTACAATTGAATGCAGAAATCTTTGCTACGGATGATAACACATTGGAACGAAAACAAATATGCTTGGGCGATTCTTTGAATGTATCGGCTACATTACAAACCACCTACAGCTACGATTATGTTCCTTCCGATAATTCCGTGGCGTATGTGTGGTCGGCTGTCGAAAACAATTGTTCGTCTACTATTTCCACTCCTGATGAAGCTTCTACATGGGTAACGCCGCTTACGACGTATTATGCTGATAGTACTCAAGTACAATTCTCGTATACTATGGACGGGTGTAGTTCAAAACCAGTAAATTACACTGTTTATCATTATGATTCTGTCAATTTTGCCATTCAAATGTTTGACACGGTAGGTGTATATATTGGGACGGATTCTGTATCGGGAGTACAAGGAATGCGTTATTTGTTCTTGCCTGTCGATGAACCTTGGTTTGTTGATAAAACGGAAGAAAATGGCGTTGTCTCTATTTTATGGCGTTCATTCAAACCAAATAAAATGGAAAAAGGAACATTGTCGGATACTACGACAAATGAAAAGACTTATGCTCGTTCTGGCCGTACAGGTTTGCTAATGCGACTCGAAGAATCGAATTATTTGTATGCGGTTGCGACGACAGTACATGGTTGCAAGGAACGTACGCAAATATTTGTCGAGGTCATGTCAAGTAACTTTGTTCCTTCTGGATTTACTCCAAATGGCGACGGGGTAAATGACAACTGGGTTATTCCGTATCTGAACAATTGTCCGCAAGCAAAGGTAACCGTTTTCAACCGCTGGGGAGTGCTTGTGTATGAGAACAAGATTGAATATGCGACGCATCCTTGGAATGGCACGTCAATTACGGGAAATGAATTACCTATGGGTACGTATTATTATGTAATAGAATATAACGATGTAAATCATACTCCTACAAAAACGGGAGCGGTTTCAATTATACGATAGTGAAAAGATTTATACTTTACATATTGGTTTCTCTTGTTGCAACGATTTCGTATGCACAACAAACGCCATTGTATTCTATGTATATGTTCAATGAGTTTGCGTATAATCCAGCTGTAGCGGGATTAAAAGACTATGCTCAGGCTCAGGTTAACAATCGGTATCAATTTGTTGGTATTGAAAACGCACCTATTACGGCAACGATTTCATTGACTGGGAAACTCAGCTCGCACCCGATGGGGTGGGGAGGACTGATTTACAACGATAGTCAGGGCGCATTCAATAAATTTGGTGTGTATGGAGCGTACGCATATCATATTCGTGTTGGATCATTCTCGAAACTTTCGATGGGTTTGAATATCGGCTTGATTCGCTATTCAATCGACATGACAAAAATCCAGTTTTTGGATGAAGAAATGAATCTGAACGAATCATTGTATAGAAGCATTCGTCCCGATGCCTCATTTGGCGTATATTATGATATGAGACGATATTTCGTCGGTGCTTCTGTTGATCAATTGTTCAACAATAGAATCGAAATCTATAATGATACGATTGCCTTAGATAATACGTTGAATCGATTCAAAAGCCACTTGAACTTTATGATTGGTGGTCGATACAAATTGTTAAAAAATGTGAAATTTGAACCAACCATCGTTGCACGAAAAGTGTATGCCGCACCATGGCAAATTGAAGCGTCGGGACGTATAACATACCACGACGCAATTTGGGCAGGATTGTCCTATAGAACACAAGATGCCGTTGTTTTGTTTCTTGGATACACCTATCGGGATTTATTATCGTTTGGATATTCGTATGATATGACGTATTCCAAACTGAAAACTGGTTCACGAGGCGCTCACGAATTTTTCTTGGCAATTAAATTTCAACAAAGGGAAAAGGAATGAAATTAAAACTCTATATTGTATTGCTCACGTCATTGCTGTTGTTTTCTTGCTCTTCTAAAAAACGAAAAGTTACTGACGAAGGAATTTTAACAAAAGAAGCTATGACTGCCGTACTTGTAGATATGCACTTGACTGATGCGACCATCTATACTTACAATGCGGACACGAAATCGGAACTAAAATTATCCCAGAAATGTTACGATTCAACCTTGCTTATCAAATATGAATGTAATGACAGCATTTTTAGGAAAAGTCTGGAACATTATACTTTGAATAGTGAAATCAAAGACATTTACGACAATGTGCTTGATTCGTTAAACAAAATAAAAGTGATGTTGGAACGAGGCGAGAAGAAAAATCAATAGCTCTATGCGTAAACTATCGGCACACTATATTTACGACGGCTCGCAATTCCATAAATTGGCTGTGTTGATATTAAATGATCAAAATTCTGTCATTGCTCTTGAAGAATCTCAAAACCCATATGTAGAACACTCAGGTGTGGAATTTTTTAATGGCGTTATCTGCTACGACAAACAGAAAACCAAGGATATTGTGCTGTACGAACATTTTGATTTTTCTAATTTTCGAAAATGCAGGCACTCAAAAAAAACTATTCTGGTTCAGCGAGAGAAATTGACGTAATTCATTGCGTCTTCTAAAATTTTTCTATTTTTGTGTATCGAATTAATAAACGTAAAATAGATATGAAAAAGATAATTTTAACAGTAATTATTTCCAGTTTAAGCATTCTTACGTTTGCGCAAGTTACTGATAATGAGAAAGCTTTGCGTACAAACAATGTCGGTGCAGATACGACGGAAGGATGGAAACGCGGAGGTATGACAAACCTTCAATTTACAAACACAAAATTGTACAACTGGGCTGCCGGTGGTGAAAACTCTGTTGCATTCAACGGTGTTGTGAGTCTTTTTGCAAATTACAAGAAAGGCAAAAATGCATGGGACAACTCATTGGATTTTGGCTATGGAATTATGCGCCAAGGTGGCAAGTATTTTACCGATTCTAAGGGTAAAGATTGGGACAGACCTTTTACGAAAACAGATGACAAGGTTGAATTAGTGTCAAAATATGGTCGTTTGGCATTTAAGAACTGGTATTATGCAGCATTGATAGCCTTCAAGACGCAGATGACCGATGGTAAGACTTATGCTTTTGACGATTCGTTAGGTTATCAGTCAACAATCATTTCAAAAGCAATGGCACCTGGCTATTTGACTGGTGGTATCGGACTTGACTACAAACCAAATAATTATTTCAGCGCATACATCTCGCCAATTACGGCTCGTTTGATTTTCGTGACAGACCAAGATTTGGCTGATGCAGGTTCTTTTGGCGTTGATCCGGCAACGTATTTGCAAAATGCAGCAGGTGATGCCGATTCACTTGATGCAAGTGGTAACAAATATCAAAAATTGACTAACGGACAAACGTTGCGTACTGAATTTGGTGGTTATGTTCGTCTTCAATACACTCGCACGGAGTGGGAAACTGAATGGATGAAAAATTTGGGTG
>JAFZTG010000032.1 GCA_017618935.1 Bacteroidales bacterium | reverse complement strand
TTAATTAAAATTTTTAAAGATTATGAAAAAAGTATTTTTATTTTTGACTGCCACTGCGTTTGGTTTCGCTTCAATGGCAAATGGTGGTTGGAAAAATGGAAAACCTTGTACAGAGGCTCAAACCATTCAACTTATTTATAATGAATATGGTGATGGTTCTGATGTTGAACATGGAGTATATCTTTCTCACTCTTGGCAAGGTGGTAATACAGCGATTATAAAAGAAGCTGTTGAAGCATACGATGAAGAAGGTGCTGATAGTTGGGCTTTACAAAAAAATCAACAATTCTCATTCAAAGTAAAGGGTACTTGTAATGCTACAGGTGTATTCAAGACAGGTATTGTAGATGAACAAGCAGGTGCAGATTATTGGTTCCAAAACTCTGCATTTGCAAGTCCAGAAGTTACAGTAACAGCAGGTGAAGAGTTCGAAGCAACTTTTGTATATACTATTACTGCTTTGGCATCTGAAAATTTTGACGCAGTAGATAAAGACGCACCAGCTTTGATATTAGGATTATCAATGGCTGATTGGGATGCTGCACAAGCATTCAACGATGGTACATCTATGGATGAAGATGTGTCAGGCGTAAAGAAAGTTGTATTTGATTTTTCAGTATTCCAATTTGAGTATATGGGCGATTTGAGCCAATATACAAAACCATACGCTATGACAAACAATGGTC
The DNA here is from genome assembly GCA_017618935.1 of Bacteroidales bacterium. Next base: position 2,540 of record JAFZTG010000032.1, on the reverse strand, counting down.
CAGATGTAGATGGTAAAACAAAATATCAAGTAATAATTGATTTGGCATACGATGCACAAGCAACAACATCTGATTTCTTCAACTTCAATATCAAAGGTATTGCTACTCAAGATATCGCTACTTTGATGGTCGCTCTTTGGGATGGTTCAGAATTGGCATCTCCTAAACCATACGCAACAAGTTTGTGTGAAGAAGGTGGCGACGGTATGGCTACTATCAAAGCAAACATTGCAAAAGGTGAATCATTTGAAGTAAAAGGTTCTTTACCAATTAAACTTGATGTGGGACACTCAGAGAAGCTCCGTTATCAAGTAGTATTTATGGGTCTTTCTGAATTCGAAGGTGCTCAAATCGTAATGGATCTTAAAGATGCTGATGCTTTCGAAATTGGTGCAAACAAAGGTTATGGCATCCCAACTGTTGACGTAAAAGAAATTGCTGCTGCTGACGCTATCGTTAACGGTGTAATCTACTCAGAAGGTGCAATCGTAATCTACAACCAAGCTGGTCAAAAAGTAGCTGCTGCTTCTCAAGAATTCGCTATCGCTTCTTTGGGTGCAGGCGTTTACTTCGCTCAAACTGCTGAAGGTTCATTCTCTTTCGTAGTAAAATAATTGAAATAACATAATTCAATTATATGGAACCCTCGCATTATGCGGGGGTTCTTTTTTTGTATATATTTGCATGTCGGATGAACCATAATGGTGGTTGTAGAGACGATGTGCACATCGTCTCTACATTGGACGAACCGTGATGTCACACCGTGGCATCCGTGTAAATAAACCGTGACGGTGTTGTAGGGCTGTCGTATTACGGCAGCCGAAAAAATGATGTTGTACGGCTGCCACAATGTGACAGCCCTACGATGACGAACCGTGATGATGATTGGTGTTGTAGAGACGCGCCATGGCACGTCTCTACGATAAAAAAAATAGAACAAAATGAGAAAATTAGAACCCAACGACCCGTGCTGGTGCGGCAGTGGCAAGAAATATAAAAAATGCCACTGGCTTCATGATTGCGAACTCGACAAATATCGTCGTGAAGGATTCAAAATCCTTCCTTCTACTATTTTATATTCTGCCGAGGAAATAGAGAAAATCCGTAAGGCGGGAGCATTGAACCACGCTGTTTTGGATATGGTGCAAAACGAGATTGCCGAAGGCGTCACTACGGAACATCTTGACAACCTTGTGCGTGAATTCACCTACGATCACGGTGGCATTCCTGCCTGCCTCAATTACGAGGGATTTCCTAAAAGTTGCTGTATTTCCATCAACGAGGTGGTGTGCCACGGAATACCGTCGCCCAACACGGTGGTGAAGAACGGCGACATAGTCAACGTGGATTGTACCACGATTCTCGACGGTTATTATGGCGACAGCAGCCGTATGTATTGCATTGGCGAGGTTTCGCCAGCAGCACAGAAACTGGTCAATGTGGCAAAAGAATGCCTTGAAATCGGTTTACGGCAAGTAAAGCCCTACGGCAGACTGAACGATATTGGCGACGCCATAGAACCGTTTGCAAAGGAAAACGGGTTCAGTATCGTCCGCGATTTGTGCGGCCACGGCATTGGCAGAACGTTCCACGACGAGCCGGAGGTGGTGCATTATGCACAAACCCGTCAGCGTGGCGTGCTTATGGTGCCGGGAATGGTCTTCACCATTGAGCCGATGGTAAACGAGGGCACGTGGAAATGCAAATTCCTTCGTGACGGCTGGACGGTAATTACCGGCGACAAAAAATTGTCGGCACAATGGGAACACACGTTGGTGGTAACGGAAACAGGATATGAAATTTTAACGTAAATCCGTGCTGGTGTAGAGACGCGCCATGGCACGTCTCTACGATGAACAAACCGAAATAATGGTGGTGTTGTAGAGACGTCATATTATGGCGTCTCTACAAAAAACAAAATAAAAATGAAAAAATATATATTAACAATTTGTATCGTTTTTTGTGCCGTCGGTGCATATCTTGCCGTTATAATGTTTGGTGGAAACATCTACAACAATTCTGGTCAAGAAAAAATGTACCAAACGGTGGCAACAGGTTCATCGGCCGACGATATTGTGTCGGAACTTGTTTTTGGCTGGAAGGTGAAACATCCGCTGGGCTTGCGAATTGTTGCGAAACTCCTTGATTTGGAACATCACGTTTATCCAGGTTTGTACGAATTGCACGACGGAATGTCGTCGTTCGAGGCAGTGCGTCTGTTTCGTTCGGGAAAACGTCAGACTGTGAAACTCACCATACGTTTTGCCCGTCATTATGAGGAAATACTGGAATTGGCGGCCGAAAAACTTGAGGCGTCGTACGACGATTTGCTTGCCCTCACCAACAATCGGCAGTTTATGGATTCGCTCGGGTTCGACAAGCAAAACACTATCTGTCTTTTCCTGCCTGATACCTACGATTTTTATTGGAACACGTCGGCTCGGCAGTTTTTGGAACGAATGAGCAAGGAATATTCTGCGTACTGGAACGAGAGTCGCCGAGCAAAGGCGCGCAACATAGGTCTTTCGCCACAGCAGGTT
>JAFZTG010000031.1 GCA_017618935.1 Bacteroidales bacterium | reverse complement strand
GCTTCGATATACGAGTTCAAATCCTGATAATTCCTAATGCTGTCGAACTCGCGCTTTTCCTTGTCAATGTATATGACATTTGACATCGCATCCGCCCGCTTATCCTCGCACAACTGCTTGAGCATATAACTTTTCCCAACTCGTCGTTGTCCTGTAAGCACAACAATCGCACCTTTGCCCAGAACCTTTTCTATCTTGTCAAGATATTCTTGCCGTCTGATAATTTCCATAATCGACCAATTTTATCAAGCGCAAAAATAATAAAAATTTCTTTTATAAAAGATAAAACAGTAAAAAACAATATTTTCTTCTTTTATAGAAGATAAAATACAAATAACGACATTTTCTTCTTCTATAAAAGAAAATTGAAAAATTTGAGGATTTGGGGCTGACAAGCACGAAGACGTTTCTCGCTGCACTGTTTCTATGGCTAAAGCCGTTTCAGGGTTTGAAGACGCGATTTTACAATCATAGCATGAGATTCGTTGTCATTATTGTTTTTGTTGTCTTTTGATTTTATTGAATTTCTGATTGAATCGTGCCGTGGAGATTGTTGTGGGAGATTCGTTGAATCGCGCCATGACGCGATTGTACAATCGTTGTCCTAAAATTCGTTGTAATTGTTGTTCTTGTTGTCTTTTGAATTTATTGGATTTCTGTGCTTTACGTTGAAACGCGCCATGGCGCGTTTTTACAATCATAGCGTGAGATTTGTTGTCTGTTGAATCGTGCCGTGACGCGATTTTACAATGATTCGTTGGCTGTTGATTTTATTGGATTAAGGCTGCTTATTGTAGTTTAAATGTCGCCATCACCGGATAATGGTCTGAAATATACGGCTTGCCATAATCTCCGTTCAAGGTCTTGAAATCCGACGCTTCTGCATTTTTGTAAAAAATGTAGTCTATCATAGCATCATTTCCGTTGCCATAATTGTTGTATGTTGTAATCCATTCCGATTCAGGCAAAATCGCTCGACTGTCCTTCATATCGGCCTTTAGCGGGTCGAAAATACTTGAGTTTACATCCGAATTAAAGTCTCCAGAAAGAAATACAGGATTCTTGTCATCCTTTACAATCTCAGCAATTTTCTTTGTAATCAACAATATAGACTGTTCTCGCGCAACCTTGCCCACATGGTCGAGATGAGTGTTGAACGCATAAAACGCCTTGCCGGTTTTCTTGTCCTCCAGTTTCGCCCATGTAACAATACGCCCGCATGCTGCATCCCAGCCCATCGAACACTCGTCTGGTGTTTCCGACAACCAGAAATCACCGTTTTCCAACAACTTGAACTTGTCGTTGCGATAATAAACCGCCATAAATTCGCCTTCCTCCCTGCCATCATCGCGACCCACACCTACCCTACTGTAATTCGAAAAACATGAATCAATATACTGCAACTGCTCTAAATAAGCCTCCTGCACACCAAAAACATCAGGCTGTTCACGACTAATCATCTCCTTGGTTGCCGGTTTGCGAATATCCCAAGCATTGTCGCCGTCGTTGGCATGGCTGTTGCGGATATTGTAGGATATGTACTTTACGGTAATGTCGCTATTGTTGGAACAAG
>JAFZTG010000030.1 GCA_017618935.1 Bacteroidales bacterium | reverse complement strand
TTTAATCAATGACTTTGAGTTAGTTTTTCATTGATCTTTACGCTGACAAAATCTCGTATCTTTTCGTCGGAAATTTTCTCCAGCACATCGTTCGCAAAACCACCGACTAATAATTTAGTTGCGGTAATTTTGTCAATTCCCCGAGCCTGCATATACCACAACGCTTCGGCGTCGATTTGCCCCGTGCTGCTTCCATGGTTGCAAATCACATCGTCGGCATATATTTCCAACTGTGGTTCGCTGTGAATTCGTGCCTTTTTCGACAACAAAATGTTTCTGTTTTGTTGCTTGGCACTCGTTTTCTGCGAATCTTTTGCAACATAAATCAGTCCCGAAAACGTTCCTTCACCGTTGTCATCGGCAATGCCACGAAAAAGTTCGTTCGTCTCGCATTCAGGTGCATCGTGGTTTACCCGAGTAATAATCTCGTGTATCTCATCTTGCATAGGCATAAATACACCATATAAATCGGTGTTCGCCTGCTCGGATTCTTTATTCACAACTAAGTTGACAACATTTTTCTTGCCGTTCAACAGAAAGAATCCTGCTTTGTAGAATGAATCCTTTTGTTGATTGATAGTATATGTTTGTTGCGTTGTATTTTGCTGTATTACGATTTGATTACATTCTGAATGTGCTCCACACAAAATCTGTAACTCTCCGCACGAACCTTCTTCGCCGCACACATACAAATTGATATGGGAATTTTCGGCTATGGTCAGAGTGTAACTAATTGCGTGCGTGTCGCAAAAGCAAACGCCAATCGTCAATTTCTCGCCTTGCAACGGGAACGAATCTGCGTGTTCGCCATTCACCGTGCCGTTTGAGAGCACATACACCTCGTCGAACGAAATATCAGGAAACGACTGACTCAGAACCTGTGACTCTGTTACTTTTCCCATTCAGCACTATTTTTTGTAATCCATTCGTAGCCCTTTTCTTCCAATTCCAACGCAAGCGATTTGTCGCCCGTCTTGATAATCCGTCCGTCGTACAGAATATGCACCACGTCGGGAACAATGTAATCCAACAATCGCTGATAGTGAGTAATGACAATGTATGCATTGTCGGGCGTTTTCAGTTTGTTCACGCCTTCCGATACGATTCGCAAGGCATCTATGTCAAGTCCGCTGTCGGTTTCGTCGAGAATTGCAAGTTTCGGCTCCAACATTGCCATCTGGAAAATGTCGTTTTTCTTTTTCTCACCTCCCGAAAAACCTTCGTTTACCGAACGTCCCGAAAGTTTGTTGGGCAAACCCACAAGTTCGCTGTTTTTCTTCATCAGCTTCAGAAACTCCGTTGGCGACGGCGGTTCCACTCCTTGATATTTACATTTTGCATCAATAGCCGCCTTCATGAAATTCGTCATCGAAATGCCCGGAATCTCCACTGGATATTGGAATGCGAGAAACAATCCCTCACACGCACGTTGGTCTGCAGTAAGTTTCAGCAAATCTTTCCCGTTAAACGTAACTTCACCTTCGGTAACCTCATATATGTCGCGTCCCGCAAGCACACTCGAAAGCGTACTTTTCCCAGAACCGTTCGGACCCATAATAGCGTGGATTTCCCCTGGATTTACGGTCAAATTGATTCCTTTCAAAATCTCCTTGCCATCAACGGAAGCATGTAAATTTTTTATTGTCAGCATAATCGTATTTCTTACGTGGCAAAAATACGATAAAAATGATGAATTAAGAATTAAGAGGTAAGAATTAAAAATTAAGGGTTAAGAATTAAATCCGCCATTATCATCCTCGAAAGCCGTCTTTTCGAGCGATAGCGAGAAATCTAAAAAAATACTGGAATGTATATTTTACAAATAATGCGAATGTAACATTAGAATCAGAAAATAATGTATATTTGGATACTGATGTTGAAGTACAATCTGGCGTTATATTAAATATAGAATAATTATGAAAAAGATTGTTTGTTTACTTTCTGTGCTAATAATAGGACAAATTACCTTCTGTCAAACCAGAATTCTTAAAATGAATGAGTGGACAGAGTATTCTAAGTGTGTTGAAGGATGTGGTGTGGGGAAATATAAAATAGATGGAGATACGACAATCAATGATATAGAATATAGAAAAATAACTATAAATGGTAATTTGGAAGGTGCAGTTCGCGAAACTTTAGATAGTTTGGTCTATTTTTATAGTATAAGTTACAAACAAGAATTTTTGTTGTATGATTTTTCATGGAATATAGGAAAACAGATAAAGTCAGTAGATATTACAGGGGAGATAGATAAATTAGAATATGTTTATGCCACAATAGATAAAATAGATACTATTGCGTTGGAAAATGGGGAAAAGTGGCCGTATATAACAACATCTCTTGGCACAAAATGTATTCAAGGGATAGGGGATACAGAAGGATTTCTCTGTCACATAGATCTTGCTCGTCCTGACTGTGAAATAAACCATAAATTATGGTGTGCACTTGGTTCAGGAATTGATGGCAAGGCTTCCCTTTTATACAAGGACGAACAATGTAATGACTGTTATATTTGCAATGAAAAACTTGCAATTGGGGAATTGAATAATAACACTAACATTTCCCCCAACCCCGTAAAAGACATTCTAACCCTAACCTTGCCCACCTCCAACAACGAAATCAGGATTTTTGATTTGCAAGGAAAACTTTTGTTGCAACAAAATGTAGGGAAAACGGCAGAGATAAATGTCTTGTCATTGAAAGCTGGCACGTATATGCTGGTGGTAAATGATACCGAAAACATAACGTTTATAAAACAATAATTTTTCGTTTGGTTTTGTAGAGACTCCACAATGTGACGTCTCTACATTTAATCCGTGATGTTATGGTAGAGACGATGTGCACATCGTCTCTACGTTTTATTTCCCTACCCCGTTTTCGAGCGATAGCGAGAAATCTAAAAAAATACTGGAATGTATATTTTACAAATAATGCGAATGTAACATTAGAATCAGAAAATAATGTATATTTGGATACTGATGTTGAAGTACAATCTGGCGTTAAATTAAATATAGAATAATTATGAAAAAGATATCTTGTTTTCTCGCTTTTTTACTTGTTGGACACATTACTTTCTGCCAAACTGAGATTCTTAAAATGAATGAGTGGACAGAAATTTATGAACAAAATATAGGTTCAGAAGATTATTCCTGCTCATTGACAGCGTACAATATTGAGGGAGATACAACTATCAACTCTATAGATTATCGTAAATTATATAAAAATGGAAAATTGAGTGGAGCCATACGCGAAACAGCAGATAGTATGGTGTATTATTACGATATAAGGTATAAGAAAAGGGAATACTTATTGTACGATTTTGCATGGAAAGTTGGAAAAACAGTAAAATCTGTTGATTTAGGCAGATGGGACTGGGAAAGTGACGATATACCAGAATATGACTATGCCACCATTGAAAAAATAGATACGCTTATTCTTGAAAATGGGGAAAAATGTGCGTTTATTGCAACCTTGCTCGGAACAAAATGTATTCAAGGAATTGGGGATACCGAAGGATTTACTGATCATTTATGGAATTCAAGACCTACGTGTAAGTGTTATAACAAACTTTGGTGTGCAACAGATTCAAGAATTAACGGAGAGGGCAGTGTTTTATATAAAGACGAACAATGTGATGATTGTTATACGTGCAATGAAAAACTTGCGATATTGGAATCGGACAATGTCGTTTCCCTTTCCCCAAACCCCGTAAAAGACATATTAACCCTCACTTTGCCCACCGCCAACAACGAAATCAAGATTTTTGATTTGCAAGGGAAACTTTTGTTGCAACAAAATGTAGGGTTTTCGGCAGAGATAAATGTCTTATCATTGAAAGCTGGCACGTATGTGTTGGTGGTAAATGATACCGAAAGCATAACATTTATAAAACAATAATTTCTCGTTTGGTTTTGTAGAGACGTGCCATGGCGCGTCTCTACATAGATAACCATGATGTCATAGTAGAGACGATGTGCACATCGTCTCTACGTTTTATTTCCCTACCCCGTTTTCGAGCGATAGCGAGAAATCTTAATTCTCAATTCTCAATTCTCAATTTATTATGTACCTTTGCGACACAAAATTTACAACTATGAATTTAGACTCTCTTACGGCTATTTCCCCTATTGACGGGCGTTACAGAAGCAAAACCGAAGTTTTGGGCAACTATTTTTCTGAATTTGCCCTGATCAACTATCGTGTTCGTGTTGAAATTGAATATTTCATCGCTCTTTGCAAGGAAGTTCCTCAGCTGAAAAACGTTGATTCTCAAGTTTTTGAAAAACTACGCGACATTTATCGTAATTTTTCGGAAGCCGATGCCACACAAATCAAGGATACGGAGAAAATCACCAACCACGACGTGAAAGCCGTTGAATATTTCATCAAGGATAAATTCGACAAACTCGGATTACAGGAATACAAGGAGTTCATTCATTTTGGTTTGACGTCGCAAGACATCAACAACACGTCGGTTCCTCTTTCGTTGAAGGAAGCGATGAACGACGTAATCATTCCGACCTTACAAGAAATAATCGACACATTGACGAAAATGGCCGACGAATGGAAAGACATTCCAATGTTGGCAAAAACGCATGGTCAACCAGCAACGCCAACGCGTTTGGGCAAGGAAATCAACGTGTTCGTTTCTCGTCTTAATGTACAAATGAAACAACTGAAAGCTGTGCCATATTCGGCAAAATTTGGTGGTGCAACGGGTAATTTCAACGCTCACCACGTAGCATATCCTAACAAGGACTGGCACGCATTCGGAAACGATTTTGTAAAAAATCACCTTGGTTTGGAACGTTCGTTCCCGACAACGCAAATTGAGCACTACGACAATCTTGCGGCGCTTTTCGACGCATCAAAACGCATCAATACCATTTTGATGGATTTGTGCAAGGACGTGTGGCAATATATCTCAATGGGTTATTTCAAACAACGCATCCAGAAAAACGAGGTTGGCTCGTCGGCAATGCCGCACAAGGTAAATCCTATTGATTTTGAAAATGCCGAAGGTAATTTGGGAATTGCAAATGCCATTTTCGAACATCTTGCGGCAAAATTGCCAATTTCTCGTCTGCAACGCGACTTGACCGACTCAACGGTACTTCGCAACGTGGGTGTGCCTTACGGACACGTATTGATAGCACTTGCTTCGTTGAAAAAAGGTTTGGGTAAGATTTTCGTGAACGAAACTGCCATTCATGCCGATTTGGAAGCAAACTGGGCTGTGGTTGCCGAAGCAATACAAACAATTCTTCGTCGCGAAGGGTATCCGAAACCATACGAGACGTTGAAGGAATTGACTCGTACCAACGAAGTCATCAACGAAACGTCAATCCACAATTTCATAGAAACGCTTAACGTAAGCGAAGCAGTGAAAGCGGAATTGCGACAAATCACGCCGTTCAATTATACGGGAATGTAAAAGGGGAGGAGAGAATCAGTTTTTTGATTCTCTTTTTTTTGCATAAAATAATTTGAAGGAATGAACTCGATAAAAATGAAACAGCCCCGTGCGTTGATTGTGTTGTTCTTCACCGAAATGTGGGAACGATTCAGTTACTACGGAATGCGTGCGTTGTTGGTGCTTTACTTAATCCAACAATTATTTCAGAATCTTGAAACGTCCAAAACCGTAGCCTACGGCATTTTTGCCGCTTACGGCTCGTTGGTGTATGCGTCGCCATTCATAGGCGGACTGATTGCCGACAAGTTCCTCGGTCATCGGAAAGCAGTCATATGGGGTGCGATTATGATGGCTGTCGGTCATTTCTTAATGGCAATCGAGAACGAAATGTTCTTGTATCTTGCTCTTTCATTCCTTATTGTAGGAAACGGTTTTTTCAAACCGAACATGCCTATTATTTTGAGTGGCTTGTACGAAGAAAACGATCCTCGTCGCGACGGTGGTTTCACCATCTATTATATGAGCGTAAACCTCGGTGCTTTTTTCTCGCCGATTTTGTGCGGAATTGTCGGTGAAACATACGGTTGGCACTATGGTTTTACCATTGCGGGAATAGGAATGTTGGCAGGATTGTTCATCTTCTTGAAATTCGGTCATATTATTGATTATCACGAATCTATCAACAAAGAAACAGGAGAAAAGACCTTGGAATATCGTCCACTCGGTACAATTCCCGACAAGGAAAGTTTGGCACAAAAATTCTGTGGACTTTCAAAAGAAATATGGATTTATACGCTCTGCGTGTTGAGCACATTCGGCATAGCAATGCTTGTAAAACATTATGAAATAATGAGTTACATTATCTTCCCCTTGTCACTTTCCATACTTGGCTTAATTTTCATCATCGCCTTACGAAGCGAAAAAGTTGAACGCGACAGATTGTTTGTCATACTTATCTTGCTGTTATTCATTACGTTATTCTGGACGTTCTTTGAGCAAGCTGGTTCGTCGCTCACACTGTTTGCAAGCGAAAACGTGAACCGAAATTTCTTCGGAAGTGTGATACCAGCATCGCTGTTTCAGTCGGTGAACCCTATGTTCATCCTCATTTTTGCCTCGCCGCTTTCGGTATTGTGGATGACGTTGGCAAACAAGAAAAAAGAACCTTCAACGCCGATAAAATTTTCTATCGGTATCCTTTTGTTAAGCATTGGATTTTTGATTTTGGGACTGGCTCCGCGATTCATTTCGTTTGAGACCATTGCCGAAAACGACACGATACTAAAAATTGCCGCCGTTCCTGCTATCTTATTGGTTTTGAGTTATTTGTTCCAGACGTTGGGAGAATTGTGTCTGTCGCCCATAGGCTTGTCGATGGTGTCGAGACTGGCACCGACAAAGATTGTGGGAATGGTGATTGGCGCATGGTACTTGTCGTCGTCATTGGCATTTCAAATTGGTGGCTGGATAGCAAATCTCACAACCGACGAAAGTTCTTACGAAATTACCGAAACCAACGATTCGCAGGAAGATTTTTCGGACGCAATATCTTATACCAAAGTACTCGAAACTTCATCGGCACAGCAGGCATTACAAACGGCCATTGACAAAAATTACATCTCGGAGGAAACATTACAAACCATTTCCGACGAAGAAAAATGTTCGGTAGTGAATTTGCTTCGCTACACAGACGTGTTTGTCAAAGTAGGACTTGCCGCCTTGCTCGCAAGTATACTTTTGTTTTTGCTTTCACCAATGATTCACAGGATGATGCACGAGGGGTAATTTAATCCCCAAAAATCGCCATTTCAGTTCCTGTTAACATCACCTTAGTCTTTTCCCGAGCCAAAGTCGTATATTTTTTTCTTTTTTTGTACAAATAAAAAATGTAACATTGTAGCTGGATGAACTACACATTTTTGAACGTATGACAATAAAAGAACTCAATTTTATTTCGAGCTTAATCTCCTACAAACCGCTGAGTTGCTTATTCCGCGTGCTTATCATCGGTTTCATCGGGCTCATGCTTATGTTACTCACCGAACACATTGCGACCGATGTTATGCCCAGCATGCCATATCTTACGTTCAGTATCGGTTTCATCATTATAACCGAGGTGAATGTGTTCTTCAACCACATCATTATTAGATATGGGTCGGAATTTATGAAGGAATACCAGTTTACGACGCATATCGTGTTAAATACCATTTTAATCATTGGTGTCATTTCATTGCTGTTTCCGCTTATCGAGGATGCTGAAATTGCACAGAATCCCGTCATTCAGTTGTCGGCCACATTTACGCTCATTTTTATCGCATTTGTCATTCTTACCATTTGTTTGCTTCGTCTGATTCAAAACTACATTGATTCCCAGCACGAAATCGAGGTGCTTCGGCAAGCACAGACTGCAAGCGAATATCAAGCATTGGTGGAACAGGTGAACCCTCATTTTTTGTTCAACAACCTTTCTGTCCTGAAATCACTGATTTTGTATGACAAGGACAAAGCGGTGGACTTCACGCAGAATTTCACCGATATTTATCGTTATGTCTTGCAGTGCAAGGACAAGGATGTGGTACTTTTGACCGACGAACTTGTGTTTATAGAATCCTATCTCGCCTTGCACAAGGAGCGAATTGGCGAAGGACTGAAAGTCACCATCGACATAAGCGACGAGGCAAAGCATAAGTCTATCATTCCTATGGGTTTACAGATTCTGGTCGAAAATGCCTTGAAACACAACATTGCGTCGAAAAGCGAACCTCTCACCATTACTATAACAACACAAGACGACGCACTTATTGTTACCAATAACCTGAACAAAAAAGAGACAGGGTATTCAACTCACAAGGGCCTTGATAACGTTATAAAGCGTTATCAGATGCTAACTGATAAGAAAGTGCTAATACGACAAACGACAACGCAATTTATTGTTTCATTACCATTGATATAGAACGAAAACGAAATATCAATTAATAAGTGTTAAAAAGTATGAATGTAATAATTATTGAAGACGAAGATTACAATGTGAAGTTTCTCCAAGGAATGCTTCAAAAACTTCGTCCAGAATGGTCTGTTATTGCCACTTTTGACAGCATTAAATCTTCTGTTGAGTATTTCAGAAACAATGCTCAACCCGATTTGATATTTATGGATATTCAGTTGGTTGACGGATTGAGTTTCTCAATTTTTGACCAAGTTGACGTTGCTTGCCCGATTATTTTTACAACGGCATTTGACGAGTATGCCATCCAGGCGTTCAAGGTAATGAGCATAGATTATTTGCTCAAGCCGCTGAAAGAAACCGACTTGACACAGGCAATTGAAAAATTTGAGACGATAAAAGATTCGCAAAATCAGCATAATGAGGAGATGTACAAGGAATTACTCGATGTGATTCGTAACGGCGAACGGAAATATCGTACCCGTTTTCTCATTCAAGGTCGGTCAAGTTACACGAAACTCGAAACGTCCGATATAGCATACTTCTATAGCGAGAATAAGATTACCTTTGCCGTGACATTTGCCCGCAAAGAACACATTGTGAACTTCTCATTGGAGCAATTGGAGGAGGAACTTTCACGAGATGACTTTTTCCGGTTAAATCGCAAGTATATTGCGAATTTCAAGGCTATTCAATCTTTTGAAGACTTTTTTGGCGGAAAACTCATCGTTCATCTAACTGTCCCGACTCAAGAAAAAATCACGGTGAGTCGCTTGAAAAACAGCGCTTTCAAAGAATGGATGGGGAAATAGTCGTTTGCGAGCTTCAGCACAATATCAATCTTTCTTTGAAAGGTTTTTGTGTTAATAAAATGTGAAATGTTTGCGGAATGTAAAAATTTTTCTATTTTTGCGTGCTAAAAATTTAGTATGAGTCGAACGAAGGATGTACATACGATTCCGTTGCAGACGTTGAAGGAAGGGGTTTACGACGAAGTGCTGAATTTAGGCAAAGCGTTCATTGAAGAACAACAAATGGAAGGAATTTTCGACGCCAATTTACGTGTCGATATTCATTTTGTGAAACAACAAGATTTGCATACGCTTTCGTTGAAAATGAAAGGGACTATTTCGGTGGAATGCGACAGATGTTTGGACATTTTCGCCTTGCCGATAGAATCAGAGCAAGAACTGATTGTGAAAGTGGGAGAAAAGGACGACGAACTTGCCGATGCAGACAATATTATGGTGATTCCGCCCGATGAGACAGAAATCGGAATTTCACCATTGCTTTACGAAATGATAATGCTCGCCATTCCATTGAAAAAAGTTCATCCGAACGAAAAAGACTGCAATTCCGATGTGATTTCATATCTGAAGCAGTCGAAAAAAACAAAAGAAGTAAAGACGGACCCGCGATGGGATTCCTTAAAAAATATGTTTAAAAATTAAAAAAATAATAAGATGGCACATCCTAAACGAAAAGTCTCAAAAACGAGAAGAGACAAAAGACGTACACACGACGTAGCAGTAGCTCCAACATTGAGCAAGTGTCCTACAACTGGCACAGTTCACCGTCGTCACACTGCTTATGAAGTAGAAGGTAACTTGTACTACAACGGCAAGCTATTGATTGAAAAAACAGCCCAAGCAGCTGAATAGTTTTATTTCGCGTATGAGAATAGGTATTGACGGCATGGGTGGCGATTTTGCCCCCGAAAACGTTGTCCTTGGTGTAATACAAGCAAGCAAAGTGCTTCAATTGGGAAGCACTATTGTTTTATATGGCAACGCCAAAGCCATCAATGCTATTTTCGAACGTGAGAAATTCTCCGGCAACAATGTTGAAGTGATTGACGCTCCATCGGTCATAGAGATGGGCGAGCATCCGGCAAAAGCGTTCCAACGCAAGCAAGATTCAAGCATTACTGTCGGTTTTAAGGATTTATACGCTGGAAAAATTGACGCTTTCGCAAGTGCAGGTAGCACCGGAGCAATGATGGTGGGAGCTGTTTCCGTCATAAAAGTGATTTCTGGAATTATCCGTCCTTGCCTTACAACGTCGGTTCCTAAACTTTCTGGCGGAAAATTCACTACCCTATTGGATATTGGACTTAATTCGGACTGTCGTCCCGATGTCCTTTATCAATATGGTATTCTTGGTAGTTTGTATTCCCAATACTACCACGAAGTTGAGAATCCTCGTGTCCGTTTGCTCAACATTGGCGAGGAGGAAAAGAAAGGCAACCTGCTTACGCAAGCTACCTACGCTCTTATGAAAGAGAGCGAAGATTTTAATTTTTGTGGCAACATTGAAGGTCACGAATTATACAGCGACAAGGCCGACGTGATTGTAAGCGACGGTTTTACAGGAAACATCGTCTTGAAACAAGTGGAGGCGATGTATGGAATTTCCAAGAAACTTGGCATAGAACATCCGTTCTTTGAATATTTCAACTACGAAAATCATGGCGGAACGCCCGTACTTGGCGTGCAAGCTCCTATTGTAATCGGTCACGGAGCATCGTCGGCAAAAGCAATAAAAAATATGGTTCTCCAAACAGAGAAACTCGTGGTTTCTCAGCTGACCGAGAAAATCAAAAAAGCATTCGAAGATTAAGTGACTGATTTTTGATGCTGGATTGTGATAAAATTTCTATGCAAATTCCAATAACAATTCTGCAGGAATTTCCAGCTTATTATAAAGTTTTTTAGCCAGTTGCATTGTGATAGATTTCTTTCCGCGAAGGATTTCGCTAAAGCGTGATTCGTTAATTTCCAATAATTGAGCCGTTTCACGCTGACGAAGATGTTTCTCCGCCATTTTTGTCTTGATTTCCTCAATCAACGGATTTTGCTGAATGGGAAATTTATGATGCACCTTCTCCCATTCCCGAACCATTGTTGAAAGTTTAATATATTTTGATTTGTCGGCTTTCGACAACAATTCCATATCGCCAAGTTCAGTTCCTTTGGCTATAATCTCATCCATCATTGAACAATACGTTCTATACTCCTGTTCTGTTTTTATTTTTTCCATAAAATTTTCACAATTTTTATAAAAAACAGAGAGTTTACGGCTTTCATGCGTAGACTCTATTTTGTCAAGATTTTTTTACTCTCAACATTTTGCAAAATATTCATCTGTTGAATAGCAATTTTATTGAGTTTTATAAGCCGTTCATGCTGAGGAATGTTTTCATTGATAAAAACAGCATTCAGATTTTCCATATTTGAAAGGCAAATCAATTGATTTATAGTTGCGTAGTCACGCATATTCCCTTTTGTGTCGGGATTAGCAAGTCTCCAATCTTGTGCAGTCATACCAAACAGTGCCATATTCAGTACATCTGCTTCCGATGCATAAATCATGTTGATTTTTTCTTTTGTTAATTCTGGAGGGATAAGATTTTGTTTTATTGCATCGGTATGAATGTGATAATTGATTTTTGATAGTTCACGCTTTGCACTCCAACCAAGTGACTTTTGTTCTTCAGATTTAAGACGTTGGTATTCTTGAATTAAATAATACTTGAATTCTGGACTAAGCCATGAGCCAAATTCAAATGCAATATCTTTATGTGCATATGTGCCACCATAGCGTCCAGCGCTCGAAATGATACCTATAGCATTAGTTTTGTCTATCCATTGCTTTACCGAAAGTACATAGCCATTTGTTCCTGCATTAAACCTAATGTTACTGAATTCAGTAACATTAAAATCAGGATTGTTTACTTTTTCCCAAATACCCAGAAAATCTACGGCATAGCGGGTGCTAAGCCAATGTGAAATAACGACTCCTGTTGCCTCTGCATTTTTAACCTTGGCCATATCCGTAAGGCATACATAATCATCGTTATTGCTTTTAATAACCGAGATGACATTACCATCTACATCTATTTTATTTGTTTTTGTCATTGTTACGTCGTGTTTTTGTTTTACACAAAGATAAAACTTTTTTATAATCTTATTTTATGTAAAATAAAAAAACGGAGAGTTTGTGGCTCTCCGTTTCAGTTTTATATTTTATTGTAAATAAGTGACTTTGTTTTTACGCGAAGAAATTATCTCATTATTTTGATATGAGTTAATCACGTAAGTTTGTGTTAATCCATCATATACATAATTTGTGTTTTCTTGAACTAAGTTTCCATTATAATAGTATACAAAACCAATTTCACGCCCTTGTGCATTATATTCATATTCTTGGCGGAAAAATTCTGTTTCGCCACCTTCTGCATACGCAATTAGTGTTTTCGTTTTATCATATTTTGAATCAAAATATTCGTTTTTATATTTTAATGAAGAAGAAATCTCATTATTTGAATAGTAGTTGTAAATATAGGTCTGAGTTAATCCGTCGTATATGTAATTTGTATATTCTTGTGATAAACTACCATAAAAATAGTTTTTAAAACTAATTGTACGTCCTTGTGCATCATACTCATATTCTTGGTGTGAAAATTCCGTTACACCATCTTCCAAATATGAGAAAGAGATTTTCGTTTTGTCAAACTTCGAATCAAAAAATTCAATTTTATGTTTCTTGAAAGAAATTATTTCGTTATTCTGATATGAATTACTCACATAAGTCCCTATTAATCCGTCATATACATAATTTGTGTTTTCTTGTGATAAGTTTCCATTAATATAGTTTTTATATCCAATTGTGCGTCCATATGCATCGTATTCATATTCTTGGCGTGAGATTTCTGTTATACCATCTTCAGCATACGAGATATAGGTTTTTACTTTATCATATTTAGGAGTATTATCTGTACTATTGTTATTTCCATCATCAGTGTTTCCGTCAACAATTTCACTTTCGTTTTTTTGAGGTGTAACATTGTCTTCTTTTTTACACGAAGTAAATGCGGTAAAAACACAAAGTGTCAGTATTAAATATTTCTTTTTCATTGTAATATCCCTAAATACGTGACGGGCGCAACCTTTAAAATTATAAAATTGATTAAAATAAAAAAGCGGACTCATTCATCCGCTCTTGAGGTCTACCACAACCCTAATCCCATAATGAACAAGCCCGCAAAAATGCGAAACTCGCTATTTGGGATAGGATTCCTATTTTGAATTTGTGGTAGTTTCAAGAGTCGGAATAGCAAATTGCTATAAAAAGTTTTGTATAAATATCGTTTGGGAATTATGTCATAGGCAAAAAAAATTTAAAGTTTTGTTACAAAATTTGTTTTGGTAAAAGTATAAATTTTTTCAAATAAACAATGCCATATGGTGGGGTAAAGTAAGAGTAAAAAATTATTCCGTTTCAAAAAACTCGCTCATAATCATATCCGAAACCATAATACCTTTTCGGGTGAGCGAAACAAACAGGCCGTTTTCTTGTAACAAGTTCTGTTTTAGAAACTTAGCTTTACATGCTAAAAAATCTTGTACGTATTTTGGAGGAAAATTCTGAGCAATAACAGATTCATTCACGCCTTGTTTTGTTCGCAAACCTGTCATTATCAATTCGTTGTATTTATCTCTCACAGAGAGAATCTCCGTTTCGCAAGGAATGACGCTATTACGGAGAGATTCAATATATTTTGCATTGTGAGCAATGTTCCAAAATCTTTTTTCTCCATCGAACGAGTGTGCCGAAGGTCCCACACCCAAATACGGCTTCCCCGTCCAATACGAAGTATTATGTTTGGAATACATTCCATTTTTAGCAAAATTTGAAATCTCGTATTGCTCAAAATCATTCGCTTTCGCCCAGTCAATCAAATAATTGAATTGTTCCAAAACAGATTCTTCGGATGGAAGAACAAATTTACCTGTCCTAACAAATTTATGAAGTGCTGTATGTTCCTCAACCATAAGGGAATACGCCGACAAATGCTGCACGTTGAGTTTTGCCACTTCGTCAAGATTTTTTTTCCAACGTTCCATCGTCATATTGGGCAATCCATAGATTAAGTCAATGGTAATATTCTGAAAACCTGCATTTTGTGCAATCCTTACCGCTTTTCGTGCAGATTCGGAACTGTGCCGACGATTCAACAACTGCAAATCATCGTCAAAAAAGGACTGAATACCAATACTTAGACGGTTCACGCCCTGTTTGAGCAAACTCTCACAATATGAGGCAGTTAGGTCGTCGGGGTTACATTCAAAAGAAAATTCTGCGTCGGGTTGAATCTGAAAGGTCTCGTGAATAGTGGAAGCAATCTGCCCGATTTCTTCATCGGTGAGTAACGAAGGCGTCCCACCACCAAAATAAATGGTCTCAATAGGCGTAGAAAAGAAATCCTTTTGTAGTTGCAATTCCTTGCAAACAGCGTCAACAAAGTCTTTTCGCGTTTTCAAGTTCAAACTGAAATGAAAATCGCAATAGTAGCAAAGTTTTGCACAATACGGAATATGAATGTATAAACCTGACAAATACAACTGAAATTTAACAAAACTATAAAATTTCAATACCTTTGCAAAAAATCAAGCAATGTTTGACGTTCAGTCCATACGAAAAGATTTTCCGATTTTAACTCAAAAGGTTAATAATCACGACTTAATTTACTTTGACAATGCCGCCACGACGCAAAAGCCGCAGGTGGTGATTGACGCCATTGTTGATGCCTATACCAAAACGAACAGCAACATTCATCGTGGAATCCACACGTTGAGCCAGATTTCTACCACGCTGTATGAGCAGGCACGACAAATGGTTCAGACGTTTATCAACGCACCACACGATTACGAGATTATTTTCACAAAAGGTGTGACGGAATCGTTAAACCTTGTGGCACAGACATTTGGCGAGGCTTTTCTGCATGAAGGCGACGAAGTGATTGTGTCGGCTATGGAACATCATTCCAACTTAGTTCCGTGGCAAATAGTATGCGAAAGAAAAGGGGCCATATTGAAGTTCATTCCGTTTAATCATGACGGCGTTTTGGATGTGGAAACATACCAAAACCTGTTTTCGGAAAAGACGAAATTCGTGTCGGTTGTTCACGTGTCGAACACGTTGGGCACGGTCAATCCTATAAAAGAATTGATTGACATTGCACATTCGCACAATGTTCCCATAATGATTGACGGAGCCCAGTCAGTACAGCATTTCCCTATTGACGTGCAAGCGCTTGACTGCGACTTTTTTGCCTTCTCGGGACATAAAATCTATGCTCCTACGGGAACGGGCGTGCTTTGGGGAAAAGAGAAATGGCTGGAGAAACTTCCTCCGTACCAAGGTGGCGGCGATATGATAAAAACAGTGACGTTGGAGAAAACGATTTATAACACGTTGCCTTTCAAGTTCGAGGCGGGAACGACAAATTACGTCGGTGCCCACGCATTGGGTGTCGCATTGAAATATATTATGAATATTGGCATTGAGAATATTCAGCAACACGAAAAGGAACTGATGCAACATGCCACGGAAAAACTGTCGGCTATTCCGCAGGTTAGCATTATCGGAAACGCTCCGCACAAGGCGGGAGCCATTTCGTTTGAGGTTGCCGGCGCTCACTGTTCCGACATAGGAATGATACTGGATAAGCAAGGCATTGCTATTCGCACGGGAACTCATTGCACGGAACCGATTATGCAATTTTATGGCGTTCCCGGCACAGCACGACTTTCGTTCGCAATGTACAACACGAAAGAAGAAATTGATTATTTTGCAAAAGTTTTATCTACAATAGCATTAATGTTTGAGTGATGAAGAAAATTATTCCCATTTTTTTGATTATCGCAGTTTTTTCAAGTTGTAAGAAAGAATACAATTACTACAATACGTATGTAACCAATGTTGATAGTATTTACACAAGTTATTACTATCAGACTGTGCTGAACAATCAGCAGGAAGTTACCGACGATATTCGTCCTGATTACTTAAAGGCGGGCGACACGATAGGTGTTTTTGCCCTGTCGAATGCGGTAACACAAAATGATTTGGCTGATGGTATTTCAAAACTGAAAAGTTGGGGATTGGTCGTAGTCGAGGCCGATAATCTTTATAACAAAGACGGCCGTTATGCTGGCACAATGTCCGAGAGAATTGAAGGATTCCAGAAATTGATTGACAATCCTAACGTCAAGGCACTCATAGCCGCACGTGGCGGATATGGTGTTGCGCAAGTGCTCTCGTACATTGATTTTTCTCCGATGAAATCGCATCCAAAATGGATTGTGGGTTATAGCGACGTGACGGGCATGCACATTGCATTGAACAACATGGGATATGAAACCATTCATGGACCTATGGTAAAAACCTTTGGCAATGCCGAAAGCGATGAAAGTCTTCGTAAGGCGTTGTTCGGCGAGTTAAAAAGCCATAGCATAAAAACAAACACCAATTGTGTTCAAGGCAAGGCCGAAGGTCGTCTGGTAGGCGGAAATCTTTCGCTCATGTACAGTATGGGGGGAACCTTGTTTGACCTAAATGCGAAAAATGCCATTTTACTCATAGAAGACACCGGCGAAGCAAATTATGCCATTGACAGAATGTTGGCAAATTTGAAACTGAGTGGCAAATTAGACGGCTTAAAAGGCGTGATTGTCGGCGATTTCAGCACATCGCAAGGAAATGACCGCCCAATTAACGAGATAATCTCCAATTATTTCGGAGACTTGAATATTCCAATAATCTATGGAATGAGCATGGGACACGAGGACAAAAATCTTGCAACGTACTTAGGTCGCAACGTAGAAGTTGAAGTAACGGCTCAGAATGCGACGATAACGTATTTGGATTAGATTCGTTATCGACCTATTCATTTACGACTTCCCGTATCTTTTGCCAAATTTTTACCATTGCCAACGTGTCGAGTTTGCAGTATTCAAGCAAAGCCTTGCGGGTCACTTCCTGTTCTTCGGGCGTCATATCCTTGATTTTCGGGAAGACCGTCATTGCATCACCTCCGTTTTGCACTCGCTCGTCCAAATTATGGTAATTCAAACTTGGATCGTCAGGAAACAAGGCGGGCAGCACACTTTTTATTGAAAAAGAGCCACCCATTTCCTTCACATAGTAATTGCCCTGCTGAAATGGCACCAACAAATCAACGATATGATCCCTTATATTTAACAAATGATCCGACAAATCGGGGAACAAATCAGCGAGTTCCCTTATTCTCGTACACTCGAAGGTCTTATTATATGCCATTGTGCAAACATTCTTGGGAATGTCGCGACACAATTGTTCGGCAATATCGCGAAGCGGATTTTTTCCCGATTCGGCAAGAAATTCCTTGTGCTTCAGTTCCCCGCCTTCGGTTTCAATATAATGAAGCGAATATTGAAACGGTATTTGCTGATATGGTCGTGTGCCGATTATGTCGGGAACCGCTTGTTGCATAGTCTCAAAATCAAGGAAATAAAGCGGATAAGACAATGTTTTCAAGAAGTCGGAAATACCATTTTTGTTTATAAAAGACTTACCCTGCAATGCCCCCTCCAATTGCATTATCTGTATCGGATTATCTATGCGTTTCGACTTCTGCAAATCTTCGAACGAAATAAGTCCCTCTCTATAATACTCTATTTTCTTGGGAGTATTCATTCTATATAAATCAAAGACTGAGGGGGTAGGCACATGTTTCGCACAATAGCCCCAGAATTCACACCCACAGCATTTTTCGTCAATATCCTTTATGGGCTCTTGATCGGTTGCAATTAGCTTTAAGGCAGCAGGCAAAAGATTCGGAACTTTTAGGTATTCATTTTCCATTTGCTTCGCAACGTCTTCAACCGCAAATAGTTTTGTAATGTCAAGGTTGCCGTCAAACACATAGGTGTTGTCAATGTGAACAATGTAGGTTCCTGTGACGTTCACGCCACATTTTTCAAGCACATATTTTTGATATGCAATATCCGTCAGATGATACTCTTTTACCTCGGTTGAACTTTTCACCTCGTAAATCGCATATCCGCCTTTTTCTTTTCTGAGAATATCAACGGCACAATAACAACCATTATGGCTGAACGAGGCCTCACAGATATTTTCCACACCATCCGCTAAGCACTTTTGAGTGTCTTCAAGCATCTTTGCAATATCAAGGGAACCATCCGCCTTGTGTGCAGTAACTTCAACATAATCACCGAATAATCCCATGGCAAGGTCACCCACGTCGTTGCCCGTATCCATCCGTGCCTGCGATGCTTCATCAACTTCGGCAAGTTCCGATTTATAAATTCGTAACCACAGCAACTTTTCGCACGAGCAAAATGCCACATATTTTGACTTTGATAATCCTCTTCGAACCATAATTCTATTTTTATGTTTTAGCAAAAATAAGAAAATGATGTGCGAAATTTAAGCACATAACTGTTTTTTTACAAAACACATCTATCAACACCATCGTTTCTTGTGCTTGCCGCCACGGGCGTGTTTCTTCTTGTCGCCAACCCAATAATAGAGCGAAATCTGCTTACCGTATTTCGCCAATTCTTCCTCGCGCGATTTTTTGCGTGTCGCCTTCACGGCTGCGAGTGTCGGGTCTAATTGTTTTTTCCATCTATATCGTAGCAATTCGATTTGCCGTGTCATAACTTTCTCAATATTCTTGTATGCTTACGTTGCCTTTTTCAAATCTTTTTGAGTACAAAGAAATCTTGCTAAAACCTTGGGTAAATAAAAAAACGACTTCCCGAAATCAATCGGAAAGTCGTTTACTATACAAATTCTTTAAGAATTATTTCAATGCTGTAGCAACGTCAACTGCACAAGCAACAGTACAACCAACCATTGGGTTGTTACCAATTCCCAAGAAACCCATCATCTCAACGTGAGCAGGAACTGAAGATGAGCCTGCGAACTGAGCGTCAGAGTGCATACGACCCATTGTATCAGTCATACCATATGAAGCAGGTCCTGCAGCCATGTTATCTGGGTGCAAAGTACGACCAGTTCCACCACCTGAAGCTACTGAGAAATATGGTTTGCCAGCCAATACACGTTCTTTCTTATATGTACCAGCAACTGGGTGTTGGAAACGAGTTGGGTTTGTTGAGTTACCAGTGATTGATACGTCAACGCCTTCTTTCCACATAATTGCAACACCTTCGCGAACGTCGTCGGCACCGTAGCAGTTAACTTTTGCACGAGGTCCGTCGCTGTAAGCGATTCTCTTAACTTCTTTCACTTCGCCAGTGTAGTAGTCGAATTGTGTTTGAACATAAGTGAAACCATTGATACGGCTGATGATTTGAGCAGCATCTTTTCCAAGACCGTTCAAAATAACGCGTAATGGTTCTTTACGAACTTTGTCAGCTTTTGCAGCGATTTTGATAGCACCTTCGGCAGCAGCGAAAGATTCGTGACCAGCCAAGAAAGCGAAACATTTTGTTTCTTCGCTCAACAAACGAGCTGCCAAGTTTCCATGACCCAAACCAACCTTACGGTCATCAGCAACTGAACCAGGGATACAGAATGCTTGCAAGCCGATACCGATATTTTCAGCAGCTTTTACAGCACTTTTGTCACCAGTTTTTTCAGCATCCTTAATAGCGATTGCACAACCAGCTACGTAAGCCCATTTTGCATTTTCAAAACAGATAGGTTGTGTTTCCTCACAAGCTTTATATGGATCAATGCCATATTTCTCGCAGATTGCGTTTGCTTCAGCTAAATCCTTGATTCCGTAAGCATTCAACGCTGCATTTACTTGTTTTTCACGACGGTCCTGAGACTCGTATTTTACTTCTCTTATCATAATGCTTCCTCCTATTCTTTACGTGGATCAATTGATTTAACAGCACCTTGTTCAGGAGTAACACGACCATACGTTCCCGTTACTTTCTTCAATGCCTCGTTAGCATCAGTGCCTTTTTTAATTTCTTCCATGAATTTGCCAAGGTGAACGAATTCGTAACCGCAAACTTGGTCGTCTTTATCCATAAAGATTTTGTTGATGTAACCTTCAGCCATTTCAAGGTAGCGAACACCTTTTTCTTTTGTTCCGTACAATGTACCTACTTGGCTACGAAGTCCTTTACCAAGGTCTTCCAAACCAGCACCGACAACCAAACCGCCTTCAGAGAAAGCTGATTGAGTACGTCCGTACACGATTTGCAAGAACAACTCACGCATTGCCGTGTTGATTGCGTCACAAACCAAGTCTGTGTTCAATGCTTCCAACAATGTCTTGCCCTGAAGAATTTCGGCAGCCATTGCGGCAGAGTGAGTCATACCTGAACAACCGATTGTCTCTACAAGAGCTTCAACAATAACACCGTCTTTTACGTTCAAAGACAATTTACAAGCTCCTTGTTGTGGAGCACACCAACCAATACCGTGAGTAAAACCAGAAATGTCTTTTATCTCTGTAGCTTTCACCCACTTTCCTTCTTCAGGAATTGGAGCTGGTCCGTGTTTTGGACCTTTTTGTACGACACACATGTGTTGTACTTCGTTTGAATAAACCATATTAACTTTGTTTAAATTATACTTGAAAACCTCTAAATCTCAACTTGTTACGTGAGTTTCTCAAAACTCACAATCGGTTGCGAATATATGAATTTTCTCAGAAACTTTTTCAGAATGAAAGAAAAATTAATTTGAAAAATTTTCATTTTTAAAAATTGACTTGATTTCGGAATTTATATTTATCTTTCGCAACCAAAATTTTGATATGTTGAATCAATAAAAACGAACTATGAAGTACGGTTTCTTCGATGACGCTAACAGAGAATACGTCATCACCAATCCCAAAACTCCTTATCCTTGGATAAACTATCTTGGTAACGAGGATTTCTTTTCTTTGGTGTCGAACACTGGCGGTGGCTACACGTTCTACAAAGATGCGAAATTCCGTCGTTTGACACGTTACCGTTATAATAATGTACCAACCGACGACGGTGGAAAATATTTCTACATAAAAGACGGCGAGACCGTTTGGAATCCAGGTTGGAAACCTTGTAAGACGTCGCTTGACAAGTATGAATGTCACCACGGTATGAGCTACACCAAAATTATTGGTGCGAAAAATGGCGTGGAAGCCGAAGTGTTGCAATTCGTACCACTTGGTTTCTGGGGCGAAATCTTGAAAGTTTCGTTGAAGAATACGACAAACGAGACGAAGAAGTTGAAATTCTTCTCGTTCATCGAATGGTGTTTGTGGAACGCTTCCGACGATATGGAAAACTTCCAACGTAACTTCTCAACTGGCGAGGTTGAAATCGAAGGTTCTGTGATTTATCACAAAACAGAATTCAAAGAACGTCGTAACCACTACGCATTCTACTCGGTAAACACTCCTATCCAAGGCTACGACACCGACCGCGAGTCGTTCATCGGCTTGTACAATGGTTTCGACTGCCCAGACGCTGTTATGGAAGGTAAACCTCGTAACACCGAGGCACACGGTTGGTCGCCAATCGCATCGCACTATATCGAAGTTGAATTAGCTCCGGGCGCAAGCAAGGATTTCATCTTTATGCTTGGCTATGTGGAAGTTGCTCCTGAAGAAAAATGGGAAAGCAAGTTGGTTATCAATAAGAAACCGGCTAAGGCAATGATCGCTAAATACGATACAGTTGAAAAAGTTCAGGCTGCATTCAACGAACTTCGTTCTTACTGGGATAATTTGCTTGGCAAAATCACAATCAAATCGAACGACGAGCGTCTTGACAGAATGGTGAACATTTGGAATCAATACCAATGTATGATTACATTCAACATGTCGCGTTCGGCTTCGTTCTTCGAATCAGGTATCGGACGTGGTATGGGCTTCCGCGATTCAAACCAGGACTTGATTGGTTTCGTACACCAAATTCCTGCACGTGCCCGCGAAAGAATCCTCGACATTGCCGCTACGCAATTCGAAGACGGTTCTTGCTACCACCAATATCAGCCACTTACCAAGAAAGGTAACTCGGCTATCGGAGGCGACTTCAACGATGACCCACTTTGGTTGATTCTTTCAACTACGGAATACATCAAGGAAACAGGCGATTTCTCTATCCTTGACGAAATGGTTCCATTCGACAACGATGAATCAAAGGCAAAAACTCATTTCGAACACTTGAAGATTTCGTTCTACCACGTGGTGAACAATCTTGGTCCTCACAACTTGCCGTTAATCGGCCGTGCTGACTGGAACGACTGTTTGAACTTGAACTGTTTCTCAAACGATCCGAACGAATCATTCCAAACTACTGGCAACAAGAAAGGCCGTACGGCTGAATCGTTGATGATTGCTGGTTTGTTCGTAATTTACGGTAAAGAATTCGTGAAACTTTGCAAGCAAATCGGTAAAAACGATGAGGCTGCCGAAGCTCAAAAACACGTTGACAATATGATTGAAGCCGTTAAGAAAGACGGTTGGGACGGTGAATGGTATCTTCGTGCATACGATTACTTCGGTCGCAAAGTTGGTTCTAACGAAAACGAGGAAGGTAAAATCTTCATTGAATCACAAGGATGGTGTACGATGGCTGAAATCGGTAAGGAAGAAGGCCTTTGCCAAAAAGC
>JAFZTG010000029.1 GCA_017618935.1 Bacteroidales bacterium | reverse complement strand
GTTATCTTTGCATACCTAAAAATTACCAAAATGAATGAATTACAGCCCGTCACACCGATTTCGGTTGACAACATTAAGAGTAAAATCCACGAAATTCGTGGGCAGAAAGTCATGCTCGACAGAGACTTGGCAGAATTGTATCAAGTAGAAACAAAACAATTAAACCGTCAGGTAAAGCGAAATATTGAACGATTCCCTGAAGATTTTATGTTTCAATTGAATGACGAAGAATCTGATTTTTTGAGGTGCCAATTTGGCACCTCAAAAAACACTAATGAATCAAATCGTGGTGGAAATAGATATAAACCTTATGTTTTCACTGAATTGGGAATATCCATGCTAAGTAGTGTCTTGCACTCTTCTACTGCTATTCAAGTAAATATCAATATTATGCGAGCGTTTATGCTTATGCGTCATAATTTGCAATTTATTACAAATCAAAACACACGTTTTGAGAAAATCGAACACAAACTTGATTCACTTTCAGTTTATATAGAAGACGTTCTCCGTGACCAAAACGACATCAATGACGACATGGCTACGCAATTGGAACTGATAAATCAAACGCTTGCCGAACTGCAGGCAGAAAACGCCGTGCGAAAAACATTCCAAGAACGAAAACCCGTAGGATTCAAAATAGAAAAATCGTAATAAATGAATGAAATACAGCCCGTCACACCGATTTCGGTTGACAACATTAAAAGCAAAATCCACGAAATTCGTGGGCAGAAAGTCATGCTCGATTTTGATTTGGCAGTACTCTACCAAGTTGAAACTAAAAGACTTAAAGAAGCAGTGAAACGAAACATTGAGCGATTTCCTAATGATGCAATGTTTGTTTTAACAGAAGCTGAATTTGCAACTTTGAGGTCGCAATTTGCGACCTCAAACAAACGAGGTGGAACAAGGTATTTGCCGTTTGCATTCACCGAATTAGGAATTTCAATGTTAAGTTCTGTCTTATCTTCGGACATCGCAATAAAAGTAAATCTACAAATAATGCGAACTTTCATAGCACTAAAACATTTTGTTGCAGAAAAGAAATCCGAAATGTTACAAATCGAAAATTTGGCACTTCGTATAGATAAATTAAACGATTACATTGAAAGTGTGCTTCGTGACCAAAACGACATCAACGACGACACGGCTACGCAATTGGAACTGATAAATCAAACGCTTGCCGAACTGCAAGCAGAAAACGCCGTGCGAAAAACATTCCAAGAACGAAAACCCGTAGGATTCAAAATAGAAAAATCGTAATAAATGAATGAAATACAGCCCGTCACACCGATTTCGGTTGACAACATTAAAAGTAAAATCCACGAAATTCGTGGGCAGAAAGTCATGCTCGACAGAGACTTGGCAGAATTGTATCAAGTTGAGACTAAAGTACTTAACCAAGCAGTTAAACGTAACATAAAACGTTTCCCCGAAGACACAATGTTTGTGTTAACAAAAGATGAGTTTGATAGTTTGAGGTCACAATTTGTGACCTCAAACAAACGAGGTGGAACGAGGTATATGCCATTGGCTTTTACAGAATTAGGAATAGCCATGTTGAGCAGTGTTTTGTCTTCTGAGGTCGCAATACAAGCGAATTTAAACATTATGCGAGCATTTGTTGCCATGCGTCATGCTATTTCTTCTATTGCCGCTCAAGATTTGAAAATAGAGAAAATCGCACACAAACTCGATTCTCTTTCGGGGTATATAGAAGATGTTCTTCGTGACCAAAACGACATCAACGACGATACTGCAACGCAATTGGAACTGATAAACCAGACACTTGCAGAACTGCAAGCAGAAAATGCCGTGCGTAAAACATTTCAGGAACGAAACCCCGTAGGATTCAAAATAGAAAAATCGTAAATTTCAAAATTGGAAGCCGCAAAGTGCGACATCCAATTCCATAAAAATGGGTGCACGGAAAAAAACATATGCGTTCACTGAACTTGGAATTGCAATTGGAAATCTCTTTCTACTTACAGAATCAGAAAGGGAAAATATGTCGTCACAATTTGTGATGACATCACTATTGAACCCTCCCAAATCAGCACTTCCGTTTTGGTTGCAACTTTCAATTTAAGATGTGTACGAAAAAATGACGTTTTTTATAGATTTCTAAATCTCAATGCTGATAATCCGCCATATAGTGTGCTCCCACGCTTTCTTTCCGTGCTCTTGCTGCTTTTATGACTAAATAGCCAACTTGTACAAGATTGCGTAGCTCACATAATTTTCTTGACAATTTTGTTTGTTGATAAAGCTCCTCTGTTTCTGAATAAATTGTCCACAGTCGGTTGAATGCTCGTTTCAAACGTACTTGGCTTCGCACTATTCCCACGTAATTGCTCATTATTTGTTTTACTTCCTTCAAACTCTGGGTAATGAGCACCATTTCTTCCGTGTGCGATGTCCCTTCGTCGTTCCAGTCGGGAATATCTTTTTGCCACTCGTTTTCTTTGATTTCTTTCATTGCAGCTTTTGAAGCAAAATCGGCGTAGGCAATTGCTTCCAACAAACTGTTCGACGCAAGGCGATTCCCTCCGTGAAGTCCCGTACACGTTGTTTCTCCTGCCGCATATAGGTATTTGATTGATGTCCTTCCTTCCAAATCGACTTTTACGCCACCACAGAAATAGTGTGCCGCAGGAGTCACGGGAATCATCTCCTTGGTAATGTCAATTCCTATGCTTAGACATTTGTTATAAATGTGGGGGAAATGTTCTTTGAGCGCCTCGGAATCCAAGTGGGTACAATCCAGATACACGTGGTCGTCACCGCTTTTCTTCATCTCGTTGTCTATGGCACGTGCCACAATGTCGCGTGGGGCAAGGTTTCCTCGTTCGTCGTATTTGGTCATAAAGGCAACGCCTTCTTTGTCACGCAAAATTGCTCCAAAACCTCGCATTGCCTCGGTAATCAGGAAATTTGGCGACTCGCTCGGGTTGTAGAGGGCTGTTGGGTGAAACTGCACAAACTCCATATTATCAACAATTCCTTTTGCCCGATAGACCATTGCAAAGCCGTCACCCGTGGCAACAACAGGATTTGTCGTGGTAGAGAACAGTTGCCCTGCACCGCCTGTTGCAAGCATTGTCGCTTTCGCCAAAATGGTTACAACTTTGTGGTTGTCAAGATTTAGGGCATACACGCCATAACATTTTATGTCGTTTTGATGACGTTTAACCAAATTTCCAAGATGGTGTTGTGTGATTAAATCTACGGCAAAAAAGTTCTCGTAGATAGTGATGTTTTTATGCTCGCGCACTTTCTCACACAAGGCACGTTGAACTTCAAAACCCGTATTGTCTTGGTGGTGAAGGATTCTATGCATACTATGACCACCTTCGCGATGCAAGTCGAATGTGGATTTGTTTTCGTCTTCCTTGTCGAACTGCGTACCCCACGAAATCAGGTCGGTAATGGCGTGAGGGGCATATTCAATGACTTTTTCAACCGCTTTCCTGTCGCAAATGCCGGCACCCGCAATCAGTGTGTCTTCTATGTGTTTGTCGAAACTGTCTGATTTTGATGTGTTGAGCACGGCTGCAATACCGCCTTGTGCGTAAGAGGTGTTGGTTTCGTCAAGTTTTGTTTTGGAAATGATTGTTACTGTTCCCGTTTCTGCTACTTTCAACGCAAAACTTAGTCCGGCCAAGCCAGAACCAATCACCAAATAATCTGTCGTAATTCTCATCGTTATTCTTTATTTTTGAAAAACAATATCCTTGCAAATATATGTTTTTTTCAGTTCTATAGAGAAAGAATAGGTAGGAAACTCAAAATTGTAAACGTGGCATATACCACGCTTGCCACACCGTTCGTCGTGCTGAATGCCAAATTTACTTTCGAAATGTCTTTGGGCGAAACAATTGCATGCTGAAAAATTAGACAGCCGATAAACAATCCTGCTCCAATCCAATATAACCACGAAAAGTGGGCATAGAAGCCGACAAATATGGTAAGCAACGCTGTTATGCAATGAATGAAAATGGATATGGCAAGCGCTTTCTTTCGTCCAAAATGTTCGGGAATGCTATGTAGTTTCTCGCTTCTGTCAAAATCTTCGTCTTGTAGGGCATAAATAATATCGAAACCTGCCATCCAACCAAGAACAATGAATGAAAAAATAATGGGCGTAATGGCAAATTCTCCCGAAACGGCAATGTATGCACCAATGGGAACAAGCGCCTGACCTATTCCGAGAAAAACGTGACAAAGCGGAGTAAATCTTTTTGTATATGAATAAAACAAAACAACGAGTAATGCCACGGGAGATAAATAAAAACACAATCTGTTGATAAACCACGTGGTGGCAATAAAAAGTATCGAGGTAATGATTACGAACATTAATGCCGATTTAGGAGAAATTTTTCCTGCCGGAATCTCTCGTTGTGCCGTTCTGCTATTCTTTGCATCGTAGGTGTAATCGGTGTAACGGTTGAAAGCCATTGCCGCCGAACGACAGAATATCATACACAAAAGCACGCAAATCAACAAACTCCATTGAAACGGGTAGTGGGCATACCAGACAGCCAACGCAAATCCGATTGCGGCAAACGGAAGGGCAAAAATGGTATGTGAGAATTTTATGAGTGAGAAATACTTCTTAATTTCCATTGTTTTCGGGTTTAACAACAATTTTATCAAATGATACGGAACGACAAATGGCTTGCAGTTGTCGCATAAAATTCCGTTTTTCCTTGTTAGGATAGTACACATATCCTTCAATGGTTATCAACTTGTTTTTCTGTAAGTTACAGAATGTGTAGCTGGTAAACGGTCCCGCCATGAAATCGTTCTCCACACGCCATTTTCCCCGTAACTCAATGGTGTAGTCGTCGTTTACATACGTGCCGATTTTGTATTGAATGGGTAAAATGTATTCCGTCGTCATGTAACTTCCTTCCGAAGGGCCGGGAATGTGGACTTTTACAATGGAATCCCTGTAATTCAGCAAGGCGGTCTTGTTGAATTGTGCAGTGTCGGTGTATGGTCGCTCGTAGATTATCAAACCTTGACTATGTACTTTCGATTCCAACGAAATCCACATAAAATCGTCGGCTATCTTGTTGACGTTGTATCCATTTGGAACAGATATGTTTATGTCAAATTGTTTCTTTATGCTTTTTTCTACAATTTGGTTGTTCGCTTCTTTATAGAGTTGTTGGTACCGTTCTATTTCTGATTTTACGAAATACTCTATAATGTTGTCGTGTTTGTTTTGTAAAACCGTGGATAACTCTTCGGCAGTTCCTACGCCTACGCTTACGTATGCCTGGTGTTGTGCCCACAAGTCTTTGCGATATTGAATCTGTGGCGTCGTATATTTTTTGTTGACGTCAAGAAACAAAATGTTTCGGTATGAACGAAACGTGCTTGAAAAGTTGTTTCGGCTCAACATAATTGTAGAAAATGGAGGTTCCGACTGGGTTAATCCGCTGTCTTCCTCGTTCAATATTTCAAGAACTTTTTCGCCCGTTTCGGCGTTTTTCAATTCGTCGTTGATTATGACGAGTAATTCTCCCGGCTCGCCCGTCATTGCCGAACCGCCAATGCCACCTTTACAAGCCGTTATGCTTGCAAGACAGATGAAAAACAGAGTATGGTAAATGATTTTTTTCATATCAAGATTTTGAGCAAAAGTAATGAATTATTTACAAATACGAAACCGAAACTATTATTTGCGAAATCCGTAGATAGAAGGTAATTGACGCGTTTTTACAATACATTCCGAGAAAGAAAATACAAAAATGGCTGAACATCATCAATATTCAGCCATTGGGTTTTTATTACGCCGTCTGTTGTTTCTTTTTGTTGCGGATGGCGGTTTGTACACATTCTCGTTGTGCAAGAATGACCGACACACCGTCGTACTCAATTTCTTCTTTCAGAATCTGCATATTCTTTTCAAGATTTGCTTTCAAAGGAACCATTACGCGAATGTGTTCTTTCTCAACGCCCAAGCCCTCGCAAATAAGATGCAGTTTGCTCGTTCCAGCAGAATCTTGACCACCAGTCATAGCCGTTGTGGAGTTGTCGGAAATGATGACAACCATTTTCGATTTGTCGTTTACGGCATCAAGCAAGCCTGGCATACCAGAGTGGGTAAACGTGGAATCGCCGATAATGGCTACCGACGGATGCAAACCGGCATCGGCGGCACCTTTCGCCATTGTGATTGACGCGCCCATGTCGAGCGTTGTGGTAATTGCCTCAAACGGTTTCAATGCGCCAAGCGTGTAGCAGCCAATGTCACCAAATACGTGACGTTCCTTATAGTCGGCCATTACATTGTTCAATGCCTCGTACGTATCGCGGTGGCTACAACCTTTGCATAGTGCAGGTGGACGATTTACCATCAAATCAGGCGTCTCGGCCGTCTTGATTGGTTCCACGCCAAGGGCTACAGCCATAAAGTCGGGATTTAATTCGCCCGTGCGATTTAAGGCACCGTCGAGTTTTCCACGGATTTTGCTATTGTCAAGGAAGCCACGAAGATATTCTTCCACAATAGGATATCCTTCTTCGGCAACCAAAATGTCGTCATATTTCGTAAGAAAATCAGCTATCTGCTTGTGTGGCAACGGATATTGCGAGATTTTCAATACAGAGAAATCCAAATTATACGTTTGGCGAATTTCCATCACATAGTTGTAAGCCAAACCGCAGGCAATTACCGCTTTCTTGCTGTTACCTTCAATAACTTTCAGGAACGGAGAATTCTCGGATTCTTTGGTCAGCGCCGGTTGCATATCGACCAATGCCTTGTACATTTTCTTTGCGTATGCTGGCAATGTCACCCAACGTTGACGCTCAACTTGTGGATTGAATACATTCTGTTCACGGAATTTTCTATTGGAAATAATGGAACGAGAGTGCGACAAACGGGTTGTAAGACGAAGAATCACTGGCAAACGGAATTTTTCGGAAAAGTCAAGACCGAAATGAACGCAGTCGTATGCCTCTTGCTGATTTGACGGCTCCAACAACGGAAGCAGTGCAAACTTTCCGTACGCACGGCTGTCTTGCTCGTTTTGAGAAGAATGTTGCGAAGGATCGTCGGCAACAACCAGTACCAAACCACCGTTCACGCCTGTTATGGCAGAGTTCATAAACGCATCGGCGCAGGCGTTGAGTCCCACGTGCTTCATACACACGATAGCTCGTTTGCCGGCATACGACATACCAAGTGCACCTTCGTATGCTGTTTTTTCGTTACAGCACCATTTCGAGCGAATTTTCTTCTCGTTCGCATCTTTTGATTTTTGTATAAACTCGGTTATCTCGGTCGATGGCGTTCCAGGATAAGCATAGACACCCGAAATTCCCGCATCGATGGCACCTAATGCAACTGCCTCTGCTCCAAGTAATAAGGATTCTTTCATATTCTATATTCAATAATTCGAGCGTCAAAATTACGCATTTGTATTGAAATTGCAAAGAAAGGATAGGGGAGAAAGATTTTATTTCGATAGAAGATGCTTTAAAACAATGAATACGTTTCTGTTATGAGTTAAATTTCAAATAAACCGACAGATGGATTGCCAACCTAAAATGTATAACTTTATGAAATGGAATTATTCTTCTCCAAAGGCTGAAATAATTTTCTGATAAGCATTGACGGATACCCATACAAAATTGCCGCAAAACAAAGTACCGTATTTAGCAAACTGATACGAACGAAATCCATCGTCGGTCGAAAGTGCGAAACCCGTTCCTCTTTGGGCGGATAATACACGTCAATTTCAATGGGTACAAGGGGAATGTTTTTCCACGCACAACGAACCAAAAGTTCCAATTCTGCTTCGTAACGGTTATTGAACGGACCTTTGTACTTCATTCGTTGTAACGGATATGCCCGAAATCCTGTTTGTGTGTCGGGTAGGTTGTGGGCTGTTTGTACACGAAACCAGAAATTGGAAAATCTGTTTGCAAAACTGTTTTTCGACGGCATATTGGGCAGGTCGAATTGACGGCTGCCAATTATCAATGCGTCTTCGTTTTTTGCTATTGCTTCGGCGAAAAGTGGCAGGTCTGTCGCTTTGTGCTGGCCGTCGGCATCCAAGGTTATGGCGTGCGAAAAACCTCTTTTTTTCGCTTCGGCAAATGCTTGTTTCAACGCAAATCCCTTTCCTTTATTTGGCGCATAGGAAACGAGTATAATTTTGTCTTGCATTTCTTGCAGAATGCTTGTAGTCGCGTCGGTTGAACCGTCGTTTACGACAATCACATGGCGCGAATACGGCAAAACCGATTCCACAACGCTACGGATAGTTTTCTCGTTATTGTACGTTGGAATGATTATGCACGTTGAATCGGACATTTCCATTATGCAAGAACAAAGTTGATTTTTGAACAGACGTTTCCTTCGGCAAGAATCTGCACTTTGGCGTGTATGGCATCGTCTTCCGTCGTGGTTGCTATGTGAAATTTCAAAAACTCGTTGGCAATAGGAGTGATTAAACTAATGAATTTCACATTTTTAACAGATTGAACCGTAAGTTTTTTCCCAACAAAATGTTCGCATAGCTCTTTGGCGATTTCAATCAAACACGCTCCTGGTGTTATGGGATTTCCTGGAAAGTGTGCCTTGAAAATTTCGTTGTTTTTGTTCTGACGAATGGTATAAACTACAGTTTCGTCGGTAACTTCTTTATGCTCAATAAGATATAATTTGTTTTCTAACATATTATTCTGCGTTGAAGAGTTTGTTGTCCAATGGTTGATTGATTATTTGATTTTCAAAATCTATACGCGTATGGTACCAATTTTCATGTAAACTAATAGATTCTATGTTAAGTAAGTCTTGTGTGTAATATATTTCTATCAGTTCTATTTCCTTTGCATAAGAAATTCGCTTTGGAGTGAGTTGAACTTTCCATTCATTCATGCTTGGCCAGTATAGAATACGAACTTCAAAATTTTTTTCATCTTGATATATGCTTGCGTCGATTACACTAAGAAGTATTTTGAACGTATTTGAATTAAAATATAGTTGCGTTGACTTGTCAACAGTGATAAACCTTGAAGTCGTTGTTTCCCAACGAAGTAAACATGGAGTTTGGTAATATAGTTTCCCTTCCGATTTATTATATCTAACTTTTTCAAACATCTCTCTCGTATCACATCTAAAAAAATAAAAATCGCTCGTGAGAGTTTGGGGTGAATTTTTTTTCATTTTTTGTATGAACTCTTGTTTGGCTTTTTCTGGAACATCCCCCCAAGAATCATATTGACAAAATGCAGTTATACTGACGCACAAACCGAAAAGTAAAACGAGTATTTTTTTCATATTATTCCACGTTGAAGAGTTTGTTGTCCAATGGTTGATTTACTTTGTGATTTGAAAATGAAATTTGCATTTTGTCGCCGTTCTTTTCGATCAATATGATTGAATCTGCGAGGTAGGTTTTTCGTTGTATGATAAGCACAATCGAAGAATAAACTGCCGCAATTCGTTTGTTGACGGGGGTAAGCTCCACCATATAATGCAAGTCGCTTACGGATAGATCTGCCGAAAAATTTTTGCTGTCGTTGAGCCCGCTGCCGTCAATTGAACTGATAATAATGTTGGCAAGTTCCTTCAACATTCGTGTGTTCACATCTGCACTGGTTCCGTTGGCTGTTTTCAGTGCCACATCGTTGTTGTTCACAATCAACGCCGATGCCTGTGGCGACACATATTCCCAGCGAAGCGAATGTGGCGATTTGAAATACATTTTTCCTTTCGATATTGCTGTTTCGGCAACCAAGGAACTCGTCTTTTCTTGCACAAACTCGCAGTAAAGTGTGTTTGTTTTTTTTGCGGCGGTTGAAATTTCCCAAATAATATCTTCGTGGTTCAAACCTGTTAACTTACCATGCAAATATATTTCTTTTTGTTGGCAATATGCTGAAACAGAAAGGAATAAGACGAAAACGATCGTTAGTATTTTTTTCATATTCAATTATTTAGCAACAAAACAAACACCAACAATAATTATACCAACTCCAAGCCAACGGGTGAGTGGAATGGATTCGCCAAGGAAAATCCATGCGGCGAGCAGTCCAAATACGAAACTTAGGCACGTCATTGGGTATGCCGACGATAATGGATAATTTTTCAGAATATGCAACCAAAGTACCGTGGCGCTTCCCATTGTGATGCCTACAAGTAGGAACCACCAGTTTGTGAGCAAACTATAAAAATAATTCCACGTCCACGAAAATTTCTCCATTTTGACCATCGCCAATTTCAAAAACACTTGTCCCGAAGCAAGACACAGCGATTGAATGATGGATAAAAGAACGAGTTTTAGCATTTCGAGAGTAGGATTAGTGAATGGTCAATGTTTTGGAAATGATTGTATAATAATATGTTACGTGGTGATTTTACCTCGTTTTTTTGATTGTAGAGCAAATGGCTTGGCACGCGTTCTTTTGCTAAACACGTTGCCGCGGCATATACGCCAAATGCAGGTGCTGTGAATGATTCTCCAAAAATATGTTTGTACCACGCTATGGGCGTATTTTTTCCGAATGCGTTCGCAAAATTTGTATAGATGGCATCGTATTCGCAATCGCCACTTAAGCCACACATAATCACATCAATATCAGATGGTTGCAGATTCGCTTGCTGTAATATTCGTTGTGCTGCTTCTTGCAATGCTGTTTCCGAAGGTTTGTAGAGCAAATCCACGTCACGTAGTTTACACAGTGCGTGTTCTGTCTTGTTTGTGCCAACTATCAGTGCCACAGATGTTTCACCAGCAAATGAACCTTTGGTAGCAGATTGTTTTAGACTTTGTTCCGAGATTTCTCCTTGTTTCCAATAGCCAATTTTTCCGAGTATATTGTAATAGTCGGGAGTCATTTCGTCGTGGCCGCCCACAAGAGCGTTGTTGATTCGTCCCAGCAACATTTGTTGCTGTGCGTCAGAAAGTCCGCTTTCAAATGAAGTTCCACGGTGCGAGTACGTGCAGTTGTATCCGTTACATTTCTGATTAAGAGCAATTTGCGAACTGATTGTGTTGTGCGTTGATTGCATAAAATAGGTTGGTTGCAGGAATTGTTCGCCCTCGTTGACCATTGCGGAGAGAAATTTTTCTGTGTTTTCAATACAGCCAAGTCCTGTACCCGTAATTATTGCATCAACTTGTTCTAAACCAGCCGATTGCTTTGCTGAAATTGATGTCGCAATTGCACGTTTTATGAGTTTTCCCATTCGGCGAGCAGCCATTGGATTTATAAATGGCTTATAATCAGGCTCGATGGAGCGGTTGTAGCCTTCGGTGTGTGCTATAGGATTTTCAAACCAATCATCACAGAGTGGATTTTGTATAGAAATTTGCGCTGCCGATTGAATGAAAATATCCATAGTTTCTATTTTATTTTTGAAAAAATGCACGACGAATCATTTCCTCCAAAACCGAACGAATTATTCATAACGTGTTGAATATCTTTGTGTTTTGTTTTTGTGACTGGTGTAATGTCAACTTCGTCCATTTTTTCGGAAAAGTTCAGATTTGCTGGTATAAAATTGTTTTGTAAAGCAAGGATTGAAATCACAGCCTCTACGCTTCCAGCCGCGCTTGTGGTGTGTCCGGTAAATGCTTTGGTTGATGAGAAATCGGGAATCTGTTCGCCAAACACCCGTGTGATTGCAATTCCTTCGGTGGAATCGTTGTTTCCGGTTCCTGTTCCGTGACAGCTAATATAGTCAATATCAGATGGTTGCAAATTGGCATCGGCGAGTGCGCCTTGCATTGCAAGGAATGGGCCCTGACCATTGGGCGATGTGGCTGTTTGATGGAACGCATCGCAAAAATTGGCATAGCCGTTTAGCTCGCAAAGTGGTTGAACGCCACGTAGTTGCGCAGCTTCCGCTTTTTCAAGAACCAAATATGCCGCACCTTCACCTAAATTCAATCCCACGTGATTTTTGGAGAATGGTTTGCAGGTTTCTCGGTCAAGAATCATCAATGTGTTGAAGCCGTTGAGGTGGAATTTGCTCAAACATTCTGTGCCGCCAACAACAGCCGCGTCAACTTTTCCCGTGCGAATCAGGTTCGCTCCGATTATTAAAGCGTTGATTGCTGACGAACAAGCAGTTGAAAT
This sequence comes from Bacteroidales bacterium, assembly GCA_017618935.1. Next base: position 3,655 of record JAFZTG010000029.1, on the reverse strand, counting down.
GGTTGTTGTCATATCAAAAATGCCAAAATAATCGGCAACTGCGTCGGTTCCAGCTCCGCAGTCGTGAGCTGCAATAAATTCTTTATGGTTCTCATCTCCAAGAAAATCGAGATAGAATTGTTCGCTTTTTTCCATACCGCCAACGGTGGTACCATTGATAAATGCAATTCTTTTTGGCTTATTCTCTTGTAAATGAGCTTGTTGTATGGCTTCTTTTGCGGCTATCATAGCCATAAGTGGCGTTCGTGTAACCAATTGGGACTGAGGAATATGCAATGCTGTTTTCATTTCCTCGTCAGTCATTTGGACTTCGGAAACGGGAATGTCAGTGTGCGTTGTTTGCAAATATTTAATCGGTCCAACCGCCGATTTTTCCGCAAACAAAGCCTGTAACGTTTTGTCTTTTCCTGTTCCAAGTCCCGAAATGATGCCCATTCCGGTCACAACCAAATTGTCAGCCATCAACTATTTTGTTCTGTTTTTTGATACGTATTCCGCCATTGTGCGTACAGATTTGAAAACTTCCTTACCTGCAGCGGCGTTCGCCAATTTAATTCCGTAGTTTTTCTCCAAAAGAACGATCAATTCCAATGCGTCGATAGAGTCCAATGCAAGACCTTCGTCACCGAACATTGGCGCATCGTTGTCAATGTCGTCGGGTGTCATTCCTTCGAGATTCAACACTTCAATGATTTCTTTTTTGAGTTCTAAAATCAATTCTTCCATACGTTATTTATATAAATTTTCTATATGTAATTCTAAGTTATTCAATTCATTACGGGTAACATACGCAAACAAAACATCGCAGTTCCCATTAAAATATTCTACCCAGCCGCACAAACAGGCATCAATAGTTTTGTCGGAAAATGCTCCCCGTACAAAGGAACAAAATTTTTGTGGATTAAAGTGCTCAAGAACGTAAAAAGCGCTTTCGCCCATAATTTTATTTCTGATTGAAATTTCGCCTGTTACAATGTTTGCCAGTGTGTAAACGAACACTGCGGGCGACGGAAAATAGTTGTCTGCGCTTTGGATTGTGTGCTGATAGGCGGTGTCGTCGTCGAGCGAAGAGCTTCGGTTACAACAAATTACGGCAATATTTTGTTTTGGCTCAGTTTTGTCGATATTCAAATCTTTGAGCGCAAGCTCGGCACCTAAAAATCCAGCTTTCGCCAAATTATCCATTTTGAAAAATTTGGGATATGACAAATTTTCAGCGTGGTAAATATCGCTCAACCACGAGCAATCGGTGCGTGGTACGGTACGTTTTTTCCCATTTACTACCACCGTATCGTTTGTTATTCTGCAATATGATGTGATTCCGTTAGCCATTGGGTTGTGTTATTTTTTGAAACAATAATGCGGCGTTGCTTCCTCCGAATCCCGACAACACTTTCAAAAATTTGTGTTCTGTGCAAGGTTGGTTTTCGGTAAGCGTGTTGAGTGGCGCAACGGTTCCTCGTTCGTGCAAATTGTTGGTTTTCAATGCTGTGCCGTCTATTATCGCCAATGATGAAATAATTGATTCCAACACGCCGGCCGCTCCGAGTGTGTGTCCGAAATAGGCTTTGAGGCTGTTGACGGGACGTTCGTTTAATCTTGCGGAAGTCAGCGCCAACGATTCCATATCGTCGTTGTAGGCTGTAGCTGTGCCGTGTGCGTTTACAAACGCAATTTCGTTTGGCGTGGCAAAACCGTCCATAGCTTTTTGAATGGCGAGATACAATCCAGCGCCCGTTCTCGATGGTCCCGAAATATGGTTTGCATCGTTTGCCATTGCTCCCGAAACAAGCACAATGCTGTTTTCAAGTAATGATTTGTCGGTTTTTCCGTAGATGATTGTGGCAGCAGCTTCGCCTAAATTCAGACCCACGCGATTTTTGTCGTATGGTTTGCACAATTCTTTTGAAAGAGCCTTAAATGACTGAAAACCAGACACAACAAACTTCGAAAGCATATCTGCACCAACCACAATAGCGTAGTCGCACTCGTTGGATTCCAACATCCGTTTTGCGGTGATTTGTGCTGAAGCTCCTGAAATACAAGCGTTTGAAACAACGATAGGCTCGTTTGTGTTACCGAAAAAGTTCGCTATCAGTTGCGCCGATTTCCATAAATATACCCGTTCAGAGTCAAATCCATCGGCATTTTCAAGCAGATGCACGTTTCCTTTTGTCGTGGAAAGTATAAACTGTACTCGTGGTGAATTTGGTTGAATATCAGATTGTTGCAATGCCTTTGAAACGCTAATGATCGCCGCTTTTTCGAATTTCGTGTATCGAAAATTTTGTGTGTTTATCCGTGCAAATTCCGCATCGAGCAAATCATCGTCGATGAGCGCGCCAAAAAATGGTTCTGGCAGTGAGAATGCCGTTTCTTGCAGTTCCAGCATGGTTTCCCCGTTTTTCACGGCACGGAAATTATCTTCGGAACTAAAGCCTAACGGAGAAATAATATTGTGCGAAATTTGATAAATCATTCTTACTATGAATCATTTAGCAATGCAAAAGAAATACAAAATATAACGTGTTCAAAATGGAATTATGAAAAGATTTCAAACAGAATGAAAAAGATGTTCATATTTTTGTATGAAAAATAATGGTGGTATAAAAATAAAGGATTCACAATTTGAATTGTTGGTATCAGGAGAACAACTACAGACGGTGGTGGAGCAGACGTGCGGAGTGGTTCGGTCTTTGGGTGAACAGGTCGTGTTTGTGGTTATGGCGAATGGCGCAAATTGGTTTTCACAACGTATATTCGCAAATTTTCCGCAAACCGTTCTCGATATAGAATATGCTTTGTTGAAAAGTTATTCTGGTACAAAACGGAATACCATAAATGCTATAGAATTACCTGAGGCAGAAGCACTTCGCGGAAAAATTGTTGTGATTCTTGAGGATTTTATTGATTCGGGAAAGACGATTGAATATATGATGGATTGGTGTTTGCGGCAAGCGGGTGCAAAACAAGTTTTTTTGTGTCCGATGTGTATTCGCGAAGGCGTTGATGCTGAACGTTTTAACGTGGTAAATTCTCCGTTGGTTATTGAAAAAGACAAGTGGATTGTAGGTTGTGGTCTCGATTACGACCACTGGGGACGGAATTTGTCGGATATTTATTATATGGTGAAATAGTTACAGAACCTCAATTCCGTTTATTTTTTTCCATTCGTTGATGAATGGGGGAGTTGTCCACATTAAATTGTAGTTTGTGTCAAGGAAAACTTGCACAGTGTGTCCTGTGGCGCAGAGTTCGTTGGTGGTGCGGTCGTAAATTTCGTAGTCGAAAATGAGTTTTGCCGCGCTAGTGTTTCGGAACGTGATTTTGATGCGCACTTTGTCTTGGTATTTCAATGGCCGTTTGTAGTTGAATTTGAGCTCCACGAGCGGTGCGTAAAATCCAAATTCGTACATGCGCATATATTCCAGTTTGTATTTTCTACCGAATTCTTCACGGGCATCTTCAAAATAGAGCGCATACGAGCCGTGCCACACAATTTGCATTGCATCGACTTCGCTAAAACGAATGTCTATGTCTTTTTCTGCTTGAAGCACAGTCGTTTGTTCCATTATTTGCTTTCTTTGTCGGTTAGTGCAACTTTGATTTCTCCTTCGGCGAGTATTGTGCCGTCGCATTCTATTTTTGCGTTGAG
>JAFZTG010000028.1 GCA_017618935.1 Bacteroidales bacterium | reverse complement strand
CTCCATTCCCGAAGGTGGCATCACGCTGATGGAAGCCATTGCCGATGCAGGTGGATTAACAGAAAGCAGCAAATCATACAAAATAAAACTCATTAGAGGCAACAATAAAAATCCCGAAGTATATAACTTCAACATTCGCAGTCTTGAAGAATTCAAGAAAGCGAACTTTATGTTAGAAACGAACGATATAGTATATGTAGATTCCCGTCCGAAATATGCGACGAAATTCGTAAAGGAAATTTCTCCATATTTGACTTTAATCACTTGTATAACAATGGTATATAGTATTTTTAGATAATGGCAAAAACAAAGAAAATACCAACATTCAACGACACCTTGGACTTAGGAAAACTCTGGGTGGTCATCAAGAAAAATCTTTGGATTTACTTGTTGATTATTGTGTTTACTGTTTTTGCGGCAAAACTCTACATTCGCTATACCATTCCGACATACGAAACCTACTCTATTATCCAAATCAACAACGAAGAACGGGAACATTCGATTATGGACTTGTCGGAAACCTACGGGCAATCATCGCTGACAAATCTTATTGAGTTGATACGTTCATCGGAGTTCCTAAAACGCACGATGCAACAGCTCAACCTTTACACCGCATATTTTGCCGAAGGTCGTTTCGTGACATCTGAATTATATAAAAAGACTCCTTTCTTTGTCGAGATTGAAAATGCTCAGAATTGTTTTCTCAACAAGAAAATCTATGTTGATTATGACAACACAACAGACTTAATCACAATCAGTTACGAATACGAACCAGAAAAAGTTTTTTCAAAACAGATAAAACGAAACGAATGGACGGAAATCAACGGCTGTCGCATATACATTAACATAATCTCACTTGATTCGTTCATTTCGCAAAAAACGGCTCGCTACTATTTCATCAACTACGACGAGAGAACGGCATTGCAGACGCAATTCGCACAATTAGACGTGTCGGTTCTGAGTTCGGCGGCAAACACAATTCAGGTAAAATATACCAGCAACAACGCCCAAAAGGCATCGGAGATTGTAAACACAATTTGCGAGAACTTCTTGGCATACAACGTTGAGAAAAAACAAGAACGTGCAGAGAAAATCCTGCAATTCATCAACGAACAATTGGAAATCGTTTATACGCAGCTCACCGAATCGGAACAACAGCTAGAACAATTCAAGAAAGACAACAAAATCACGGGAAACATTCTTGACGGCAATGCGGCAAAATCATCATACAACGACATTGAAAAATATCGTTCACAAATCCAGACGTTGAACAGAGTGAACCGTCAAATAGAAGTTGGCGAAGATTTCGACATTATGGGAGCCATCTCCACCCTCTCGGGAACATCGTCGGAATCAATGATACTCAATTTCTTGAATGGCATTCAACAATTACAAAAAGAAAAAGAAAAATTGTTGATGACCCTTACGCCCGACAACCACAAAATCAAGGTGATTGACCAACAAATAGAGGAACAAAAGAAACATCTGGCAGATATTATTGACATAACGAACAAAAAATTACGAAATGATATTGCCGCACTCGAAAAAATATCAAATGAGAAAACAACGGATTTTAACGAGACAGAACTCACGAAACTGAAACGTATTCACGATGTTCATCAGAATTTCTACAACCAGTTAGTCGAGAAACGCGCCGAATATCTGATTTCAAAAGCGGGCTACGTAACCAACAACCTCATTCTTCAGAAATCAATCGTCCCCGACACTCCTATCGCTCCTATCCTGTCGAAAGTGCTGATAGTAAGCATTGTTTCGTGTGTGTTATTGATTTTAATGATTACCGTGATTTGTTACTTGTTATTTAATCAAATTACAGCAATCGAAGACATCACGAAATATACCGATGCGCCAATTTCCGGCGTAATTCCAATCACACATTCTACCGACAAGATTCACCGTTTCGTAGTTGAAAACAAAGCAGATTCTGTCATCACCGAATCATTCAGAACATTACGTTCCAATTTGGAATTTATACAACAAGCAAAAGAATCTAAAAAAATCATCGCCATCACCTCTACCATTTCTGGTGAAGGTAAAACATTCATTGCCATTAACTTAGGTGGTGTCTTCGCCTTGAATGGCAAACGAGTAATTTTGCTTGACCTTGACTTACGTAAACCAAAGGTTCACTTGTCGTTCAACGCTCACAACCATTCGGGAATGAGTACAATCCTCATAGGAAAAGATTCATACAAGGATTGCATTTTAAAGACAGATTTTGAAACGTTCGACATAATTCCTGCCGGTCCTACTCCACCGAATCCTGCCGAATTGGCAAACTCAAAGGCATTCGACTCGTTGTTGGAGGAGCTGAAACAGGAGTACGACATTATCATCATTGACACGCCTCCTATCGGCATTGTAAGCGACGCGATTTATAGTTTCCAACGTGCCGACTTGCCAATTTATGTATCACGTGCAAACTACTCGAAACGAATCTTTGTCAACAACATAAACTATTTGTACGGACAAAAATCCATAAAAAATCTTTCCATCGTCCTCAACGGCGTTTCAATCGTTTCGTCACGTTACGGTTACGGGTATAGCGGCTATGGTTATGGCTACAGCGGTTACGGATATGGATACGGATTTGGTTACGGATATTATTCGTACGACCAGAAGACAAAGAAACATTCATTTTTAGACCGATTCAGAAAAAAAGAACATAAACATGATAGAGCACATAAATTATAGTACACTGATTTTGATTGCTTCGCTTGTTTTCGTTGTAAGTTTATTGGGTTATCATCTTCTTCTCAAACGAAAAGATTCTTTAAAAAAGAAAAATGATACAGGTGAACGATTTGCCGCTCAAACAAAACCGATTTGGGGTGGCACGGTGTTTTTCGCTTCGGTTATAAGTGCCATCATTTGTGTTTTTATAAACGGACTTTTGCAATATAACACCAATGAATCGGGCATATTTACAAACGGGCAATTGATTGAATTCATTGCCTTGGCAATGTGTTGCATCTTGGCTTTTGGAATGGGTTACATTGACGACGTAAACAATTTTTCACCATTGTTCAAACTGATTTTCCAACTCATTTGTTCAGCTATCCTCATAACGACCGACGTTCACATTGCCACATCCGACAACATATTCCTCAATTATGCTCTCACAGTATTTTGGGTTGTTGGTATTATGAATAGCATCAATATGCTTGACAATATGGACGGCATATCGGCGACGACGACACTCATCATTTTTATGGGAATATTCGGAATCGCATTTGTAGAGAACTGTTTTAGTGACCAAATCATCTTACTATTCATCATTACAAGCCTCATCGCATTTTTGTTCTGGAACTGGCATCCTGCAAAAATGTATATGGGCGACAACGGCAGTCAATTATTGGGAATTATGCTCGCTTATTTCAGCATAAAATTCGTATGGAATTCGGCTGGCGACATCAAAGGTTTTAACTATTCTCAAATCATCTTCATTGGAATGATGTTCTTAGTTCCGCTCATCGACACGACGACTGTTGCCGTCAATCGATTCTTGGCGGGACACTCCCCTTTCGTAGGCGACAGATTCCACACCACACATTGTTTGGTGTATAAAGGCTTGAGCATACCCCAAGCAGTGTTGTTGCTCGACAGCATTACAATTATTGGTACTATCGCAACGTGGTATTTTATCACATACTACGACGCTTTATTATCTATTCCAATGGCATTCATATTGTTAGCATATATGACCATAGTATTTTCTGTCGCATACATTTTGAATCTTCTTATTAGAAAAGAGAACAACTTACTGAACCACAAACATGAATAAACCATTCACTTATACATTTGCCGCAATAGGAATAATTGCCGCATTATTAGTTACAACAGCAGCCATTACAAGCGACTCGTCACAAAGCGATTCCGACTCGACCTTTGTTGTTTCCCGTCAAATCTATATTCCCGAAGAAGCGACCCTATTCGGTGAACGTGTTCCTCTTGAATATTTCGACGTGGTTGAAAGTCTGGAACGAGAACTGCTCGTGAACACTTTCTATCAATCTCAGACTACGCAAATCCTAAAATACAAACATCGCTATTTCCCCATTATCGACAGCGTTTTGAAAGCAAACAACATTCCGGAAGACTTTCGATATTTGGCAGTTGCCGAAAGTAGTCTGCGAGTGAACATTTCGCCCAAAGGCGCGGCCGGATTTTGGCAAATTATTGAATCAACCGCGAAACTGTACGGACTCACCGTGACTCCCGAAATTGACCAACGCTACGACTTGGAAAAAGCAACCGAAGTGGCTTGTAAATATTTCCAAAATGCGTATAAAAAATTTGGTAACTGGACCATGGTTGCCGCATCTTACAATTTGGGTATCAACGGATTGGCAAAGCAGGCAAATTACCAGAAAATCACATCGTTCTATGATTTATACACAAATTCCGAAACGGCTCGCTATGTCTTTAGAATTTTGGCTTTCAAGCTCATTCTTGAAAATCCAGAGCAATATGGTTACATCGGCATAAAGCCCTATCCTACCATCAAACAAAAAATCGTTACCGTTGACACGACAATCTCAAATCTTGAAGAATTTGCAAAAAGTCAAGGGTCAAACTATAAAATGCTCAAGACACTCAATCCTTGGTTGCGTGACAAGTTCCTGCCAAACAAAGACAGCATCACATACAAAATAACACTTATTGAAGACACCGAAAGACGCATAAAATAATGCCAGAAAACAAAGAAATACAAAATCAACTTATCATAGAAGGGGCACGGGAACATAACCTTAAAAACGTTAGTCTTACCATACCTCGTGACACACTTACCGTGATTACCGGTTTGAGCGGTAGCGGTAAATCGTCTCTCGCCTTCGACACCATTTATGCCGAAGGACAACGTCGCTACATTGAAACATTTTCTGCTTACGCCCGACAGTTTCTTGGAACAATGGAACGACCTGACGTTGATAAAATTACAGGATTAAGTCCCGTTATTTCCATTGAACAAAAAACGGTGAACAAAAATCCTCGTTCCACCGTAGGTACCATTACCGAAATCTATGATTTTCTCCGTCTGCTCTATGCCAAGATTGGCGAGGCTTATTCCTATGAAACAGGCGAAAAAATGGTGAAATACACCACCGAAAAAATCATTGAACTGATTCACGAAAAATACAACGGGAAAAAAATCTTTCTTCTCGCTCCCATCATTAAAGGAAGAAAAGGACACTATGCCGAATTGTTCGAACAATACCGACGGAAAGGATATCTTAATGCTCGCATCGACGGAGAAATAACCGAATTGACATTTGGTTTGAAATTAGACCGATACAAAAATCACGACATTGAGTTGGTTGTCGATAAATTCAAGATTAGCGACAAGGAAGAATCTCGCATAAAACAATCAATTGATACCGCAATGAAAATTGGAAAAGGTATCATTATGATTTTAGACCAAGAAACCAATGAAATAAAACATTTTAGCAAGAAATTGATGTGTCCCACCACGGGAATCTCATACAATGAGCCTGCTCCCCACTCGTTTTCGTTCAATTCTCCGCAAGGTGCCTGCCCGCACTGCGACGGACTTGGCGTGGTTGACGAGATTGATTTGGAGAAAATCATTCCAAATCAGAAACTATCAATAAAAAACGGAGCCATAAAACCACTTGGCACATACAAAAAAAATCTCATTTTTTGTAAGTTAGAAGCAATTCTCAACAAATATGGCGAAAAATTGGAAACTCCTTTCTCCGATTTGTCCGACGACTGCCAAAGAGTGATTATATACGGTTCACAAGAAATGTTCTCGTTCGTTTCGGCTCCCATGGGCGTTGACGCACATTATTTTATGGGATTTGAGGGAATGTTGCGCCTGATTGAAAAACAGATGGAATTCCAGGACGATTCCAAGACGAACGATTATTTCATTAAGAAAAATGTCTGCCCTGTTTGCCATGGTCAACGTTTGAAGAAAGAATCCCTACATTTCAAAATAACAGGAAAAAACATTGCCGAAGTTTCAGAACTATCTATAGAAAAACTCTATGATTGGATTTGCGAGTTACCGAAACAATTAAGTCCGCAACAAGCGAAAATAGGTCAGGAAATCATAAAAGAAATACGCACGAGAATAGAATTTCTGCTTGATGTAGGATTGTCGTATCTCACGTTGAGCCGAAGTTCGCAAACGCTCTCCGGTGGCGAAAGCCAACGAATCAGACTGGCGACGCAAATCGGTTCAAAACTCGTAAACGTGTTGTATATTCTTGACGAGCCAAGCATTGGATTGCACCAACGCGATAACATAAAACTCATTGACTCTCTCAAAAAGCTGCGTGATGCGGGAAACTCCGTCATCGTGGTGGAACACGACGAGGAAATGATTCGTGCTGCCGATTACGTCATTGACTTTGGTCCGGGAGCAGGTCGCAAAGGTGGCGAAGTTATCGCTGCGGGATACCAAAAAGATTTCCTGAAACAAAAGAGTGTGACGATAGATTATCTCACTGGTAAACAACAAATCACAATTCCTACGGAACGAAGAAAAGGAAACGGGAAATTCCTTACTCTCGTCGGTGCCAAAGGAAACAACCTCAAAAATGTGACCGCTACATTTCCGTTGGGAATGTTCGTTTGCATCACAGGTGTTTCAGGAAGTGGCAAATCAACGTTGATTAATCAGACATTACATCCTATTCTCAATGCTCACTTTTATAGAGCAAAGACAGAACCTCTTGAATATGAGCGAATTGAAGGTTTGGAAAACATCAACAAGGTAATTGAAATCAATCAAAATCCGTTGGGACGAACGCCCCGTTCCAACCCTGTCACCTACACCGATATTTTTAGTGACATCCGTAAATTGTTTGAAACCTTGCCTGAATCAAAAATGCGTGGATACAAGGCAGGCCGATTCTCATTCAACGTGAAAGGCGGACGATGCGAAACCTGTAAGGGTGCGGGAATCAAGACTATTGAGATGAACTTTTTGCCAGACGTGTACGTAACCTGCGACGAATGTTACGGAAAACGATACAATCGGGAAACGCTCGAGGTGCATTACAAAGGCAAATCCATAAGCGACATACTTGATATGACCATAAATCAAGGTGTTGAGTTCTTTGAAAACATAAAATCAATCTGCGACAAACTCAAGACACTGCAAAGCGTCGGATTGGGATACCTAAAACTGGGCCAACCGTCCAACACGCTTTCCGGCGGCGAGGCACAACGAGTAAAACTGGCTTCGGAACTGGCAAAGAAAGACACGGGAAACACCCTATACATTCTTGACGAACCAACGACAGGACTACATTTCCACGATATAAACATTTTGCTCAACGTATTGCAAAAACTTGTCGATAAAGGAAATACGGTTATTGTGATAGAACACAATCTCGACGTAGTAAAAGTTGCCGACTACATCATCGACATCGGTCCCGATGGTGGCGAACATGGTGGAAACATTATTGCAACAGGAACACCCGAAGAAATTGCAAAAGTAAAACAAAGTTATACGGGACAGTTTCTGAAAAAAATGTTGAAATGAGGAATTTTTCAATATAAGGCAAAACGCAAAAAAACGTATTTAAACAAAAAAACAGGCTATAATTATTGTTATTTCATTGTTTTTTGTTCTTTTGCAAAAAATTTCAAGATGAAAAACACAAGCGAAGACGTTATCCTACTCAGTATTTCGGGAAAAGACAAATCGGGCGTTACAGCCGCTCTCACTTCTATTTTAGCACAATACAACGCCGACATTCTTGATATTGGTCAGGCAGTTATCCACGATACACTTTCGTTGGGCATATTGTTCCGTCTGCCTAAAACGGGCATTAGCGGTCCTGTTTTGAAAGAATTGCTTTTCAAGGCATACGAGTTCGACATCAATGCTCGCTTCACCCCTATTGATTACAATACCTACGAAGAATGGGTACAGAATCAAGGTAAGAAAAGATACATTCTCACGCTTTTCGGTCGTAGAATAGAATCTTGCTATTTATCGGAAATCACTGCCGTTCTCTGTGAGCAACATCTTAATATTGATAATATCACACGTCTGAGTGGTCGTGTTTCGTTCAAACAAGAACAAGTGTCAAAGAACCGTGCGTGTGTCGAATTGTCGGTTCGAGGAACTCCTGTTGACGAAAAGAAAATGAAATCGGACTTTATGGAGATTTCAAAACGAATCGGTTTTGATATTGCATTCCAGGAAGATAACGCATTCCGCCGTAATCGTCGCCTCATCTGCTTCGATATGGATTCTACGCTTATCCAGACCGAAGTTATCGTTGAGTTGGCAAAATACGCAGGCGTTGAAAAAGAAGTTTCCGACATTACCGAATCGGCAATGCGTGGCGAAATCGATTTCAAGGAAAGTTTCCGTCGTCGTATCAAATTATTAAAAGGTATTGACGAAAGCGTACTTGACGACATTGCTCGCAAATTGCCAATGACCGAAGGAGCCGACCGCTTGATTCGCACACTGAAACGTTTTGGCTACAAGGTTGCCATTCTTTCGGGTGGTTTCACGTTCTTTGGCCGCTATTTGCAGACGAAACTCGGAATCGACTATGTGTTTGCCAACGAGTTGGAAATTGTTGACGGAAAACTTACGGGTAATTACGTCGGTGAAATCGTTGACGGTCAAATGAAAGCAGAATTGCTCCGCAAAATCGCATTCAAGGAAGACATTCACTTGGAACAAGTAATTGCCGTGGGCGATGGCGCTAACGACTTGCCTATGATAAACATAGCAGGTCTTGGAATTGCATTCCACGCGAAGCCAAAGGTACAAGAACGTGCAGAGAACAAAATCTGTACTCTTGGACTGGACGGAATTCTGTATATGTTAGGTTTTAGAGACCGCGAAGTTGACGGAAACGAATAGGATTTCCCTATTCTTCCGTTTCTGGAAGGTCGACAATTTCGCCTTTCACACGAAATTTCAGATAGGTGATTTTCTTGCCTTGCGTGAGATAATACGACTCATAGTGCGTTTTTATAGAAAGTATCTCATCGCAAAACGAGGAATTATATAAATCGTCGGTAGCCACAAGTATTTCTTGCTTATTATATTCCAACAATGTTTTCGTATAGTCGTACAATTCTTTGCTGTCGGTTTTGAGATTGACAACTGCATCGTTTTTGAGCATTGATCTATACATATTTAAGAAACGAGGCGAAGTCAGACGCTTTTTTGCCCGTTTCTCACGTAACTGCGGGTCAGGAAACGTAATCCAGATTTCGTCAATTTCATTTTCTCCGAAAAAAGAATCTACAAATTCTATGCGAGTACGCAGAAACGCAACATTTTGAAGATTTTTCTCCAATGCCGTTTTCGCACCACGCCAAAAACGGGCACCTTTTATGTCAACGCCAATAAAATTCTTCGACGGATATTTCTCAGCCAATGCAACCGTGTATTCCCCCTTGCCACAACCAAGTTCCAAAACTATGGGGTTTTCATTCTTCCAATACGTTGCATGCCAATTGTTTTTCAATGCATAATCTTTTCTGAATATTTCTTCAAATTCAGGCTGAATCACATTGGGAAACGTGGCATTGTCAGCAAAACGTTGCAGTTTGTTTTTTGCGCTCATTATTTTTTATTCAAGGTAAGTGAAACCGATTTTATTCCCGTCACAGAACATTCGGCATTTTTGCATCTCATAGCCTGTTCAAACGAGAACAGATAGGTTCCGACGATTGGAAATCGAGTATTTGACCGTAGTTGAAATTCGTTGGTATAACCCGAAAAGCCCGTCCCGAGCCATTGTCCATCGGGCGTTGACAACATGAATTCTATCGTGTCGCGAATGATTTGTTGATTTGGCATCACAATATCAGTGAACAAATACAGATTTGCATACTGATAATCGTCGGTATTTGTCACCGAAAACACCGCATCGTACAATTGAGTCGTGTCGGTAACGTCCACAGAAAACGTAACAATGGAATCTTTGTTCCACTCCGTTTCGTCAAACGAGAAGGAATCGCTGTAATATTGTTTTGTATTACACGAAAACAACACAAAAATTGCCCCGATAACTACAAGAAGATTACGCATTTTTATTACCATCGTTTTGTTGACGAGGTTGATTGTTTGGTCTATTATTATGTTTATGACGGTGATGATTGTTACGATTTTGTCCACCACCATTTTGTTGATTTACCTGATTATTCTGTTTTGGCTGTTGTTCATTACTCTTTGCTGATGATTCGTCAACCTTATTCTCGTTTTGTTCCGATTTATTTTGTTGATTTGCACCAGGCTGAGGAGCATTGTTGGATTTATTTTTTTT
>JAFZTG010000255.1 GCA_017618935.1 Bacteroidales bacterium | reverse complement strand
CTCAACGATTTTTTCGATACCGTTCTTGCCAAGAATTACAGGAACGCCTATGCAAAGGTCTGATTCTCCATATTCGCCTTCAAGCAAAACAGAGCAAGGAATCATTTTCTTTTGGTCGTGAAGAATAGCTTCAACAACGTATGCGCCTGCAGCACCTGGAGCGTACCAAGCAGATGTTCCAAGCAAGCCAGTCAATGTAGCACCGCCAACCATTGTAGATTTCACAACTTCTTCGATTTTTTCAGCAGAAAGGAAGTTTGAAACTGGCATACCTTTGTATGTAGCGAAACGAGCCATAGGAATCATAGTAGTGTCGCCGTGACCGCCAATTACAAAACCTTCAACTTCGCCAGCGTTGCAACCGATTGCTTGTGACAAGAAATATTTGAAACGAGAACTGTCAAGAGCACCACCCATACCGATAACTCTGTTCTTTGGCAAGCCAAGAGATTTAAGAGTCAAATAAGTCATAGTGTCCATTGGGTTTGAGATACAAACGATGATAGTGTTTGGAGAGTATTTCAAAATGTTTTGTGCAACACCTTTTACGATGCCTGCGTTTACACCAAGTAATTCTTCACGAGTCATACCCGGTTTACGTGGAATACCAGAAGTGATGACAACAACATCGGAATTAGCCGTTTTTGAATAGTCGTTTGTACAACCGATGATGCGAGTGTCAATTCCTAACAATTGCACAGTTTGCATCATATCCATTGCTTTACCTTCAGAAACACCTTCCTTGATGTCAAGCATTACAACTTCGTCTGCGATTTCCTTAAATGCAAGAACGTTAGCACAAGTGGCTCCAACATTTCCTGCTCCAACAACAGTTACTTTCATATTTTTTAATTTAAAGTTTATCAAAAAAATTCATACGTACAAATATACATTTTTTCGGGGATTATACACTCGAAAACAATTTTTTTGTTGGAATTGTCAATTAAACTTGCAATATCTTCATTGCATTTTTGCTTGCCAGCTGTTCCGCATCTTTTTTGCTTCGTCCCACACCTTCGGAAATCTTCTCGTTGTTGATGAAAATCTCTGCTTTGAATGCTTGTCGGTTGCTTTGGGAAATAGGTTCTGACACAAGTTGTAATTCAAGTTTCTTCTTTTGTACGTATTGATACAATTTACTTTTGTAGTTGGTGTTGATTATAGGAAGCGTTTCTTTATTGATATGGGGGAGGATGATTTTTGAAATCACATAATTTTTTGTCTTTCTGTAGCCAAGATCTTTGTACATTGTGCCAATAAAGGCCTCAAGGCAATTTCCCATAGCATCGTTTTGCTTGAGGTTTGGTATTCGTGCCCAAATATGTTTTTGTAATTTCATTTCAATGGCAATGTCGTTGAGACGTTTTCTTTTCACTATGTTTGACCGCATTTCGGTTAAATTTCCTTCTTTAGCATCAGGATAGGTTTCGAAGAGGTAACCTGCCACTATGCTGTCTAAAATGGCATCGCCAAGAAACTCCAATCGTTCGTTGCTTCCGCTTTTCAAAGCTTTGCTTGAAGAACGATGAGTGAAGCATCTTTTATATAAGTCCAAATTTTTGGGGCAGAGTCCTATTGTTTTGTAGAGAAAAGTAAATAACTCTTTATCTTCTTTTGACAGAAAGAGGAGTCTGATGTGAAATAAGAGTTTATTCACTGTATTTCTTGAATATAATAGTGCTGTTGTGACCGCCAAATCCGAAATTATTGCTCAAAACATATTGTACATTGCGTTGTTGAGCTTCGTTTGTGGTCAAATTTAGTTTGCTATCAATTTTTTCATCCAATTGTTTGAAATTGATAGTAGGAGGGATGATGCCTGTCTGAATTGCGAAAACAGAAGCAACAGCTTCCATTGCACCAGTCGCACCCAACATGTGCCCCGTCATTGATTTGGTTGAACTGATGTTGAGATTGTACACATCGTCACCAAACAATTTCTGAATTGATGTCAATTCTATAATATCTCCGATAGGAGTTGAGGTTCCGTGAACGTTTATATAGTCAATGTCAGATGGTTTTATGTTCGCATCTTCCAAAGCATATTTCATCACATTGATTGTTCCTCGCCCTTCGGGATGAGGAGCCGTTAAATGGTAAGCGTCGGATGTCAATCCGCAACCGACAATTTCTGCGTAGATTTTTGCTCCACGTTTTTTAGCGTGTTCCAATTCTTCCAAAAGCAGTGCCACGCCACCTTCTGCCATGACAAACCCGTCGCGAGTCGCATCAAACGGACGACTTGCCGTCGTCATCTCCGCATTGTTCTCGGAAAGAGCCTTCATTGCATTGAAACCACCTATGGCACTAATGTTGATAGGTGCTTCGGAGCCACCAGAAATTAGCATGTCGCATTTGCCAAGACGGATATAATTGATTGCATCAATAATGGCGTGTGACGATGATGCACATGCCGATGATACAGAATGACTTATACCACGTAATCCAAACTTAATCGAAATCTGACCTGCGGCCATATTAGGAATCAATTTTGGAATGGTAAACGGACTAAAACGCGGAATACCTGTTCCGCTTGCATAAAAATCACGAATTTCTGGCTCATAAGAACCAAGACCACCAATACCTGTCCCCCAAATCACGCCAACGCGATCAAGGTCGGTATTTTCAAAATCTAATTTGGAGTCCTCGAAACATTGAGTAGTTGCCGCAATAGCAAACTGTTCGAATAAATCCATTTTCCGAGCTTCTTTTCGGTCCATTAAAAGATTCGGATCGAAGTTCTTCACTTCGCAGGCAAACTGTGTCTTACAGTTAGAAGCATCAAAACGAGTGATAGGACCACTACCACTCGTTCCTGCTTGTAAATTCTTGTAGATTTCTTCTATGGAATTACCAATAGGCGTAAATCCTCCAATACCAGTAATGACTACACGTTTTAATTCCATAGGAAAATTCTCAATTACTTTTTGTGATTTTCAATATAAGCAATTGCATCACCAACTGTAGCTATTGAATCAGCTTGGTCGTCAGGAATTGTTACACCGAATTCTTTTTCAAATTCCATGATCAACTCTACAGTGTCCAAAGAATCTGCACCTAGATCGTTTGTGAAGTTTGCTTCGTTTGTAACATCAGCTGCGTCAATACCGAGCTTTTCTACAATAATCGCCTTTACTTTTTCTTCGATTTCTGACATAGTCTTAAAGTTTAATTATTAATCTATTTTCGTTTGCAAAGGAAAGATTTTTTTTCATACAAAAAAGAAAATCGCCATAAACTTTTTGTTTTAAAAAATCCTTTGCATTGAAAATCAAATATTTATATTTTTGCCGTCGAAAAGTTATTAAACAGATATTAACAGAATTATGCCAAAAATTGCAATTTTTGCCTCTGGTTCGGGAACGAATGCCGAAAATTTGATTCGTTCGTTTGCCCAAACCGACATTTCCATCATCGGAGTTTTTACCAACAACGCCAAGGCTGGCGTGGTTGAACGTGCCAAAAAGTTCAATGTGCCCGTTACGGTGTTCGGGAAACATGAGTTTTACGACACACATTATATATATGACATTTTACAGAAAGAATCTGTTGATTATATTGTATTAGCTGGTTTCTTGTGGTTTATTCCTCAAATACTGACCGATACCTATAAAGATAGGATTATTAACATTCATCCTTCTTTGTTGCCCAAATATGGAGGCCGTGGCATGTTTGGCATTCACGTTCACGAAGCCGTCATAGCCAATGGAGAGAAGGAGTCGGGAATTACGATTCATTTGGTGAATGAGGTATTTGACAGCGGAAAAACGTTGTTTCAGACTACTTGTCCCGTATTACCAACCGACACGCCCGAGGACCTTGCTGCACGCGTACACGCATTGGAATACGAGTATTTTCCCAAAATCGTAAAACAGTATGTTTTGAATTGATTTTTGGAAAACAAAAAATTAAATTTTCATTTTTTTTCAAAATTTTTTACAACCTCTGCCTTATTTTTGCAGAGGTTGTTTTTTGTTTTGCAATAAAATAATTGAATTATGTCAAAGAATCTTTTAAACAAGTACGTTTGGTTGGTAAATACCATCTACAACGCAAAGCGGATTCCGTTTAAGGAAATCAACAAGAAATGGGTTGAGGAAGATATGAGCGAGGGGGATGAAATTCCTGAACGCACATTTCACAAATGGCGTCACGCAATTGAAGATATGTTCGGCATCAACATTGAATGCGAGAACAAAGGAAATTATAGTTATTATATTGAGAATGAGGAAGATATCACGAATGGCGGATTTCGCAACTGGCTATTTAAAACAGTGTCGGTGAGCAATCTGCTTCTGGAAAATCAGAAAAAACTGAAAAATCGCATCTTACTTGAAGAAATTCCCTCGGGACAAGAATTTCTGCCTACCATTTTTAATGCGATGAAAAAAAATACGGCGGTGGAAATCACGTATAAAAACTTTCAACGTGACGAGGAATATACGTTTGTGGTGCAGCCTTATTGTGTAAAATTGTTCAAGCAACGATGGTATTTGCTTGCCAACAACCCGTATTATGGAGAAACTCGCATTTACGCGTTTGACCGTATTCACGACGTGAAACTGACAAAGGATACGTTTCGTATTCCCAAGAATTTCGATGCTTCGGAATATTTTGAGAATTTTTATGGTATATGTGTGAACAATAATCCGGAGCCACAGATTGTTCGTCTGAAAGTCTCTGGCGGACAAGAAAATTACGTTCGCTCGTTGCCTCTTCATAAATCGCAAAGGGAAATAGAAAGAAATGAGGAATATAGTATTTTTGAACTGAGAATGTGTCCCGAATACGACTTTCAGCAAGAAATTCTGTCACAGACGCCCGACGTGGAGGTATTGGAACCAGCCTGGCTTCGTGACGAGATAGCAAGAAAAGTAAGCATTTTGTGGAATAACTATAACAAATAGGATATGAAAGATTTTGCAGCCATAGATTTTGAAACGGCAAATTGCTCACGTACAAGCGTTTGCAGCGTTGGGGTCGTGATTGTGCGAGACGGTGAGATAGTTGACAATTTTTATTCGCTTATCAAGCCAGAGCCGAATTATTATAATTATTGGTGTACCCAAGTTCACGGCCTCACACGGCAAGACACCGATTCTGCCCCCGTGTTTCCCGACGTGTGGAAGCAAGTGGAACCGAAAATCGCAGGATTACCGTTGGTTGCCCACAACAAGGCGTTCGATGAGAATTGTCTCCGCGCGGTGTTCCGTTGCTATCAGATGGATTATCCCGAATATCCGTTTTTCTGTACGTGCATTGCATCACGGAAATATTTTGGCAAGGCGCTTCCCAACCATCAGTTGCACGTCGTTGCCGAAGCGTGTGGATTTCACTTGGAGAATCACCACCACGCCCTCGCTGATGCCGAGGCTTGTGCGTGGATTGCAAGAGAGATTTTGTGATTTGCTACAATTCTTTCTTTATTTGGTAAGATTATCCTATTTTGTATTTTTCTCAAAAAAAATTCAAAATTCGATGCAGTCTTTTGACTTTTTTAGGACTATATATATAGGATTTTATGGTCTTGATGGAGATAACACAACTGATAGAACGGTGCAAGCAAGGAGATTCCGCTGCTCTCGGTGAGCTATACAAGACATTCGCCCCTAAAATGAAAGGTGTTTGCCGTCGCTATCTATCAGAAAAAGAGGCGATTAACGACGTTTTGCACGACTCGTTTGTGGTTATCTTCACCTCGTTCGACAAACTACGTGACAACAACAAGGCGGAAAACTGGATGCTGTCGATAACGAGAAACGTGGCATCGAAATACAAGGACTTTCAAAAAAATCATCGGAACGTGGCACTTGAAGAAAGTGGCACAAACGTCCCGCTAACCGAAGAACAGCAAGATGATGCCGCAATAGAAATCTCGTTGAACGAATTGATGAGTTTGGTTGAAAAACTGCCAGACGGCTATGGTAAGTTATTCCGCTTGGCAGTGTTCGAGGGCATGTCGCACAAAGAAATTGCAGCCATGCTCAACATTGAGCCACACTCGGCGTCGTCACAATTGGCACGAGCAAAAAAGATGCTCCGCACCATGATTCAAAAATCGTGGCCAGTGCTATTGTTACTCCTCATTCCCGTCACATTACTTCTTCTTAGAAAAGAAAATCCCGTTGCCGACGAAGCACAACCTATTGCCACAACGCAGGAAGAAACGCCAAAGACAATGCCGACAGAACAAGAACCCGTAATTGTTCATCAATCTACACGGCACACGAATACGAATGTTCCTACCACTCACGTGCCACGAAGAACAAACGTCACTACAAACAAGCAAACTACACCCGACACGCTCACCAATACGCTTGCCCAAGAAGCAACCGTTGCCGATACGTTGCACGACAACCAGCACCTTGATACGATTCAATTCCTCCCGAAAACGGAAACGCCGTATTACGACCTTGCCGACATATTCCCCGAAAAAACTGTCCACGTTGGCGACAAAACCGATGCACACAAATGGTCGTTAGGCGTTGCATACACAGGAAGTTTTAACGAACAGACAATATCGGGAATGAAATATGCGGCCGATGAAACATTCAATGACTCCAAGACGGAGTCTGTTGATGTAGAAGATGAATATCTACAGAATGGCACGAAGCCTATTTCATTGGCACTTACGGTACGATATAAACAGAGCAGACGATTTGCCTTAGAATCAGGAGTAAGTTATATCCGTCGTATCTCCGAATTTAAATCGATTGCTAACGACAACTTCTATTACACGCATTCGCAAACAACTCACTATCTTGGCGTACCTGTAAAAGCCGTTTGCAATATGGCTACGGGCAAGAGATGGAGCTTGTATGGAAATCTTGCCATAACAATGGGCGTTCCTATTCACTCGCAGACGTACATTGTTAACATTCGACGCAGTATGGCAGAAAATCTCACGGTTACAAACCGTCCTGCTACGTGGTTGTGGTTACCAAGTGCCGGACTCGGCATACAATACAATATTACTCGAAACATTGGCATCTATGCAGAACCAAGCATACAATATCATATCGCTACACGCTACGATATTAGGCATCCATTCGCTTTTTCATCACCTTTGGGAATAAAATTTCTTTGGTAACCATGCAGTCTTTTGACTTTTTTCGGACTATATAAGTAAAGAATGTTTATTTTTGAAATCTTAAAAACAATGTTATTATGAAAAAAGTATTTTTACTTGTGGCAATGTCGCTGATGGGAATAGCCACCTTTTCGCAAAATACATGGCAATTCAATGCCGAGACAAACGAAATTCAGATTCAATACAATCCGTATGCGGTATATGGCGATGAAGAGGTGTCTACTCGTTGGACATCGGGATGTAGAAGCGCTTTGATTGACGCTGTGAAAGAAACCACTGGAAGCCAGGATTGGACTCCACAAATAGGGCAAGCATTTTTTGTGAGAATTACAGGTATCGCAAGTAATACAGGTTATATAAATATGGGAATTGCCGATGAACGTGAAGAAGCTGATTACTTCACCAATATGTCAAAAAATTATTTTGAAACCCAAGTAATAAAAGGAGAACCGTTTGTTTTGGAAGGCACATTTTATATAGATAATGTAACTTATACTCAAATCGGGAAAAAAGTGGAAGGTGGTTTGACCGCAGGAGAGTTGTTCCTTATGTTCGCTTATACAGGAAAAACTGCCGACGAAGATTTCAATCCAGAAGAACCATTTACCATTTCCGATGCAACCATGGAAGTCTTTTTCGCCGAAAAAATCGACATTGATAACCCTCTTGTTTTAACAAACAAAAAACGTCTTGAAAACTCGGATAGTTACCTATATCAATCACTTACCCAAAGTAAAACGACTTTTGACGATGTGTATTCAGGTGCTTTTGTAAACGTTTCGTTTACAGGAAAAGCCCTTGCCGATATGGAAAAACTCTCCTATATGTTGGTGAGCTATAACTATATAAATTATCAGAACTCTTTGCTAGCAACAACCGAAGCAGTCACTTTTGCCGAAAATGTTCAAAATGGAGATGTTGTAAACGCACAGTTTTCATTTCCATTGAATAAGACCGATTTCATAAGATACGACAAAGAGGGTTCTATCATATGGCCACAATATGTGGGAGATTGTATTTTGACTGAATCTCCAGAAAAAGTTGTGGCACTGTATTTTGAAAATGCCGATATTTCTGTTGAAGTGACCGATAAACCAAAATATCAAATTCCAGATGGAATAATCTCGGAAGATGACTATGTAGTAGCTGAAGACGAAGTGATTGTTGAATCAGAACGCTCAGAGGCATTGTTTACAATGCCTATCAACGAAGGGGCTGATTCCTATACACTTACAATTAAGAATAATGGAGAAATTGTATGTTCGCTTACGTTCAATGCTCAAGGTCAACTGGCAAATATAGATTTCTCAAATACAGCAAGTTACGAACTTAAATCGGATGTGTTGGCATATCAGTTTACCGTAACAGGTCTTTCGGAAGGAACTTCGTACGGCTACAATTTCAAAGCATTGGACAATAACAAGATTGTGCTTAAAGAATACGAAGGTGAGTTTACTACAAAAGAAGGCGTACAAACAGGTGAAGAAAATCAAGGTTCCGATGAATGCGGAACAACTGATGACAAAGTTGACGGTGTTTCAACCGCAATTTCCGAAGTTTCTAACGCCTCATTGATTACAATTGCTAACCGTCAAATTCTCGTAAACGAAGAAGTTCCTGCATTCGTAGTAACCGTTTCTGGACAAAAAATTGCAAATGCAAACCTAAAGACAGGCGCATATTTTGTGGTTGTTGACGGAAAAACAATAGCCGTTTCGGTACGATAATTTTTGGTAGAGACGTAGCGCATCTCTACTTTTTCTAAAAAATATGTTATGAAAACAAAAATATTTTTCTTATCAGTATTGTCATCACTTTTATTGGGGTGTGAAACGGTGCAACATTCAAATTATTCGCAACCCAAAATAGGGACGAAAGTAATTCCTGCTTATTTATCAAAATCAGGGGAACCCGAATTTGTTATTCCTTTACCACCTAATACTGATGAACATTACGAACTATTTTTTGTACACAAAGGACAGTATTAACAGATTTGTATATCTATTATGCTTGTCTATTTTTAAAGGAACAAACGTGTACGATAACATTTTTTTTATACTTTTACGTAAAAAGAATATAATATGAAAACAAACGTAAAAGGTAAATGGGCACTTATTACTGGTGCAAACCGAGGAATCGGATACAGAATTACAAAATTTATGGCAAGTCAGGGCTGTAACTTAGTGTTACATAGCCGTAATTTGGCTCACACGGCACAAGTTCTCGAAGAAGTGAAGGCAATGGGCGTAGAGGCATATTGCGTGGCTGCCGAGTTGTCAAAACCAGAAGAAGTCAACAAAATGATTGCCGAAATCAACGCGAAAGGCACGCAAATTGACATTTTGTTTAACGATGCTGCCGTACAAATCGCATATCGCACCGACTATTTCCAAACACCCGTAGAAGACTATACGCAAAGTTTTCTTATCAACACCATTGCTCCTATGATGTTGTGCTACGCGTTCCTACCCAAAATGAAAGAACGTGGTTTTGGCCGTATCATCAATACTACAAGTGGCATTAGAAACGAACCTGAACAAGCGGGCTATTCTGCCAGCAAAGCGGCTCTCGACAAAGTTACGACCGACTTGGCAGGAACGGTTGACGGAACCGATGTAATCATCAGTTTGGCTGACCCGGGATGGTGCAGAACAGATCTTGGTGGACCAAGTGCTCCAAACGACCCTGATTCCGTGATTCCTGGCATTGTATTGGGCGCTTTCGTAAACGACAAGAAAAGTGGCCGATTGTTCGGTGCACAGGATTTTGCAGGAATGACTCTTGACGAAGCATTGGCAAAAGTTTCTAAATAATTCAGAAACAACAATATAATTTCTGTTTTGTAAACTTTTTCATTTATGAAAAAAGCGTTATTCATAGGTGGAACGGGCACTATCAGCACCGCCATCTCCAAACGGATTGCCGAATCCGACGAATGGGAATTGTATGTATTGAACCGTGGCTCACGAAACGACATACTTCCCCAAAACGTGCACTCCATCGTGGTAAACGACGTAAACAACGAGGCCGAGGTGACCAAAGCCCTCAACGGACTGTCGTTCGACTGCGTGTGTGATTTTATTTGTTTCGTGCCGTCACAGATTGAACGCGATTACCGCATTTTCAAAGGAAAAACGAAGCAATTTATGTTCATCAGTTCGGCGTCGGCGTATCAAAAACCGCTCGGAAACTATGTGATAAACGAAGGCACACCGCTTGCAAATCCGTATTGGCAATATTCTCGCGACAAAATTGCCTGCGAGGATTTTCTGATGAAAAAATATCGCGATGAACAATTTCCAATCACCATAATCCGTCCCAGCCACACTTACGACGAACGGTCTATTCCACTTGGCGTACACGGCAAAAACGGCAGTTGGCAAGTTGTGAAACGTATGCTGGAAGGAAAACCTGTCATTATCCACGGTGACGGCACTTCGCTGTGGACGTTCACCCACAACAGCGACTTTGCAAAAGGATTTGTCGGTTTGATGGGAAATCCGCACGCCATAGGCGAAGCTTTCCAAATCACGTCAGATGAATCAGTTACGTGGAATCAGGCATATCAGAGCATTGCCGACGTTCTCGGCGTGGAATGCAAGCCCTACTACGTATCATCGGAGTTTCTTTCCTCCGTCGGCGATTTCGATTTTACTGGCAGTTTGATTGGCGATAAGGCAAATTCAGTGGTGTTCGACAATACGAAACTCAAACGTGCCGTTCCCGATTTCAAGGCAACCGTGCGTTTTGACCAAGGGGTTCGGAAAACTATCAAGTTTGTGCTTGCTCATCCCGAATACCAAAAAGAAGACAAAGAATTTGATGCTTGGTGCGATGCCGTGATTGCAGAACTGGAACAAGCAAAACAACGATTAAACAATAAGAAATAACGCTATGAGACGACATTTGCTCATCATTCAATTATTGCTTCTCGCCCTCTATTGTTCGGCGCAAGGGTACAAAAACCCTGTGATTTCGGGCATGGCTCCCGATCCGAGCGTGTGCCGCGTGGGCAATGACTATTATTTGGTGACAAGTTCGTTTATTCAAAATCCTGCATTGCCGATTTATCATAGCAATGACTTAATCAATTGGGAACTAATAAATTATGCCGTAACTGACCAAAATGGTCTTGACTTGAGCAAAGGCGTCGGCATGTTTGCCCCGACAATCCGTTACAATGAGCACGACAGCACATTTTACGTGATTTGTACCAACGTTGGCTGTGGTCAAAATTTCATAGTACACGCCAAACACCCCGATTCCACGTGGAGCAATCCCGTGTTTCTTACCAACCCACGCATTGGGATAGATCCCTCGCTCTTTTGGACTGATGACGGGACGTGTTATTTGCAATGTACGGGCGACAACAACATTATCCAGATTTGCATCAATCCCAAAACTGGCGAAGAATTGTCATCGTTCCACTACTTGACCGACGGCTTGGGTGGCCGATACCCCGAAGGGCCTCACATTTATAAAAGAGGTGACTATTACTATCTCATGATTTCCGAAGGCGGTACCGAATTTGGGCATCACGTGAACCTATTCCGCAGCGACGACATTTGGGGGCCGTATATGCCAGCACCGAACAATCCGATACTGTCGCACGTAGGGAAAAACGCCCAAAACAACCCGATTCAATGCACAGGTCATGCCGATTTGATTGAGGCACACGATGGCTCGTGGTGGATGGTTTTCCTGGGAACACGTCCCATCGGTGAATTTTATCCTTTGGGCAGAGAAACGTTTCTGGCTCCCGTGGAATGGAACGATAAAGGTTGGCTTACGGTGAACGGTAACGGAACAGTTTCAGAAGAAATGAACGTGAAAACCTTGCCACAATCAACAAAAAAGTCCGTTTCGCAACGAAAAAAACCGATTACTTTTGTAAATGGTTTTTCTCACAACATTCCCGAAGATTGGAACGCATACCGAGTTTCGCCACAAACCGTAGCAAAAATCACCCCCGAAGGGCTTGAAATCAACGCAAGCAGTACATACGACGCTTTTGTCGGCACACGACAATTGGATTACTACATGGACGTGGAACTCAAACTCGAAATTGCCGATTGGGAAGGCGAAGCGGGGCTTTGTGTTCATCACGACGACGGCAAACGCTACAATATTGCCTTGGTACGTGAAAACGGCCAAGCCTTTGTCAAGTCAGAATGTTTGTTCAATAGCGTCAATCAAGTAAAAACGACGGAAATTGATTCCAAGACGCACGTTATTTACCTGAAAATCAGTTCACAAAAAGAAATGTACAAATTCTATTGGAAATACGCCGACAATGCAAACGGCCAAACATGGACCGAAATCGGGCAAATGGATGCACAATACCTTGCAGGAGGATTTTCGGGATTATTGGTCGGTCCCTACGTAGCAAAAGGCAAGGCTGTATTTACTTGGTTTACGGTCAAGTATAAATAAAGAACAAGGATTATTCCTCTTTTGTGTCGATCTTGCTAATCCGAATCAATTCTTCTTTGTTGACAATCTTGATAGTTTTTTTGTCAAGAACAATAATTCCTTCTTTTTCCAAGTCAGCCAACAAGCGAATGGTACTACCCGTTGCAATTCCCGAATATTGAGCTATATCATTTCGAGAAATAGGAATATCGATAAAGTCGTTTTCTGCAAAACGAGCAATTCTGAGCAACGAGCAAGCAACACGAGATTTGATTGTCTTCTGGCCAAAATCCACAATTTGTTGCACCGCTTCCGACATATAGTTATGAGAATATTCGAGCAATGACATCAGACATTTCGAATTATTTTTAACGATATTCAAAACTGTCATCTTATCAATAAAAGCAACCATAGAATACGTCATTGCAACAGCTGTGGCCTTATACGTAGTATCATACATAGAACTTACCGAAACTAACGATACGGGAGCCAGCATTTTAATGATAGTGGCAGTTTCATTCGTTGAATTTTCAACCGAAACTTTTGCCAAACCTGTCAGCAATACGACAAATTCGTTGATAGTGGCGCCCTGTTTAAAAATGTTTTCACCTTTGGAAAAAGGAATAAAACGGGTATTTGCAACCACTGTTTTTTTATCGTCTGCATTCAAGACTTGAATAAATTGTGTTTGCAACAACAAGTCTTCTAGGTTATTCTTTT
Source organism: Bacteroidales bacterium (assembly GCA_017618935.1). The sequence goes on along the minus strand of JAFZTG010000255.1, from coordinate 10,874 downwards.
CCATTGTTTTCATAACACTTGTTTTTTGATTATGGCAAAAATAACAAAAGAAACGAAATAAAAAAGTTTTTTTCATTTCCCTACTATCATAAAAATGTGGAATTAGTATTCTGATTTTAATGTGTTAAAATCAGTTCTTAACGTTTATTACTCGAACTTATATGGTGTTTCTTGATAAACGTAATAATTCAGCCAGTTTGTGTACAATAAATGTCCGTGAGCTTTCCACGTATTTTGTGGAGGAAGTGCCGGATTATCGAGCGGATAATAGTTTTCGGGAAGGTTTACATCCATTCCTTTTGCCTTGTCGCGCATATATTCGTCGTGCAAGGTGAGAGTGTCGTACTCGGAATGACCAAACACAAAGATGTTTTTTCTGTCTTTCGACATCATTAGATATGGACCGATGTTCAATCCTTCGCAAATCACGTCAACTTCGTCTTTGTGAGCGGCAACCTCTTCGTTTACGAGATAGGAATTACGAGAATGTGGAACGAAAAATTCGTCGTCGAAACCTCTCACAATCGGTTCCTTCGGAATAAGTACTTGATGCTTGAACACGCCGCTGATCTTGTCATCGCGCCAATGCTTGTCTATACCATAATAATAATAGACTCCGGCAAACGCACCCCAACAAATATGAAATGTAGAAGTCACATTTTCTTTTGTCCATTCGTAAATGTGCGTCAGTTCTGGCCAGAAATCAACGTCTTCGTACTTGAGATGGTCGATTGGCGAGCCAGTGATGATAAGTCCGTCGAGTTTTCCCACTTCGTCAATGGATTGATAAAACGTTTGCAGATATTCTGCCGAAGTGTGCGAAGGCGTATGCGTCTTGGTGTATAGCAACTTGACCTCGACCTGCAACGGAGAGTTTGACAACATTCGAATTAACTGTGTCTCAGTTTTTTCCTTCACGGGCATAAGATTCAAGATGCCGATACGGATAGGACGAATATCTTGTGTCAAAGCACGACTATTCGACATGACGAACACGTTCTCGTCACGAAGAATGTCGGCTGCAGGTAACTTATCAGGTATATTTACAGGCATATCAGTATTAAAATTCGCACAAATGTATAAAAACTTAGGAGTTTTTGAAATAATACGAGGATTTTACAAATGCATTTTAGAATAATTCCCCAATAGATTTTTAACTCTTAATTTTTAATTCTTAATTCTTTTACTACTTTTGCCGCGAAATAAAAATGGGGATGAAGAAAATTCATTTGTTAGCAATAGGGGGTGCCACGTTGCACAACATAGCCATAACGCTTAAAAACGATGGTTTTATAGTTTCGGGTAGTGATGATGAAATTTATGATCCTGCCTACACTGATTTGAAGCAAAATGGTTTGTTGCCTCGTGAATTAGGTTGGAATGCCGACCATATCACTCACGATATTGACGTGGTGATAGCGGGAGGAAAGGTTTTGGCTGATAATCCTGAATTGGTGCGTGCGCGCGAACTTGGCATACAGATTTATTCGTATTCTGAATTTATCTATGAATTTGCAAAGGACAAGCAACGTGTGGTGATTGCCGGCAGTTATGGCAAGAATATGATCACGTCGATTGTAATGCACGTGCTTTCATATTATGAATACGATTATGATTATATCCTTTGTTCGGCGGTGAACGACCAAGAAAGCACCATTCGTCTGTCAAAGTCAAGCAATTTGCTGATTGTGGAAGGCGACGAACATATTTCTTCTTCGATTGACGACAGGTCTAAATTCGAGCATTACAAACCGTGTGTCGCTTTGTTGAGTGGCATTGCGTGGGAGGATGTGCAGTCGTTCCCGACATTGGAGGAATATATTGAGCAGTTCAAACGCTACGTTGGCTCTATCAATAAAAATGGTCGTCTCATTTATTGTGAAGAAGATGACCGTGTATGTGAGGTTATTTCTCATTCTCAGTCCGACATCAAGCTGATTCCGTATAGAACGCATCCGTATGAGTTGTTTAACAACCACACATTTTTGAAAATTTCGGGTGGTCGTTTACCTATATATATATTTGGTGAACACAACATGAAAAACATAGCCGGTGCATTGAAAGTGTGTCAGCAATTGAAGATTTCAGAGGAGAAGTTTTATCAGGCGTTGAAATTTTTCAAGGGGCCGATGAAGCAGTTGCAACTGTTGGGAAAGAATGCCACGGTCAACATTTATCGTGACTATGTGTATTCGCCGTTGCGTATGAATGCGACGATTAAAGCCGTTCGTGAATTGTATCCGTTGCGTGAGCTGGTGGTTTGTCTGGAAGTTGGTTCCGATGGCGAGGTGCCTGAGAATTTCTGGAAACAATACGACGATTGCATGCGATTGGCCGACGACAAATACATATATTATAGTAACCAGAACGAAAGTGGTCGTACGACGATAGACGAGAAGACGGTGGAAAAAATCTTCGGCTCGTCAAAAGTTAAGGTGGTACATACGCTCGAAGCAATCAAATCGGAGTTGTATAAAATAAGTTGGAAGGAGAAAAATCTCTTACTTTTGCGTGCAAACAATGGCGCAAGTCTGGATTTTAGCGATTTATCAAATACGATTCTAAATATAAATGCCTAAAAAAGAGCGAGTTATAAAAAGATTTGAAAAAAATATATAAAAATGTTGTGCGAATAAAAATCTTTTCTACATTTGCACACGGAAATAAAAACCAGATGGCGAGTTCGTATATCGGTTAGTACACAAGGTTTTCATCCTTGTTAGAGCGGTTCGATTCCGCTACTCGCTACAAAAAAATTAAAATTTAGAAATGGCAAATACAAAATCTGCAGCAAAGGCAGCACGTCAAGCAAAAACAAGAACTGAGCATAATAAATATTATGCGAAAACAATGCGTAATGCAGTTCGTGATATTAAAGCAGTAAAAGATAAGAAAGAGGCAGAAGCACAATTTCCAAAAGTATGTGCTATGATTGACAAATTGGCTAAGGTTAATGTCATTCACAAAAACAAAGCTGCTAATTTGAAATCAGGTGTTGCAAAACACATCAACGCTTTGGCATAAAGTAGTTTTTTTCATACGCTTGAAGGGGGTGAGGTTCTTAGGAATTTCACCTTTTTTGTTATTCCTATTTCCGTTACTGATTTCTGTTTGCGCAGTTGTCAGGGAATGGTAAATAAAATCTGAAGAATGTGGTGAGTTTTCTTTTGCTTGAAGATAAAAATTGTACATTTGAAACAGAAAACATACGAAAATGAAACGATTTATTTTTTTTGCTTTGTTCGGTATTCTCATGTTTCTTTCGTGCGAACGTCGCGATGTTGCATTTGAACAAACGGTAGAGTTGGATAATAATATGATGGTGACATCTAATCCCTTGGTTTTTACTTACGAACATGGGAAAGATACATTCCAACTATATCAAATTTCTGTGGCAATAAAACATCTGTCTGATTTGCCTTATACGCAAATCCCATTTACCTTGGGTTTTATTTCTCCGAATGGCGGTTCGTCAGCTGTTCCTATTGCAATTCCGGTGTTTAACGCTAAAAAACAGTTTGTAGGGAAGCAGCAAGCCGATTCAACATTTTTGTTGGAACAAGTATTGTTTTATAGCACTCGTTTAAGCGAAGGGAAAAATATCTTTGTTCTTCAACCTGCAACCTACAATGACACGCTGGTCGGCATATCTTCAATTACGTTTGCGATTGATAAAGTGAATTAGTTTATTCCACCAAGAAAGAAATTTCTTCCTGAGAGAACGGAATTGTTTGTTCGTCGGGAATGAAATTCGCAACAAGTTGTGTCTTTCGTTGCTGCAGTTTCTGAATCTTTTCCTCTATTGTATTTTCCGAAATGAAGCGATATACGGTCACATTGTTGGTTTGACCGATACGGTGAGCACGGCTAATTGCCTGATTTTCAACGGCAGGATTCCACCACGGATCCAAAATGAACACGTAATCGGCTTGGGTAAGATTCAAACCTACACCACCAGCCTTGATTGAAATCAAGAACAACTTGCAATCGTCATCTTCCTGGAATTTCTTGATAACTGCCTCACGATTGGTTGTACTACCAATCAAATAGGCATATTTCAATCCTTCTTTTTCAAAATAGTCCTTGAACAAATCAAGATGACGGACGAACGACGAGAAAATCAGCACCTTATGGTGGTGAATAATGTTAGGCAACATACGCAAAACCTCGTCGAATTTTCCCGATGCTCCGTGACAGCCCTCAACGAGCATAGGATGGTTCGCCAACAAGCGAAGGTGCATCAGCGCCTGCAACACATTGATAGTAGAGCGTTGGAACGTTTCTTTCTCAATCGATTCAAAAATCATATTGCGGACTTTCGATTTTTCCGTCTCATATAATTTTTGTTGAGTATCCGACATTTTACAATAACGTACCTGTTCGGTTATTGGTGGCAAGTCCTTCGCAACCTCTTGCTTTTCACGACGGAAAATAAACGGTTTAATGATTCGTCGCAATTGGGTAATTACATTCTCGTCGTGACGTTCAAATCCCTTGACAAAATAGTCTTTGAAGAACTTCAAACTGCCCAGCATATCACGGTTGACAAAGTTCAACTGCGTCCACAAGTCAATCAGCGTGTTTTCAATCGGCGTACCCGTCAGCAACAGTTTTCTGTCGGAGTTCAGTTTCAACACGCTCGTGTATATTTTCGAACCAGGATTCTTAATCATCTGACTTTCGTCAAGAACAATGTAATAGAATGAAAAACTTTCGAAACTTTCAATATCGTTTCTCAAAAGTCCGTAGGTCGTCAATATGATGTCATACTCGTTGAAATATGAAAATTCACGATTTCTGTCATTCCCGATGTATTTGAACACCTTGATTCCCGGTGTGAATTTTTCGAATTCGTTGAACCAGTTATATACGATTGAGGCTGGTGAGACAATCAAACTTGGTTTTCGGTTACCCGACGCCTTTTGGTTGTTAATCACTTTTTGCAACAACGAAATTGTCTGCAATGTTTTTCCCAAACCCATATCGTCGGCCAAACAGCCACCAAAATTGTTTGCTTCCAAGAAACTCAACCAACGATAACCTTCAATCTGATACGGACGCAATTTTGCCTGCACCTCGGCTGGCACCTCATTGTCTTTCAGACCATTGGTCTCAATGTGCATCAATTTCGTCTTCAGTGCCTCCGAGAGTGTTACCGGTAAACGCTGAATGGTCTTATAATGCACGGCCTTCACCGAGAAATAGTCAGGATTGCCGTTCTTCGTCGAGAACAAGAACAATTCCTTATATTTTGCAAACCATTCCGTAGGAATGATACCTATCTGATTATTAGGCAGTTGCACAACGGGATCTTCGTTCAAGATGTTTTTTCTAAGTTTCTTGAACGGAATCTTATAATCGCCAAATGTGACAATTGCGTGAACATCAAACCAGTCAATGGAGTTTGAAACGACTTCCATTTCAAGTTTCGCCTGCAAATTCTGAATTTTCTGGTCAGATTCGGCAAAAACGTCTATCTGATATGTATCGAAAAGCGCCTTGTTTGCCTGTGTCCAATGCAGCAGCTTGAAATATGCGTCGCCATCCTCGCCAACCAAATTCCACAAACCGTTTTTCTCAACCAAACCCGTTGCCTCTACGTCGGCGACAAACATTTTTTCAAATGCTCTATCTCGTTGATAACGAGTATAATGAGGCTCGCCATTGACGTTTTTATATGCAACCTCGAACTGACGTTCATTATTAATGTCGGTAAATTTCCACGAGCCGTAGGTAAAACTAAATTCCACGTGAGCATTTCCAAACACGTCGCGAACAACCGAAGCCGAAATTTGCGGTTTCACATACGCGTCCGACAAACTGAAACCCGAAACCTCAACCTTATAGTTACGAATGCAGTTCAATACGAATGTGCTATAATATTCCTCGCGAACGTTTTGTTGCACGGCACGCACCGAAGGGTCAAACACCCTTCCGTTTATGTTCGGGAAATGATAGAATGTAGAGCCGATTTGCACTGCACTCGGTGTGTTCGACAGCAAAATAAACGTCTTGTCGGTATTCACCTCCTTGCCATCCTGCACAACACGTACACGACGTTCCAATTCTGTGCCGTTTTTCTTGAAAATAAACGTCACATCAGGATTCTTTTCACAAACAGCAATTCTATCTTCCGGATAAAAATTGGCACCTTTTACTTTCTTATAGATAGGAATCTGATGTTCACGAGCCAACATAAATGCCTCAAACAGACATTCTTCCACAAACGGACGGATTTTTCCGTCGAACACACGGCGAGGATTTCCCTTGGTGAACTTTTCGTCACGCAATTTGATTTTCGTAATGAAATCCTTCAACGTGTCTTTTTTGTGGATATAATCGGCAAATTCTGGCTTATTATAAATGTACGACTCCAAACAATGCGACAAAACCTCCACTATTTGAACCTCGTGTGGTTGCAGATATTTCTTGTTTGTCGTTGGCGTTATATACTCCGACATTTGATAAAATGCCTGCCCCTCCTCCTTGATTAATTCAAAGGGGGCCAGCACCCATCCTAAATTCGGATTTTCTTGCAATATCAGAACAAACTGAAATTCCATAAAGTTTTCCAAGAAACAAAAGTACAATTTTTAATCAAATTAAAAAACGCTATTTTAAAATTTTTTCAACAAAATTGAACAAAATGCCAGAAACATATATTTTTGCTGATAATTATGAGGTATTTCATTCATCTTGCATATAACGGAACACGATTTTGTGGTTGGCAACGGCAACCACATTCTCCTTCTATTCAAGAAAACATAGAGTCGGTATTGACGACACTTTTGGGTGAAGAAATATCAGTCACGGGTGCAGGGCGCACGGATTCTGGCGTTCACTCATCGTCGTATTATGCTCATTTTGATACCGATACTTCGTTTTCTCCACAAGATTTGCGATATAAGTTGAATAGAATCTTACCGAACGACATTGTCATTTACGACATTTTTCCTGTAAAAGAGGACTTGCACGCCCGTTTTTCGGCACTCTCGAGAACATACACATACACGATAACGCAGAAGAAAAATCCATTTGCCCTCGAAACGGAATACTACTTCTCCAAACAATTAGATGTCGATTTGATGAACGACGCTTGCAAATTGTTGCTTGGCACAAAGGATTTCACAAGTTTCAGCAAATTGCACACCGACGTCACCAATAATATATGTACCATAACACGCGCCGAATGGATTTCAGAAAACAACAAACTGATTTTTACCATTTCAGCCAATCGCTTTTTACGAAATATGGTACGCTCTATTGTGGGAACATTGTTGGACATTGGACAGAAAAAGATTTCTCTCGTTGATTTTCAGCATATTATAGAAGCAAAAGACCGACAAAAAGCAGGAAAGTCAATTCCTGCGTGTGGATTACAACTGAGTAAGATTGAATATCAATTTTAATTAAAAAAAAGACCCTCTGCCTTGTTTTAGCACACCATAACCTCATTTTTGTGCCCAAATCAATATGGTAATCTGAAGAAATCAGTCGACGTATTTTTTCACTTATTATCAACACGCGTATTTTCAAAGAGATTTTTATTTTTATTTGTGAATGCGTCTTGAAGGATTCAGATTCCCGTAAAATCTAATTTTCAAAACTTAAAAATCTAAAAATTAAAATGAAATTTACTCATTTACACGTCCACTCGCACTATTCGATTCTTGACGGAATGTCGAAAGTTCCCGATTTGATTGAAAAATGTATGCGAAACGGCATGACTTCAATGGCGCTCACCGACCATGGTAATATGTTCGGTATCAAGGACTTGGTTGATTCAGCAAATAGTTTCAACGGCAAACCGCAGAAAAAAGTAGCCGAATGTGAGGAAAACATCGCAAAGGAAAAGGCCGTCATCGCATCCGACGAAAAATCGGAAGCCGACAAGGCAAAAGCCCGTGAACAACTTGCGAAACTTGAAGAGGAACTTCCAAAATTGCAGGAAAAAGCGAAGAATTTTGTGCCGTTCAAACCAATCATAGGCATTGAAACCTATTGTGCTAGACGTACACTTTACGACAAAGACAAAGATTTTAAAATTTTCTCACAAGAGCGTGGTAAAGAAATTATTGTTGACCGCAGTGGCTGGCACTTGATTTTGTTGGCAAAAAACAAGCAGGGCTACCAAAGTCTCTGCAAATTGTCGTCAATCGCCTTCACCGACGGCTACTACGACCGTCCCCGTATCGACAAGAATATACTAAAGCAATACCACGAAGGTCTGATTGTTTGCTCCGCCTGTCTTGGTGGCGAATTGCCACAACTGATTATGGCAGGCAAAATTGACGAAGCGGAAAAATCAATTCTCTGGTTCAAGGAGGTATTTGGCGACGATTATTACATTGAGTTGCAACGTCACAAGACCGACAAACCCAATGCTTCAACCGACACGTACGAAAAACAGCAACAAGTCAATCCTATACTGATTGAACTTGCGAGAAAAACCAATACAAAGATTGTGGCGACCAACGACGTGCACTTCGTTGAAGAAGAACACGGCGAAGCTCACGATCGCCTCATCTGTCTTAGTACGGGCAAGGATTTCGACGATCAAAATCGAATGCACTACACAAAACAAGAATGGCTGAAAACGCCCGAAGAAATGGAAGCGATTTTTAGCGATTTGCCCGAAGCACTGGAAAACACGCAGGAAATAGCCGACAAAATTGAGGTTTACTCCATTGATTCAGGACCGATTATGCCAATGTTCGACATTCCAAAAGATTTTGGAACGGTTGAGGAATACAAAAAGAAATTCACCGAGGAAGATTTATTTAACGAATTTACCCGTAATGAGAAAGGCGAAGTTGTTCTGAGTCAGGAGGATGCAGAAAAGAAAATCAAGAAACTTGGTGGCTACGAAAAACTCTATCGTATAAAACTCGAAGCCGACTATTTGGCAAAACTTGCCTGGGAAGGTGCGAAGAAACGCTATGGCGACGTGCTCACCGAGGAACAGAAGGAACGTATCACGTTTGAATTACACATTATGAAGACGATGGGGTTCCCTGGCTACTTCCTCATTGTGCAGGATTATATTCGTGGAGCCCGCGAGGAACTTGGCGTTTCCGTTGGTCCCGGACGTGGTTCGGCAGCAGGTTCGGTTGTAGCATATTGCTTGCGGATTACCGACCTTGACCCTCTGAAATATGACTTGCTGTTTGAGCGTTTCCTGAATCCCGACCGTATCTCGCTCCCCGATATTGATGTGGATTTCGATGATGACGGACGTGGGAAAGTACTGGATTGGGTTACTCAAAAATATGGGAAGGAAAAAGTTGCTCACATCATTACCTATGGCACAATGGCGTCGAAATCGTCAATTGCCGATGTAGGACGTGTGCAAAAGATTTCTTTATCGACGGTTAACGATATTAAGAAATTAATTCCCGACAAAGATTTCAATGGTTATAAAGACCCAAAAACGGGAAAAACTTTTGGAGAGGATCTTAAATCACCAAAAGTTAAACTGAAAAATTGCTATGAGATAGTCCCTGAATTGCAAACCTACGTAAACGGTAGCGATGAAAACATTTCCACAATGTTACAGTATGCGAGCGAGTTGGAAGACACGAACCGCCAAATCGGTATTCACGCTTGTGGTGTCATTATCGGAGCCGATGACTTGACAAAGTTCGCACCCGTATGCACCATCAAGGACAAAGATTCGGGCGAGGACATTGTAGTAACGCAATACGACGGTCACGTGGTGGAATCGGTTGGATTGATAAAGATGGACTTTCTTGGCTTGAAGACGCTTTCAATCATCAAGGAAGCAATAAAAAACATTAAACACCATACAGGTGAAGATGTCGACATCGATAGCATTCCAATCGATGACGAACTCACCTATAAATTATATTGTCAAGGAAAAACGGTAGGTGTGTTCCAGTTTGAATCGCCGGGAATGCAGAAATATCTGAAAGAACTGCAACCTAACGTGATAGGTGACTTGATTGCAATGAACGCCCTCTATCGTCCGGGGCCGATGGACAACATTCCGTCGTTCATCAAGCGAAAAGCGTTGATTGAAGACATCAAGAAAGGAAAAATAACCCGTGATGAATTTGAGAAAAACAAGGAAAAATACAAAAACACCTACGAGGAAATTGAATATCCGCTTCCTTGTATGGAAACGTATTTGAATGATACATACGGAATTACCGTATATCAAGAGCAGGTGATGCTTCTGTCACGTTTGATTGCCGACTTCACCCGTGGCGAGTCCGACACGCTTCGTAAAGCTATGGGAAAGAAACAGTTGGCTAAAATGGAAGAATTGTTTGGCAAATTCCTCAAACAAGGCGTTGCCAAACAATGCAAAGAAAACCCCAATCTTTCGGAAGAAAAAGTTACCGAAATTTTGAGATTTATATGGGACGAATGGAAAAAATTTGCTTCGTACGCGTTCAACAAATCACACGCTGCTTGCTATGCATGGGTTTCGTACCAGACCGCATATTTGAAGGCACACTATCCAGCTGAATTTATGGCAAGTCTACTCACTAATTCTATGGACAACCCGTCAGATGTGTCAAAGTTTATGGCTGAGTGTAAAACAATGGGGGTCAAAGTTTTATGTCCGAGTGTAAATGATAGTGACTTGACATTCAGCGTAAACGAACAAGGCGACATTCACTTTGGTTTGAAGGCAATCAAAGGATTTGGCGAAAATACGTCATTGGCAATCATCGAAGAACGTGAGAAAAACGGAAAATACAAGGACGTTTTCGACCTTGTAGAACGTGTTCAACTTACCAGCAAAAACTTGGAACTGCTGACGTTCAGCGGCGGTTTGGACTGCTTCGGGCTGCCACGTGACATTTACATTGGTTTTGACGACGGCGAGAAACAGTTTATTGAAACAT
>JAFZTG010000254.1 GCA_017618935.1 Bacteroidales bacterium | reverse complement strand
TGGACGATAACGCAATTGCAGGTCAAGAATTTTCGGAGTACCCGTAACTTCGAGTTGCAACTTGTAGTCAAACTTGCCTGCTTTGCCTTTGTAAAGGTCGCCTTGCAACACAATTCTCGCACGACGAAGCAAAAACGTCGATGTGTTCGCATCGGTGTACGTATAGCCCGCCTGCAAAAATCCTGATGGCGTAACAAGTTTCTTAATTTGTTCGGAAACGTCAGTGCTTTGAGCATCTGTTGTCGCTGGTTGGGCAAACGCCCCCACTCCTGATAGCAATAATGCTGAAACAAAAATCTTTACCTTTTTCATATTATATTGTTTTAAGTTTTTAACCTATCGTTTTGGTAGGTTATTCATCGGCAAACATACATAAAAAAGTTTTTACCTACCAAATCAATAGGTTTATTTTTTCAAAAATCGGTTTTAAGACTTACAAAAAGTAAGTGTAAAAACGTATTAAAAAATTCACCCCCTCTTTTTTCCGTTATTCCTGCGATTTTTGTAATATTGTGGAATTAAATTGATGAATACTATGGCTCGAAAAAACGAACAATATAAAAAAGGCTCTGCTTCGGAATTATCATCCGACATCCTTTCTGTTTTTAGAAAATCTCCCAAACGTCCGTTAAACTGCAAACAAGTTGCAACGCAACTGGGTTTGAACAATAAGGACGGCCTGCCTATGGTACAGAAACACCTTGATTTGCTTGAAGAAAAAGGTGAATTGCAGGAATGTCAGAAAGGGAAATATCGACTGAAAAATCAAAACGGTACGGTTACCGGACGTGTGGACATGACTCCCTACGGAACCGCATACGTCGTAAGTCCGCAACTCGAAGAGGATGTGTTTATTGCATCGCCTAACTTAAACCACGCACTGAACAACGATTTGGTGAAAGTCGCATTGTTCGCCAACCACGGACGACGTTCCCGTTTGGAGGGCGAAGTGGTTGAAATTGTTGAAGAAGGACGACGGGAATTTGTCGGCATAATCGAGCGTAATTCAAAATATGCTTTCGTGATTGTTGACAAACGCTACATCCCCTACGACATTTTCGTGGCCAACGATGACGCAATGAATGCGAAAAACGGACAAAAAGTTGTGGTTCAAATAGTTGAATGGCCTAAAAAAGCAAAAAATCCTATCGGAAAAGTTGTAAAAGTTTTGGGAGACGTTGGCAACAACGAAACCGAAATGCACGCCATTCTTGAAGAATTCGACCTACCATATCATTTCACAAAGGAACTTGAAGACGAGGCAAATGCCCTACCAGATGAAATTCCAGCACAAGAAATCCGTCAACGAAGGGATTTCCGCGATGTGACCACGTTCACCATCGACCCTGCCGACGCAAAGGATTTTGATGATGCCTTGTCGATTGAATTTCTTGAGGATGAAACCTACCAAATCGGTGTGCATATTGCCGACGTTACATATTATGTCCGCCCTGGCACAAAGTTGGAAGAAGAAGCCCAGAAACGCGCCACTTCGGTATATTTGGTTGACCGCGTGGTACCTATGTTGCCCGAAAAACTGTCGAACAACGTTTGCTCGCTCCGTCCCAACGAAGACAAACTCACATTCTCGGCCGTTTTCACACTCGACAAAGATGCAAACGTGCTGAAAGAATGGTTTGGAAGAACAGTAATCCGCTCTAATAGAAGATTTTCGTACGAAGAAGCACAAAAAGTGATTGAAACCCACGAAGGCGATTTGGTTAAAGAAATAACCACGATGGACGCATTGGCGAAAATCCTACGTGCAAAACGCTACGAAAAAGGTGCTATCTCGTTCGACCGCAAGGAAGTGAAATTTAAACTTGACAAGAACGGAAGACCTACTGGCGTATATTTCAAGGAATCAAAAGACGCGAACAAACTCATTGAGGAATTTATGCTGCTTGCAAACAAAAAAGTGGCCGAATACGTGGGAAAACGCTCTTCCGCACCGACATTCGTCTACCGTGTGCACGACAAACCAGACGACATGAAATTGCGTGATTTCTCTAATTTCTTGAAGAAATTCGGATATAAAATCAACACTTCGGGAGGTATAAATACCTCAAAATCAATTAATAAGTTACTTACTGACTTGAAAGGCAAAACCGAATGTGATATTTTTGCAGGGTTGGCGGTACGTTCTATGGCGAAGGCAATCTACACCACCGAAAACATTGGTCACTACGGATTGGCGTTCGATTTCTACTGTCACTTCACCTCGCCTATCCGCCGTTACCCCGATATGATGGTTCACCGTCTGCTCGATCGTTATCTTAAGAAAAAACCGAGCGCCTCGCAGGAAGAATTCGAAGAATACTGCAAACATTCGTCTTCGCGCGAGCAGTTGGCGGCAAACGCCGAACGGGCTTCAATCAAGTACAAGCAAGTTGAATGGATGAAAGACCACGTGGGCGAAATTTTCGACGGAACCATCACAAGCATTACCGAATGGGGCTTCTATGTGGAATTGGACGGCAATCTGTGCGAAGGAATGGTGTCGCTCCGCGATTTGAGCGACGACATGTATTCATTCGACGAGCGAAATTACTGTCTGCGAGGACGTTACACTGGCAACGAATTCACATTGGGCGACAGAGTCACCATAAAAATTGCCCGTGCCGATTTAATCAAGCGTCAGCTGGATTATGTGTTGATTACCGACGAACAAGAGAACGAGAAAGAAAAGGAGGAATAGAAATCCTTTCCTTTTACACTTTTTTCAACGTTTCTTTTGTTTTCACAATAAACAAGACAAAGAAAAACTTTTATTATCTTTGCCAATACAAGTAAATAAACAATGGATAACAGACAACAAATAATACAAACGGTACAAGAACTCTCGTCCCCCGAGTCGTACAATTTGGTGTATCACAAATCGAACGGTGATGTGCCTATGCCGTCGGTCAACGCATTGGCTAAAATAGTGGAAACGATACAAGAAATCATTTTCCCCGGCTATTTCGGTCGTGACGTGGTGTGCCATGACACAATCAGTTTTTACACCGGCGTAAATGTTGACAAACTTTTTGCGATGCTTTCGCAACAAATCCAACGAGGACTATTGTTCGACTGTAATGAATGTAAAGATCTGACAAAAGAAAAAGCTGCTCAAATGGCAGAAGACATTGCCGTGGCGTTCATTAAACGTCTGCCCTACATTCGTCACATGCTTTCGCTCGACATTCAGGCGGCGTACAACGGCGACCCTGCGGCAAAATCATTCGGCGAAATCATTTTCTGTTATCCAGTAATAAAAACCTTGCTTCATTATCGCACGGCACACGAACTGCTGTTGCTCAACGTACCGCTGATTCCACGAATCATCACGGAAATGGCACATTCTCTTACGGGAATCGACATCCACCCTGCCGCACAAATCGGCGAATATTTCACCATTGACCACGGCACAGGCGTTGTGATTGGAGCAACCTGTATTATTGGTAACCATGTGCAACTGTATCAAGGTGTTACGCTTGGTGCGAAGAACTTCCCGCTCGACGAGAACGGCAATCCTATCAAAGGCATTCCGCGCCACCCGATTGTAGAGGACGACGTGATTATCTACTCAAATGCGACATTGTTAGGAAGAATCACCATAGGTAAAGGAGCTGTTATCGGTGCAAACGTATGGGTTACACACGACGTTGAGGCAAATGCAAAAGTGCTCTATACGAAATAACAACGATTTTGCGCAATCGGTATTGTCTGCCCCATTGGGACAAACACATTTGTTTTTCCTTGGGCAAGCGGGTTTTATAGTAAAGACAGCGACTGGAAAATACATCGGCTACGACATGTATTTGTCGGATTGCGTATATCGTTTGGAAGGGAAAGACGGTCTGCAACGATTGTTGCCACAAATTCTTGATACACAAAGCATTCCGTTCGATTATATTATTGCCTCACACGGACATCGCGACCATTTTGACGAAGATGCCCTACCCAAACTTATGCATCACACAAACGCACGACTTTTCACAACTCCATCGTGCGAAAACGATGTTGAACGCTTACAGATAGACAAATCCCGCTGTACATTCGTTACCGTATGCGACAAAATTGAAACTGACGGGATTTCGTTCTATTTCGTTCCCTGCGACCACGGCGACGGTGCTCCCGACGCCGTAGGACTGGTACTTGGCGTTGATGGAAAGAAATTATATTTTACCGGCGACACCAGCCTCCGACTTGATATGGCAGACTATTTCCGTGCATTGGGACAATTCGACGTTATGATTGCACCCATAAACGGAGCGTGGGGAAATCTCAATGAAAAGGAATGTGCGGAACTCGCACGAGCATTAAGGCCCAAACTGACGATTCCCTGTCACTATGGAATGTTTGCCATGCACGGCGGCAATCCCGCATTATTTGCCGAAATAATGACAGAACAACATCCCGATGTACCATTTATAATAGTAAAACAAGGAGAGACAATAACATTATAACCGATAGATATACCGCCATAAAACAATGACTATCAATGTTATATTGAATTTTCTTTAAAATTTCTTTGGAAAATCATAACACGTAAAAAAAAAGAGTATATTTGCACCGTGATTTTCACAAGGCTCCGTAGCACAATTGGATTAATGCCCCTGACTACGGATCAGGAGATTGGGGGTTCGAACCCCTCCGGAGTCACTTTATTATTAACCACGTCTTTTCGGCGTGGTTTTGTTTTTTTACGAAACAACTTATTTTGTTACAAAAAAACACTATATTTGAAATCAGCATTTCAAATGTAGAAACATGAAGAAAATCTTTATCATTTGTTCTTGTCTTATTGGTATCATTGCTTGTACCAATACAATCACCATTGAAGACAAAGATTATCGTCAGGTAATTTCTTTAAACAACAATTGGAAATTTGCCCTCGGACACGCATACGACCGTGTTTTAGATTTTAACAACGGTACATCCTATTTCTCATACGTCACCAAAGCCGGATATGGCGACGGACCTGCGAATGCAGAATTCGACGATAGAATGTGGAGAACAGTTGACGTTCCCCACGACTGGTGCGTGGAACTGCCGTTTGCGAAAAATGGCAGCGTGAGCCACGGCTCAAAGGCTATCGGGAAAAACTATCCTGAACATAGCGTGGGTTGGTACCGAAAAACATTTTTCGTGGATTCTGCATGGCTTGGCAAGAAAATCTCCGTGGAATTCGAAGGTGTATTTCGTAACTCAAAAGTATGGTGCAATGGTTTTTATCTCGGAAACGAGCCAAGCGGCTACACGAGTTTCAATTACGACCTCACGGAATATCTGAATTACGGAGCAAACAATGTGATTGCCGTCCGTGCCGATGCTTCGTTTGAAGAAGGCTGGTTTTACGAAGGTGCGGGTATTTACCGAAACGTGAATCTCGTGGTGACAAATCCCGTCCACATTGCAAGAAACGGCACATTCGTGTCAACCGACAATATAGAGAAGTCTAAAGCGAAAATCACCACAAGGACACGCATCCAAAACGAGACGAATGCGGAACAAAAAGTCACCATTATCGAAAAGATATACAATGCCGAGAATGAACTTGTTAAAGAATACACTTCCGACGAACTGAAGATTCAGCCATTTTCGGAGAAATATTTCGTGACGAAACATTCCATTCAAAATCCGCACCTATGGGAAGTTTGGGACTACGGAACTCCGTATTTATACACGCTGAAAACGTTCATTTACAGTGTCGATGCAAAAAAAATCGTTGACGAATACGAAACCACAATGGGAATCCGCACCGTGGCATTCGATGCCGCAGAAGGATTTTTCCTCAATGGTCGTCCGCTCAAAATTCGTGGTGTGTGTCTGCACCAAGACCACGCCGGCGTTGGCGTTGCGCTTACGCCATCTATTCAGGAATATCGCATTGCAAAGATGCAGGAAATGGGTTGTAACGCCATCCGTACATCGCACAATCCCGCTTCGCCCGATTTTCTGAAAGCGTGCGATAAAATGGGAATGCTCGTTTTGGAAGAAGCCAGACTAATGGGTATCAATAAGTTACATCAGCACAACGTGGAAGAAATGATTTGTCGTGACCGAAATCATCCGAGCATTTTCCTTTGGTCGCTTGGAAACGAAGAATGGGCGATAGAAGGCTCTCCCAAAGGTGCGATGATAGCCCGCAATATGGAGAATTTTGCCCGTCAATTTGATTCTACCCGTGCGTTTACCATTGCTTCGAGCGGCGGTTGGGACAACGGTATTGGCACGACGACCGAAGTGTGCGGCATCAATTATATTTCGCACGGCGACGTGATTGGCCACCACGAAAAATATCAACAGCAGCCATTGATTGGCACGGAAGAAAGCAATACCGAGCGTACTCGTGGCATTTATGAGACAAATGACGAAAAATGCTGGATGGCTCGTTCACAAATCTATGAAGACAATGCAGGAATGCGCAATGCTTGGAAATTTTACGACTCACTCCCGTGGGCGGCTGGATTGTTTTACTGGACAGGATTGGATTATCGCGGAGAGCCCACGCCATACGAATTTCCTGCCGTCGTATCACAATTTGGCATCACCGACTTATGCGGATTTCCCAAAGATAATTTCTACTATCTGCAATCGTGGTGGACCGAAAAACCTGTGCTCCACATAGCAACAAACTGGAATTACAGCAAAAGCGACACAGTTGACGTTCTCGTTTACAGCAACTGCGACGAAGTTGACTTGTTCATCAACAAAGAATCTGTCGGTAAGAAAAGCATAGGAAACAAGGATTTTGGACAATGGCGTGTGCCCTACTCTGCCGGTGAAATTCACGCTATTGGCTACAACGACGGGGCTCGGGTGTGCGGAGAAAATGACGGAAATAGTTACGGTATTTCAAAAATACAGACGAATGCCGCACAAACGCATCTCCAAATGGAAGCATACAAAACGAACGTTGCCCTGAACGACGTCGCCATCATCAACGTGTCGCTTCGCGACGAAGACAATCACGTTGTTCCAACGGCAATGAATACAATTGCTTTCACGATTGACGGTCCTGGGGTAATTATCGGCTTAGGAAACGGAAATCCATCAAGTTTGGAACAGGAAATTTTTCTTCCCCAAACTATTGTCGCTCCTATCAACTATCTGCAAGAATGTACCGTTACCAACATAACTAATCCCAAAGAAGTGGCCGTTGGCTACAAAGCGAACTGGATTCCTGCATTCTCTCAAGAGCCCGATAACCGCCACTGGAACGTGTACGAAGATTCCCTGAAAGTCATTAAGGGAACGTTTTCCATCGAAAAAATCACGTCTGACATGACCGTAACCCTGTTTGCCAAAAGCATTGTTGACAATCAATCAATCTACGTGAACGGCCACCTGTTGCAGGCTAACGTAGCAAGGGCAAACCAACTTGACGCGATTACAATTCCGTTGGAATACTTGCATACAGGCAAAAACGAATATGCAGTTTCGGGACAGAAATTCCGAAAAAGATATATGTACGACGAGCCAAACCAAGAGCCTGGCTCCGTGCAGATTCTCTACCCTGCCGAACAAAGTCGCAGGACATTGTTTAACGGTTGGGCTCAGATTCTTGTAAGAATCACGGGCGAAGGAGCGATAAAACTTTCTGCCCGAAGTGACGAAGATCAAAAAGTAGAAATTGTGATAAATGAATAACAAATCCACGATTATAGCGTTATCAACTGAAAGAATTATTATTTTTGTGGAACGAAATGAGAGAATGAAAAAAGGTTTGCTTTTGATAATTGTCTGTCTTGCACTATGTTGCAATGCTTTTTCGCAAGAATTGCGTTGTCACGTCAACATACAATACAACGACATAGCAAACGCCGACAAAGACTTGTTCAACACGCTCCGTAGTTCCATCGAAGACTTTATGAATTCACAGACCTGGACGACACATTCATTCGAGGAACAAGAGAAAATCGAGGTAAAACTCACGTTGCGCATCACGTCGCAATCATCGAAAAACTTTGCGGGAACATTGCAAGTGCAGTCTTCCCGACCTGTGTATAATTCAACCTACACAACCACCTTGTTCAACCACGTGGATGACAAAATCAGTTTTCAATACGAAGAAAACGAGCCAATAGAGTTCTCGGAAAACGCATTTATGTCAAACTTGTCCTCTGTGTTGGCATACTACGCCTACATAGTCATTGGTCTCGACTACGATTCCTTCAGTCAGAACGGAGGCATGGAATTTTTCCAAAAAGCACAGAACGTGGTAACCATGGCACAAGCCAATGACGAAAGTGGCTGGAGTTCCTCGTCACGCGACGACAAGACACGCTATTGGTTTATAGAGAACCTGCTCAACTCTTCGTATTCGGCGTTTCATACGGCAATGTACAAATATCACCGCCTGGGACTTGACATAATGTACGACAAACCCGAAGAAGGAAGAAAAGCCGTATATAACGGCGTACAAGAATTGGAAAAAGTCTTCAAACAAAAACCAAGTTCTTATTTGCTCACAGCATTCTTTTACGCAAAAAAAGACGAAATAGTACAAATGTTTTCGGAAGGAAATCCCGACGAAAAAAACAGAATGACGACACTTGCCAAGAAACTTAATCCGGCAAATGTCAACGACTACGACAAAATAAATTCCACCAAATAACCATGCTGCATAAATTAACCATATCAAACTATGCACTCATTGATAATCTTGAAATCTCGTTTACCGACGGAATGACCACCATAACGGGCGAAACAGGTGCGGGAAAATCTATCATTTTAGGTGCATTGTCGCTTCTTTTGGGGAAAAGAGCCGACACGACCGTATTGAAGGACAAAGAGAAAAAAAGTATTGTTGAAGCGACATTTTCTTTGCCAAATGATTCACTTGCAACATTTTTTGAATCTCTCGACATTGACTTTGACAAAGAGACCATAATCCGACGGGAAATCACGCCACAAGGAAAATCGCGTTCCTTTGTGAACGACACACCCGTGGGACTGCAAACGCTCAAGGAACTTGGCACAATACTGATTGATATTCATTCACAACATCAGAATCTGTTTTTGAAAGAGTCATCGTTTCAATGCCAAGTAGTTGACGCAGAAGCAAATAACGTCACCCTTCTTGAACAATACAGACAAGAGTTACAGAGTCTGCATAGCATAGAAAAAGAACTGCACACATTTTTGGCTGACATTCAGAAAAAGAAAGACGACTTGTCGTACTACAAATTCCGACTGGACGAACTTACCAAAGCCAACATACACGAAGGTGAACTTGCCGACCTTGAACAGGAATCCACGCTGATGGAACACAGCGAAGAAATCAAGACGATGCTTGCGCAAGCCGACGAAGCGTTTTCGGGCGAAAATGCCCTACTCGGCCAATTAAAAAATATTCAGCACTCGTTTGAACGAAATGCACGGCTGTCTGCTCAATTTCAACAAATTGCTGAACGTCTTTCGCAATCCTACATAGAACTTTCCGACATATCCGACGAAATCGCGAAAAACAACGCGAACTTGGATTTCGACCCGCAACAGAAAGAAGAGATAGAGAATCGTCTTGACTTGCTCAACAATCTTTTGCACAAATATTCCGCAAGCGACGAACAATCGTTGCTCCAAAAAAGAGACGAATTGCAAACATTGGTTGACAACCTTGAAAATGCCGATTTTCATTGCGACGAATTACAAAAACAATTCGACAAGCAACGCGAGATTGTTTCCGCTTTGGCTCAAAAATTACATACAAACAGGGAAAAAGCCATCAAAAATCTCTGTCCGCAAATCGTCAACCTGTTGCAGAAATTAGGTATGCCGTCGGTTTCGTTCAACATTATGATGACGCAAGCGAAAGAATTTCACGCAAACGGCATTGACGATATTCAGATGGTATTCTCGGCGAACAAAAACATTGCTCCACAATGGTTGGGCGAAATAAGTTCGGGAGGAGAACTCTCGCGCGTGATGCTCTGCCTCAAATATATTCTTGCCAAAAACAAATCGGTGCAAACCATCATTTTTGATGAAATCGACACGGGCGTTTCGGGCGAAATTGCCGACCAAATGGGCACAATGATGCTCGATATGGCAAAAGAGATGCAAATTATTACCATTACGCACTTGCCACAAATTGCAGTGAAAGCCCAAAAACAATTTAAAGTGTTCAAGACGGAGACAAACGAAACAACCTCAACAAACATCGTACAACTCAGTCACGAGCAACGCATTGAAGAAATCGCGAAAATGCTGAGCGGAAAGACTATCTCGGAAGCGGCGCTGAACAATGCAAAAATGCTATTAGAGGCAGAATAAATAACATGTTGAGAAAATCCCCCGATATCTTTTGCACCCTATTGGCAAATTTACTATATTCGCCTTGTTTTTTTATCGGGTATTCATGTGGGTTAAACTAGCTCGTATCATATTAAAAAATCGGATAGTGATAATGGTCGTTTTGTCACTATTGACGCTTGGAATGGGATATGAGGCTACAAAGGTGAAACTCTCGTATGAATACATTTCGATGTTGCCACAAACCGACACATCTTTTAAACAATTTAAGCAATTTAAGAAGGATTTTGGTTCCGATGCTAACGGTTTGATAATTGGCGTAAAGTCATCAAAAATATTTGAACTTAATACGTTCAACTCGTTTCTCGACTTGTGCGATTCCATAAAGGCGCTTGACGGCGTGGATAATGTGATGTCGGTCGGACAGGCATTGCAGATTCAGGGAACTTCGGTCGTTCCGTTTTTTGCTGAAAAGCCGCAGACACAGGAAGAGTTGGACTCTATCTCGCATTTGATTTTGAATCAGCCTTTGTATCGTGGCTTGTTATTTAGCGAAGATACGTCAACCTATGTCGTGTTGCTCACGATGCGTCAGGCTATTCTCGACAGTCCCGCACGCGAAGGATTGATAGGGCATATACAAGATTTGGTGGAAGATTTTTCTGCTAAGTCGTCTATTTCGGTGTTCTTCACGGGAATGCCGTATATTCGTACGCAAACGTCGTTGAAACTTCAAGATGAACTTGTTATGTTCATCGTGTTGGCGGTGTTGGTGTGTGCCATCATTTTGCTATTCATATTTAAGTCTGTTAAGAATACCTTGTTCTCGTTGCTTGTCGTTGTCGTATCAGTGATATGGGTACTTGGCTGGATGGGCTTGTTCCACTATGAAATCTCGGCGATGAGTTCTATGTTGCCACCGCTGATTATTGTCATCAGTGTGCCGAACTGCGTGTTCTTCCTCAACAAATATCATCAGGAATTTTCTATTCACGGCAATAAAATCAAGGCATTGCAACGCACGATTTACAAGGTTGGAAATGCCGTGTTCCTTTCCAATTTGACGACGTCAATCGGATTTTTCACGTTCATTTTCACCAATAGTCCGATGTTGAAAGAATTCGGCATCATAGCATCGTTGGGACTTATGGGCGTATTCGTGTTCTCAATGTTGATATTGTCGATTGTGTTCAGTTTCTTGGCACCTCCGTCGCCACAAATGTTGAAACATCTTGAAAGTAAGATGTTTTCGAGCGTGGTGAATTTCATCATAACTGCCACCGAGAAACATCGCCCGGTTGTGTATAGCGTCACCATCGGTTTGCTTTGCGTGGCATTAATCGGTGCGGCGCACATCAAGTCAACGGGTTATGTGGTTGACGATTTGCCACAGGATGATGCGATTATGCAGGATTTGAAATATGCCGAAGATAAGTTCAAAGGCGTATTGCCGCTTGAAATCCAGATAGAAGATACGGCAAAAATCAATCTGATGGGTGATCGTACATTTTTGCGTAAAATGCAGCAATTGACCGACAGTTTGAACACTTATCCCGAAATTGCAAAACCACTTTCGATGATAGATTTCATAAAATTCTCTTGGCAATCGCATAATGGCGGCAATCCCGATTATTACAGCTTGCCGAATTCATCGGACATTTTCTTCAAAAATAAGATGAAGAAATTGGTGAAAGGTTCGAGTCAAGGTTTGGGGACATTGCAGTATTCGTTGGTTGACTCTACAGGGACGAAAGTGCGTATTCGTTGTAGTGCCAAGGATATAGGCACCAACAAGATGGCGAAACTGGAGAAGGAAATGCGTCAGGATATTGACTCTATTTTTATGGCTGACCGTTATAAGACGCTTATCACGGGTACAAGTTCCATTTATTTCAAGGGAACGCAGTATTTGCTGAAGAATTTGTATGTGAGCTTGTTGCTTGCCATCATCATCATTGCGTGCCTTATGGCGTTGTTGTTCCGTTCAAAACGTATGGTGCTGGTGTCGTTGATACCGAACATTCTTCCGTTGTTTTTCACGGCTGCCTTGATGGGATTCATAGGAATACCGATCAAAATGACCACCATCTTCGTGTTCAGCGTTGCATTTGGTATCTCGGTTGACGACACGATTCACTTCCTTTCACGTTATCGTCAGGAATTGAAGTCGTCAGAAGGGGCAATTCACGATTCCGTATTGTCGGCAGTGCGGGAAACTTCACCAAGTATGATTTCAACATCAATAATATTGTTCTTCGGCTTTATGGTATTCTCGTTCTCCGAATTTGGCGGTACGAAAGCTATGGGAATCCTAGTATCGTTGACATTGTTGTTCGCAATGCTGTTCAACAACTTATTGTTGCCGAGCCTATTGTTGACGTTGGATAAAAAAATTACGACAAAACATTTCCAAGAACCTTTGTTGGATATATATAACGAAGAAGAGGATATTGAATTGGAAGATTTACAAATAGAGGAATAGCGTATGAAGAAAACATACATATTGGTAACGGGCGGTGCAGGATTTATAGGAAGTTATTTGGTAGAACGACTTTTGCAAAACGAGAATTATTTCGTAGTCGTTGCCGACAATCTTTCCACAGGTGACAAAGGAAAATTGGCGAACTGTCGTCATTCTGACCGATTCAAATTCATAAACTGCGATGTGAATGATTATCAGAGTCTTTCGTCGGTAATGTTGGCATTTCGCTTTGATTACGTGTTCCATTATGCCGCAATGGTCGGCGTGTTGCGTACACAACAACATCCGTTACAAGTATTGGAAGATATTACGGGTATTTCCAATGTCTGCAAGCTTTCACGTGCCACAGGCGTAAAACGTTTGTTTTTCTCATCGTCGTCGGAAGTGTACGGCGAACCATTTGAAATTCCACAACGTGTCGATACTACACCACTTAATTCACGTGTGCCGTATGCAGTTGTGAAAAACGTAGGTGAGGCATTTCTTCGTTCATACTATCAGGAATATGGCTTGGAATACTCGATATTCCGTTTCTTCAATACCTACGGACCTCGCCAAAGTCTTGACTTTGTGATAAGTAAGTTTATCATCAAGGCGATGAAGAACGAGGATATTACCATTTATGGCGACGGAACGCAAACGCGTACGTTCTGTTATATTGAAGACAATATTGAAGCGTGTGTCAATGCGTTTGAAAATAATTTGCTTATTAATAATGTAGCAAACATTGGTGGCGACAATGAAATTATGATAAAAGACCTTGCGGAACTTATCGTGAAGAAGACGCATTCGTCGTCGAAAATTGTGAATGTGCCACCTTTGAAAGACGGCGATATGAAACGTCGTTGCCCCGATAATGAATTTATGAAAAAAACATTGTTGAATCGTCCCCTAACATCGCTTGAAGAAGGATTAGACAAGATGTTGAAGGTAGGACTATTTGACATGAATAAGTAACATTTATAAAAATACTATGCAACAGTTGAGCGAACAAGAACAAATTCGTAGAAATTGCTTACAAAAATTACGTGATATGGGCATCAACCCGTATCCCGAAGCTGAATTTAAGGTAAATGCCACTTCAAAGGAAATTTTAGACAACTTCAAACCCGAATGTGGTTTGTATCAAGACATAACCTTGGCTGGACGATTGATGGCTCGCCGTGTTATGGGTAAGGCGTCATTTGCCGAATTACAGGACTCATTCGGTCGTATTCAGTTGTACATTAGCCGTGACGAGATTTGTCCCGACGAAAATAAAGATTTATATAACGAGGTTTTCAAAAAATTGCTTGACATAGGCGATTTTATTGGCGTTTCGGGTTATGCGTTCGTGACGCAGATGGGCGAAATCTCGGTACACGTAAAAACGTTGAAAGTGTTGAGCAAGTCATTGCGACCGCTTCCTATCGTGAAAGAGAAGGACGGCGTGGTGTACGACGCATTCAGCGACCCTGAACAACGCTATCGTCAGCGTTATGTCGATTTGGTGGTGAACCACGGGGTGAAGGATGTTTTCATTAAACGTGCGAAAATCCTTGATACGATGCGTCAATTCTTCAATTCCAAAGGATATTTGGAGGTTGAGACGCCTATTCTGCAATCAATCCCTGGTGGCGCAAGCGCTCGACCATTCATCACACACCACAATTCGTTGGACGTTGACTTGTATTGCCGTATTGCAACGGAATTGTATCTAAAACGACTGATTGTAGGTGGTTTTGAAGGCGTGTATGAAATCGGTAAGAATTTCCGTAACGAGGGAATGGATAAGTTCCATAACCCTGAATTTACGTGTATGGAAATCTACGTTTCGTACAAGGACTATAACTGGATGATGCAATTTACCGAACAATTGTTGGAAACTATCTGTCTTGCGGTAAATGGCACGACAGAGACGGTTTTTGACGGAAAGACTATTAGTTTCAAGGCACCGTTCAAACGTATTACCATGCTTGATTCCATTAAGGAAAAGACGGGCTATGACTTGGATGGCAAGTCGGAAGACGAAATCCGGGCAATTTGCCACGAATTGAAACTTGAACACGTGGATGAGACGTTTGGCAAGGGCAAGATGATTGACGAAATCTTTGGCGAATATTGCGAAGGAACGTATATCCAACCTACGTTCATTATTGATTATCCGATAGAAATGTCACCATTGTGCAAAAAACACAGAGATAATCCGAACTTGACGGAACGTTTTGAATTGATGGTGAACGGCAAGGAGTTGTGTAATGCTTATACGGAGTTGAACGACCCGATTGACCAATACGAACGTTTCAAGGAACAACTGCGTTTGTCGGAAAAAGGCGACGACGAGGCAATGTTCATCGATATGGACTTTGTACGTGCGTTGGAATATGGTATGCCTCCTACATCGGGAATGGGTATGGGAATTGACCGCTTGTGTATGTTGATGACGGGCGCCTCAACCATTCAGGATGTGTTGTTCTTCCCACAAATGAAGCCAGAGAAGAAAGTTCAGAAAGATGATGTTTCTGTTTATGTGGCTGCCGGCATTCCACAAGAATGGGCAGAAGTCATTCAAGCATTGGGATATATAAAATTGGCTGACGCACAAGCAGTTAAGTTTACAAAACTACACATGGAAATGTGTGGATACAATAAGAAAAACAAACTAAATTTAGTAAATCCAAAACCAGAGGATGTTAAATCGTGGTTGAATCAATAATATCATGGAAATAACAAAGAAAATAGCATTGTTGGGTAGTGGAAGTTGGGCTTCCGCCATTGTAAAAATACTTCATATGAGTCAAAAGTCCGTGTCGTGGTACATTCGCGAGCCGGAGATTTTGGAAGGTATTTTGGAAACAAAGCATAATCCTATGTATGTTTCTGATATTGAGTACAATACCAATAAACTGAAATTATTCGGCGATGTGAACGAAGCCGTGAAAGATGCCGATATCATTATCTTTTGCGTTCCTTCAAAATTTGTCGCATCGTTGTGTAACGGCATTACCGAGGATTTGTCGCAAAAACAGTTGGTGACAGCCGTAAAAGGTATGGAGCCGGAAAAAATCATGTTGGTTTCGGAATATTTGCAAGAACGATTCAACGTGTCAGCCGACCAGATGGCTGTGATTTCTGGTCCTTGTCATGCCGAAGAAGTTGCATTGGAACGTGTTTCATACCTCACAATCGGTTCTTCAAATCAGGCGTTGGCAAGCGAAGTTGCTGAAATGATGTCGGTTTCGTTTATTCACACGTGCGTGTCGAAAGATATGGAGGGAATCGAGTATTCGGCAGTGATGAAAAACGTGATGGCATTGGCTACAGGTATTGCTCACGGCCTTGGATATGGCGACAATTTCACATCGGTATTGATAACCAATGCAATCCAAGAGATGAAACGTTTCTTGGACGCGGTAAAACCTATGCAACGCGACATAAATGATTCTGTTTATTTGGGCGACTTGCTCGTAACAGCATATTCACAATTCAGTCGCAACCGTTCTTTCGGAATGATGATAGGCAAGGGATATTCGGTGAAAGCAGCCCAATTGGAAATGAATATGATTGCCGAGGGTTACAACGGCGTGTATTGCATTGTTCATGCCAACGAACGTTACAATGTTGATATGCCGATTACCCAAGCGGTGTATAACATTTTGTACGAACGCCATTCGGCACGACGAGAATTTAAGACCTTGTCGGAAAAATTCAAATAACGGGATTTTACGATTTCTTTTCTCTATTAGCAAATCTAAATTTTCCATTTTTGAAAAACCTTTAGCAAAGAATTTGTGTTTAAAATCACAAATTCTTTTTTTTTGAGCATAAAAAAAGAGGTCACCTCACGGCGACCTCTTCTCTCAAAAAATCAAAAATTATGAAACTATATCCAACGTACGTAAGAGAAATCTTGACGATACGGTAAATACTTGTTCGTAGGATACATTCTGATTCCGTAGTTGAAAATACCCGAACGGTTTGGAGTCGTAGTAAACGTATAAACTGCCAAATTACCTTCCATTGCTGAGAATGTGAATGGATGACATTTTACAATATCACGCTCACCTGCCTCGTTTTGTTCTGTCAATACGAATTCGAAGCCGATATCTTCTGGTTGCAAACCTTTCAAATCAACTTTAATAGTACCATTGTATGGCTCATCCAACTTAAATGGTTCGTTTGACTTGTCAATTTCAACTGATTCAACATAGATTTGATCCCAAGCTTCAGAAACTTTTTGTTTCCAAGCAACGATTTCATCAACGATTTTGTAGTTGTCTTTCTTCAACAATGCAGCACGTTCGCCCAACTTGTTGTAGAAACGTTCCTTGTAATCGTCAATCATACGTTTTGTAGTGAATTCAGGAGCGATTTCGGCAACACATTTCTTGAAGTATTGAATCCATCTGTGAGGAATAGCGTCAACATCGCGATCGTAGAACAAAGGAACAATTTCGTTCTCCAACGTAGTGTAAATCATTTCACTATCGAGTTTGTTCTGCAAATCTTGATTTTGATATGTACGTTTTTCTGGTAATGCCCATCCTGCACCTTCGCGGTAACCTTCGCACCACCAACCGTCAAGCACGCTGAAGTTCATCGCACCGTTCATCACTGCTTTCATACCCGACGTACCAGAAGCTTCCAACGGACGTGTAGGCGTGTTCATCCAAATATCGACGCCTTGTACCAATTGTTTTGCAAGGTTCATGTCGTAGTTTTCCAAGAAAACAATCTTACCCAAGAATTCAGGTAATTTTGAAATACGAACAATCTCCTTGATAATGTCTTGTCCCGGTTTGTCTTGTGGGTGTGCCTTACCAGCAAACACGAATTGTACTGGGTAATCAGGATTGTTGACGATTTTGCTCAAACGTTCCAAGTTGGTGAACAACAAATAAGCACGTTTGTATGTAGCAAAACGACGAGCGAAACCGATTGTCAACGTGTTTTTGTTCAACATTTGGTTTACGCGTACAATCTTCTTAGGATCCTCGAATTTCTCTGTCCAAGACTTACGAAGTGCCTCTTTTGCATAAGTGATAAGTTTTTCACGTTGTGCTTGGCGGATTTCCCAGATTTTTTCATCAGGAACATTGTAAATTCTACTCCAATAAGAACCATTTGACTTGTCGTTCAAGAATTCCTTACCAAATGTTTCCTGATACAATTTTTGCCAAACCTTTGCAGTCCACGTTCCGTAGTGAACACCATTGGTTACATAGCCAATTTGTGATTCAGCCACAGAATAACCTGGCCACAGGTTTTTGAACATTTCCTTGGAAACTTCGCCGTGCAAACGACTTACACCGTTAATGCCGCATGACGTGCAGATAGCGAAATTACTCATTGAGAAGAACTCACCATTATTGTCAGGATACATTCTTCCAAGGTTCATAAATTCGTTCCAGCTCAAATTCAAACGTTCTGGGAATTGACCAAGATACGTCATCATCAAATCCTCTGGGAATGAATCGTGACCTGCAGGAACTGGAGTGTGTGTCGTATAAAGTGACGAAGCACGAACAATCTCCAATGCTTTCGGGAACGAACAATTTTCATGTTTGATCAATTTACGCAAACGTTCCAAGTTGATGAACGCAGCGTGACCTTCGTTGCAGTGGAACAAATCGCATTTTTCGCCAAC
>JAFZTG010000253.1 GCA_017618935.1 Bacteroidales bacterium | reverse complement strand
TTTGTGCAATACATAATGAACAATTCCAACATTGCCGTAATGGGGCACGCCGACGGTATTTGCCACACCTACATCGACAAGGACGCTGACGAGGCAATGGCGATAAAAGTTGCAGTTGATGCAAAAACACAATATGTGTCGGTTTGTAACGCAACAGAAACCATATTGATTCACAAGGATATAGCACAATCAATTCTACCAAAACTTAAAGATGAGTTAGTCTCTCATAATGTGGAAATCTATGGTTGCGAAAAAACACAAAAACTCATACAATGTGAGCCTGCAACCGACTGGAAATCAGAATGGTTGGACTATAAAGTTTCCATTAAAATCGTGGACTCGCTGGAAGATGCTATTGAACACATCAACACTTACAGCAGCCGTCACACGGAGGCCATCATTACCAAGAATCCTCAGGCAGCCGAGAAATTTATGAATCTTGTTGACTCAGCTGATGTGTTCTGGAATTGCAGCACGCGTTTTGCCGACGGATTCCGCTACGGACTGGGGGCAGAAGTTGGCATCAGCACCAACAAACTACACGCTCGTGGACCAGTAGGTTTGGAAGG
Source organism: Bacteroidales bacterium (assembly GCA_017618935.1). The sequence goes on along the minus strand of JAFZTG010000253.1, from coordinate 7,618 downwards.
ACTGACAATTTACAAGTGGAAATTGAAAGGGAACGGACAAATTGTAGCCGACTACGTTTCAGGAAAATCAAAATTCACGCACAAGAAATTAGACAAGAAGTTTTCCATATAAGAAACTTATTCATAGTGATTTAAAAATATTTATTTAACGTTTTACATAAAGGTATTTCAATGTTAGATTCGTATTCACATTTTTTCTTCGTTGGCATAGCCGGTACAGGGATGAGTGCCATAGCCCAGTATCTTCGAGGTATAGGCAAAGAAGTTTCTGGTTCAGACCGATTGTTCGGACAAGAACAAAAACTACTATCCGAAACTCAGTTTGAATCAATGGGAATGCACTGCTATTTTCAGGACGGGCGCGGTATTACACCCGACGTTGACGTGGTGGTGGTTTCTACGGCAATTGAAGAAACAAATGTTGAATATCAGAAAGCGTTACAACTGAACATACCTATAATGAAACGTTCGCAATTGTTGGCAGAAATCTCAAATAGCGTACGCACAATAGCCGTGGGCGGAACCTCGGGAAAATCAACAACAACAGCGATGATTTTTCACATTCTGGAACAATGTGGGAAATCGCCATCGCTCATTACAGGTGCCGGTTTGAGCGTTTTGCAGGAAAAGGGATTGCCTGGAAATGCGTGGGTAGGCACAAGCGACTTTCTGGTCATAGAATCCGACGAATCCGATGGTTCCATAGTAAATTACAAACCTGAGATTTCGGTACTGCTCAACATTGACCGTGACCACAAGGAATTCAATGAGTTGGAGCAATTATTTTCAACCTTTCGTGACAATACCAAATCCTATTTTATTGCAAATCAGGACTATCCGTTAACAAAAAAATTATCTCAAACAAATCCTTATAATTTTGGAACTGTCACAGAAGCAGCAATAAAAGGCACAAACTTCAAGCAAGAAGGATTTTCAATTTCCTTTAAGGTAAATGGCGTCCCTTGTACAATACCTGCCATTGGAAAACACAACATGGAGAACGCGTTAGCCGCCATTGCTGCAACAAATGCTTTAAGTATTCCAATAGAAGAAAGTGCCAAAGCGTTGGCAACATTTCGAGGCATATACCGCAGGGCCCAACTGGTGGGAAAAACAGAGAATAATTGTTACGTGATAGACGATTTTGCTCACAATCCTGCCGAGGTTGCCGCAGTAATAAAAGCGTGTCAACCCATTGGTAACCGTGTTATTGCGTGGTTTCAGCCGCACGGATTTGGTCCAATGCGATTTATGCATGCCGAATTGTCGAAAATGGTTGGCGAAGCCCTTCGTGAACAAGATTTGTTCCTTATTTCCGACATATATTATGCCGGTGGCACCGTTGACAGGAACATCTCGTCAACAATTGTGAGCGAAGCAATGCAAGCCAACGGGAAAAATGCTGAATATGTGAAAGACAAGGAGTTTTCGTTGAAACGTATCAAAGAACTCTGTCAACCAAATGATGTTATTATCATTATGGGAGCAAGAGACCCACATTTGGACGAATTTGCAAAAGAAGTTTTACAAGCAATCTCTTAGTCTTTCTTTCCTTTCTCTCATCATAGACAACTTTAGTGTTCTTTGTTATTCTTGTCTTGTGCTCTGCGAAGTTGGCACTTTCGTGATATTTCACGCAAGTATTCCCTTCTATTCTGTACAATGTAGTTATGTCATGTTTATCAACCATTTTTATATTTCCTTTTTTGTTTTTAAGGAACTTTATTCAATTTCAAAATGGGTGCTTTTCAATGATTATTTAAAAAAATAGAGCTGCGTAGTCATTTTCTGACATTTAAAATTTCCGTGTTTGAGATAGAAGATAACTATGTTGCGATAGGTCGTCAAAAAGAAATGTTAGAATCCCAACAAAAATTCAGCAACAAACACGACGACACAACAAATGCATGCAACAGGAAACAATCCCAGACCGAACCACGAGGCAAGAATGCCGACAACCAGCGCAATGCAGCCGGCAATGGGAGACTGTGTCGCCTCGACAATGGCAGGGAAAGTCATTACTGCCAAAGTGATATATGGCACATAATACAAAAACGATTTTATGAACGTGTTTTGTATCGGTTTGCGAATCAACGTAAGGGGAAGCACACGTATTGTGTAAGTAACAAGCGTGGCAACAAGAATATATATGGCTATCTCTCCTTTCATTTCTGCATTTCGATTTCGTCGTCTTTTATCGGTTTTATTATTGCAAATGCCGTGGCAATGACGACTGTTAAAATAATGATTCTGGTGCCAGCTGATAAATTGCTGATATAAGGTAATTTAGCAAAGGTAAAGCTTGACACAAAACTGATAATAACTGCAACCAAAATGGTGACACTTTGCTTCGCCGGAGGAACAATGATGGCAAGAAACATTCCGTACAGAGCGACAGAAAAAGCACTCACAATGCGTATTGGCAATGAGTTGCCAGCAATAATCCCAAAGGAAGTACCTAAGGCCCATAGCGGCATGGCAACTGTCAGTGCACCGTATGTGTATCGTGGATTTAACATTCCTTTTTGTGCGATTGAAATGCCGAAGATTTCATCGGTAATACCAAAACCAACGAAAAAACGATGAAAATAAGGTGCTTCTTGTGAAAATTTTTGGCTCAACGAGCAACTCATCAACAAATAGCGGGCATTGATTATCAATGTAGCAATGGCAACCTCAACGTAAGTGGCACCTGAAATTATCGAGGTGAACAGCGCATATTCTCCCGCCGACGCCATATTCAAAAAACTTGCCACGAATCCCTGTGTAGCGGTCAATCCTGCTTTTTGGGCGACAATGCCCAATGAAAACGCTACGGCAAAATATCCCAACCCGATTGGCGTTCCGTCACGCAACCCGTCAAAATATGCTTTTGTGTTGTCTGAAATCTTCATCGGGGGCAAAAGTATAAATTTTAACGAGAATTGTATCACTAATTTTTTTATAATTGTGCAACAAAATTTTGCTATGAAACACAGTATTTATTTTGAAGAAAAAGAATTGCTTGTAACCGACGAAGAAACTCCGTCGGAAATAAACGTGATCGTATATCGCGAGAAGAATGATATCGTACAGGCAATAAAACATTTGGAGTTTCTATCTAAAGTGATACTTTATGGCGAATGGGAACGCATTTTTGCCGATTTGAAAACCTTGTACAAGTATATAGAGGCTGCTGGCGGCTTTATAAAAAATGAGCAAGACGAGTATTTATTCATATTTCGTCGTGGGAAATGGGACTTGCCCAAAGGGAAACTCGAAAAGGGCGAAACACCCGAAATTGCGGCAATACGCGAGGTACAAGAAGAAACGGGCCTACAATTCGTCAAGGAGAAATCGCTTCGTTGCACGACATGGCACACTTACGACACGTATGGCGAGCCAGTGTTGAAACAAACATATTGGTTCAACATGGAAACCACAAAAAATCAGGACAGCAAACCACAAACCGAGGAGGACATCACCGAATTGCAGTGGCTGCCAGAATCGGAATTTTCAAAGGTTTTGGGAAATACGTTCCCGTCAATCGTGGAGGTAATGAATAAAAGGTAATTATTCCCAACCTTCGGTATCAGCTTTTTCGGGTGCAAAATAACCGCCAATGCCAACATCGATTCCTGCTTTGTGCGCTTGGCTGAGCTGGTATTTTCGCATGATGCGGTACGTGCGGCCGTCTTTCACAAAATAGGCGCCTGTTTGGTGAAAGCGGAACGGCACATGTTTCTCAATGCATTGCTGCCGTATGTCGAGAATCCATTCATAGTGGCACGGACGGGCGTTCACACCCGATTCTCCGCCAACCGACACTTCTTCTATCGTATTGTCAAGATAGGGCAGAAGATTGATAGGTCCGAGCAGCGGAGCCACGGCGAGAATCTTGTGTTTGATTGGTGCCGATTGAAATATGGGCAGTCGGTAGTCGGCCATTTCCTGATTTTCTATGGTGCAACCTATCAGAACGTTGTCGTAGCCGTCGCCCCAGTCGTCGGGAATGCACTCCGCAAAACGGTCGATGCGTTTGGTGAACAAAAAGAACATGCAGTCGCTTCGTTCGCGCATCATACGCCAGCATTCGGGACGCCATTCGTCGGCATCTTTCAGGAAAAAATCGGAGGTAAAACACGTGAAGATGACTTTCCCCGACGGAATCTTGTATGACTTGTCGCGTTTTCGTTTCACGGGTAAGTCGAAGGCGGCCGTTTTTCGGGCAATGTTGCTCCCTATTTCGCAGCCGTACATCTCGTCTTGCCTATACACATAACAATATTTGCAGCCGGGGCTGATTTTTGTGCAACCGTGCCACGGATTCCAGTCGGCGTATGTACTCCACGAATTTGACATATTTTTTTTGTACAACAAAATAACAAAAAAAAGAGCGGGATTTTCATTCAATATCCGAAATCAAAATAGAAAATCGTATATTTGCTTGTTAAAAGATTAAAAAAATGAGAAAACTGTATTCTGTCATCTGTTTTTTATGTAGTCTTTTTCTGTTCGTCAGCTGCCAGGATGACGTAGAAATTGAGACTGGCGAGGCGAGCAATATAACGTATCAGGGTGCTGAGGTCACGTGTAGGATAGTTTCGAGTGAGGTGTCGCTTGCAAATGCCGAGTGTGGCGTGTTGTATAGCACTTCAGAAACCGATGTGGAACATGGGGCAGGTTTTGAGGCAAAAAGTGAGGACTTCAACGGAGAGACATTCACTGCAATGCTTTCATTCACGACAGTGGACGATTTTTCAAAACCGGGAACAAAATATTACTATTGTGGCTATGTGTATGCAAACAATAATTGCTACTATGGCAATGTTCGTTCGCTTAGGACGGGACAAAAAGAATAAACAAATTGATTATTAACGTAAAACAGACTATTATGGCAAACGAAAACAAACAACAAGGAACTCCGACATCAACCACGAAGAATGCGTTCAACCTCTTTTCGGGCATTGTTAAATTCATAAAAAAAGTGATGAGCAGAAGCGAAGCTGCTGATAAAAAATAAGAGCTATAGTTAAGGTTTTCAAGATAGAGAATAAAGTTTTTTCACTTGTAAATCTTAAATCTTAATTTTAAATTTTTACTTTTGGCGCAAATTAAAATTGTTTAATAAATAGATAAAAAAGTATGATTAACTCACAGGACATTAAGAAAGGTGTGGCTATCCGTATGGATGGGAAAATTTATGTTTGTATAGATTTCTTGCACGTAAAACCAGGTAAAGGAAATACAATTATGCGTACCACGTTGAAGGACGTTGTTTCGGGTCGTGTGCTTGAACGTCGTTTCAATATCGGTGAAAAATTGGAAGATGTTCGCGTTGAACACCGTCCATATCAATATTTGTATCAGGAAGGAACTGACTATGTGTTCATGAATCAGGAGACTTTCGAACAAATCAACGTAATGCACGATTTGATTTCAGGTGTTGATTTTATGAAGGAAGGCGACGTAGTTGACGCAGTTTTCGATGCTTCAACTGAAACTTTGTTGTTCGCTGAAATGCCTCAGATGGTTGTTTTGGAAGTTACTTACACCGAGCCAGGCGTAAAGGGCGATACTGCTACAAATGCAATGAAACCGGCAACAGTAGAGACTGGTGCGGAAGTTCGCGTACCTTTGTTTATCAATGTTGGTGAGAAAATTAAGATTGATACGACTGACGGCTCTTACAAAGAACGTGTAAAATAACAAAACTATGTGAGCCATGACGCAAGAAAGTCAAACGATTCAACAGCGTTTGGATTTCGCTAATTTTAAGTTGAAATCATTGCTGGGAATTACTTTGGCTATCAATGCGAACAAACCGGCTCGCGAGTTGTTGGACAAATATCAGCAGATACTCTGTACGGGGTTGAATATAAAAACTTTAGCGGTTTTTATCGTTTCAATCGGCTGGAAAAAAGTAATATCAGTTGGTATTGAAGATAATTTTGGAGACAACGCTGATGAGGTTTCGTCAACGTTGTCTCCTTTTTCGGAGATAACGGACTTATCAAAAAGGGAGGAACCTTTTTTTAGAAATTTTGACGTTCTTATTCCTGTTTTTCATAAGGATATACAGTTAGCGTATGTTTTGCTTGGTGAAAATAGGGACGTCGCACAACGGTTTGAGAGACTTTTCGATCATCTTGATATTATTCAAACTTTGACCAACATTGTCGCCGTTGCTTTGGAAAACAAGCGGTTGTATAAAAAATCCTTGGAACAGGAATCTTTGAAAGCAGAACTTGAAGTTGCGTCAAAACTGCAAGCAATGCTGATTCCCAATGCAAATTCTATAAAGAAAAACGATTTCATTTCGGTTTCTACCTATTATCATCCTCATTCGATGGTGGGTGGCGATTATTATGATTTTATCCAACTGAATGATTCCGATTTCGGATTTTGTATTGCCGATGTTTCGGGGAAAGGCATTTCGGCTGCCATGCTGATGGCGAATTTTCAAGCGAATCTGCGGATTTTGTTCAAGAAAAATATTCCGCTTGTCTCATTGATAAGGGATTTGAATCAGAATGTGAACAATAGTTCGCAAGGCGACAGGTTTGTCACATTCTTTGTAGGAAAATACAGTGCCAAACGAAAAAGTCTGCATTACATAAATGCGGGACATAACCCTCCGTTGCTGTTGCGAAAGGACACTTCGGATTTGGTGTATCTTACTGCCGGATGTGTCGGTTTGGGTATGTTGGAAGAAATTCCCAAAATCACGGCAGGAACGATTGGTATTTCTTCGGGCGATAAATTGTTGTGTTACACCGACGGCTTAATTGAAGCCGAAAACGAACAGGGCGAGATGTACGGTACTATTCCGTTGGAGGGGGCTTTAACCATAGAAGGCAATGCCGATGATGTGATTCATTATCTAAAATCCGATTTGGACACGTTTGTGGGCGATAAGGCCTTGACCGACGACATTTCGATTTTAGGAATAGATTTTTTATAGAAAAATGAAACGACGACTACAATTCTTTTTCCTCTATGTTTTGTTCTGGCTGCTTTTCTTTGAATCGAGTCGTTTATTCTTTTTGCTGTATAATTTGTCATTCACGACAAACACGTCGTTTGTCGATATATTACAATCTTTTGTTTTTGGTTTTCGGCACGATTTGTCATTGTTGGGGTATGTATCGGCAATAATTGCCATTGTTAGTGGCATATCGTTGTTCGTCACTAACAATAAGCGAATACAACGTATTTTTGATTGTATCACTATCGTATTTCTAATCCCGTTCTCCATTCTTTTAGTTTCTGATGCGGAATTGTATCGGAATTGGGGATATAGGACGGATTGCTCCGTGTTGCAGTATCTGGCAACACCAAAAGAGGCGATGGCTTCGCTTCCGTTGTGGCATACGGGCATTCTCGTGTTGCTTTCGGTGGTGTTCTTCGTGGCGTTTTATCTGCTTTATAAAAAATGGGTTTCAAAATATGTGCTGTCGTTCACGCCGACGAATAAATGGTTTGCCCTTTTGTATGTGTGCATATTGGGTATTATGGTGATTCCTATTCGTGGCGGAGTGGGCGTTGCAACATTGAGGACCGGCTCTGTGTATTTTTCGTCCCAAACGTTTGCCAATCATGCTGCGATAAACGATTATTGGCATTTCTTATATTCCTT
>JAFZTG010000252.1 GCA_017618935.1 Bacteroidales bacterium | reverse complement strand
TAATGTCTTCATTCTCCCTTGTGTCAATCAATGCCTGAATATATTCGGATTTGTCCTCTTTGAGCACCTTTGTTGGCAACACGCCAAACTCCCATTGCAACAGGTTCATCAACAAGCGACTGGTTCTACCGTTACCGTCAGCCCAAGGATGAATGCTGACCAGCTCAAAATGAGCCCAGAAACTGAGGTCGTAGATAGCCGCCACGTCTGAACCATCAACAGATTTGCGTCTTTTATTCAATTCTTCGCAGAAAGCGGCAAGACGTTGTGGCACTTTCAAATATGACAGATACGACTTTCCGCCCAATCCTGCCGTGACATTCACTTTTCGTAATTCTCCCCTTGCAACCGAAAACGTACCGCCCAACGAGTTATACTCGCTACCTGTCCTTGCCATTACCTTTCCTGCAAGGGTAATTAACCAATCCACGGTGATAGGTTCATGTTGCTGTATCCACTGGCGACCATAGTCGTAGGCAACTTTGAGGTCGAGATTCATCATCTGTTCCATCATTGTTCGTTTGCCCGAAGATATACCTTCGTCAAACAACAATTGTGCCTCCACTTCGGTAACAGTTGAACCTTCGATGGCAGTGGAGTGCGTGATGATGGAATACAGATAGAACTTGTCGAAGTCTATCTGTTCCGATATACCCAACTCCTTGTGTTGTTGAAGCAGATTTAGTAGCAGATGTTTGTTCTCGTGCGTCATACTGTCTTGTGCTAAGAATCTTGTTTTTTTCGAAATACAAATATATTATTTTTCAGTAATATACGAAGAAAACGAATATTTGAATGTGTCAGAGGCAGTTGGTAGAAAAACGCTTCTAAATTTTTCCATTTTCTTTTCCCTCCTCTTTGCTTTCGTCCAATGCAGGAACGTCGTCAACATCGAGCATGGAAGAACATCATAAATCTAAACACATTTATAAAAACCAAAAAAATAACATTTTCGGAATCAATTCCTAAAAAGTTATAACTTTTCGGGAATCAATTCCATAAAAGTCATATTTTACATCGTTTTGCTAAGTTCAATACAGAAACCCGAATAGCCACAGGGGGATTTTGTTGCCAAGAACATATTCCTCGTCTGCGGCGGCAATGAAACCATCGGCTACGCCAGCAATCTGCCCTCCATCTTTTGAACGCCCGCCAACTTCAATAGTATATGTATGATCAATAGTAAAATCTGCCGATGTTTTACTATATTCAACAGTGTGATTGACTGACATTTGATTGACAAAAAAGACCTCGCGTAGCGTTCCATCGTTTACTTGTGTGCTTGATAACGCATACAGTAGGTTAGGATTTTCGAGATAGATTTTATCTGGTTTCTGCAACCGTTTAACGTTGTTTACGTCGGAATAAAGCAAACTGAGAAGCCGTGCGTCATCAAGATACTGAAGATATTGCAGAAGCGAGTTCCGCGAAATACCAATCATGGTGGCAAGTTTAACCATATCGACTTTGAACGGCATAGAGGAAGCAAGAATGGCCAGCAATGCCTTGATTTTTCGGCTGTTTGCCACATCAAACTTGCGAAGTTTTGGCAGTTCGGCATCAATAGTGTTGTTCACCATATTTTCAATCCGAGTGTAGTAGTTGTTGCGTCCCTCTTTTTGAAAAGGGAAACATCCATATTGCAGATATTCGGTAAATCGAGGTAGCGGACGCATACGTGCGTTCACATCGGCACAAATTCTATTGCCGTCGGTCAGTACATCGTTGAGCGATACTGGTTGAAAATCCTCGTTGTAAAACATTTTCAAATACTCTCGGAACGATAGGCAAGGCAAATAATATGTAATACAACGGCGAGAAAGATCCGCCTCTCCATCGGTCAGACTGCAAAGCGACGAACCGCTCAGCACAAAGTGCATGTCCGCAAACTCGTCGTATGCATTTTTGATTTCAATATTCCAATTCTTGTAAAAATGCACCTCGTCGAGAAATAAATGAGTGCCACCCATTGCATGAAAACGCTCAATAAACTCAAGCAGACTATGGTTGCTAAAATAAATATTGTCGAGACTTACATACAGCACGTTGGTGGTGTCGGTAGTGCCGAAAACCTGTGCAATGCGTTGCGTCATCAAAGTTGTTTTCCCCACACCACGCTGCCCTTTAATCATAACAAGACGCTCGTTCCAGTCGATTTTGTTCATCATATTTCTCACAAAATCAAGACTGACGTTTTGCATACGGTTCAAATGTCGTTTAATAAGTGTTTCCATATCAGCAGATTTTTATTTGGCAAATATAGAAATTTGTTTAACAATTTGAACATATTTAACAATTTTTTGTTCAACGAAATAAACATTTTGCAAAATTTTTGTTCAGTACAATGAACATTTACTATACATTTTCATCTTCCTTGCTTTCGTCCAATGCAGGAACATCGTCAACCTCATGTATAGTGAGTTTGTTCTTGTCGTTTTCCTTTGCACCGAGGGCAATCAGCTTTCTACAGGTGTTAGGAATGCTCTGTCCTGCTTCGGTAAGCTTCTTCATGCCGTCGGAGTACGCGCCACGGGCTTTATCAAGTGCCTTGCCTATTTCATTGTAAGAATTTTCGAACAATGCTACACGTTTCAACATTTCGTTTGCCAACTCGTACACTTTTTCGTGATTTTCGGCCTGTTTGATTTGTGTCCACGTCAAGTTTATGATTTTCAGGGCGGCAAACAGCGTCTGCTCGTCGGCTATGTACACATTCATGTCCATTGCCTTCCGCCACAAGTCCGGCTGGGCGTTCAAAGCAGTCCACAATGCGACAGTATGAGGGACAAACATTATCACGTAATCCATCTTCACCTTAGGCGCCTGTATGTACGAAGAATAATCCTTGGAGGAAAGTTCCTTCACGTGTTTGACCAAACTTTCGATATGGGCTTTCAATGCATTCTGACGGTCTGTTTCGTTTTCGGCGTTCACATATTCCATAAATGCGGTCAACGACACTTTTGAATCGATAACTACCTCACGTGTCTTATCGAGATGGAGTATCACGTCGGGACGCATCTTCTTCCCTTCCTCCGACTGGACAACATTGCCATAATTGTCGCGCAAAGTTTCCTGTATATGATAATGCACACCCTTTGTCAATCCTTGCGAAGCCAACAATTCGTCGAGAACAACCTCGCCCCAATCACCCTGGACTTTGCTGCTATGCTTAAAGACTCTGGCAAGTTCGTCGGCACTGTTTTTGGCGGCATCGCTATGCTGAATCAGATCCTCAATACGCTGCTGC
>JAFZTG010000251.1 GCA_017618935.1 Bacteroidales bacterium | reverse complement strand
TGTTATCACTTCTTTATTGGCATCAGTAAGAATGATAGGAATATCTTTGTTGTTGCTAATGATTTTCAAAAGGAACGTAAGAAATTGAGAATCTTCAACTTCCATTATCATTTGTTGTGATTCTTTCCAAAGTTCCACTTTTTGCAATTCTTCCTGTTGCAATTTTTCGAACAATTCTGAGGTGTATTCTAGGAGATTGTTCCGTTGTTTCACGGCATCGGCCCACAGCATCACTTTTTTCCGTTCTTCTTGACGAATGTCGCGAATGGTGGAGTTGAGGAACGAGAAAATCACCGCAATGATTATCATTGCAAGACAGAAGAAAGCGAATTTTATACGGTTTTTACCACTATATCCCAAACTCATCTTAGTCCCATTCTATTTGGAAGTTTGACTCAATAGGTTTTTCTTCTTGAACGTCGTCCTTGCCTTCATTATTGTTGTTGATGATGTCTTTCCACTCCGATTTCTGGTTTTCGAGCCCTTTTTTCACGTTTTCCTTCGATTTCTTGAAATCGTAGTCGATATCGTATTTGTCGGGGTCGCCATGGATTTTGATAGGAACTTTTACGTTACCATCGGAATTTTTCTCTATCTCGCCAAAATCCTCGGTATCCTTGTTCTTGTTATGAAATTTGGTTGACAATGTCTTTTTCAGGAACAACGTGACATAATAGTAAAATTGGTTGTTTTCAATGTTGTGGGTGCCGGCAAATGACATTTCAAACGCGTTAGTCATCACTTTCATATCGGGGATGTACAATGTGTCGTTTTTCACACGAAGCGTGTTTTTCAAAGTAGAGAACGAAACGTTGGTAAATTCTTCCACCATTTTCATTTTCTTGCCAATTTCCACGAGCGTTTCCACATTGTTTACCGAACCATCCTCGATAATCACGTCGGCCAAAGCGTCAATCGTGGGATAGAGAGGATTATATTCTTCGTCGAAAATCGCCGTAAACTTGAAAATCCCCGAAAGCGAGCCGTCAATTTGTTTGTCGGTGATAACGGTCTGGTCAAAATTGTCAAACGTCGTGAATATTTCCCGTGCCGACATTTTTGAGATGCTTCCTTCGGCCGTGCATCTCGTCTGACCATTGGGCAAATCGGTCAATCGAACTTTGCCACCCACAAACTTTCCTTGCAACGTGGAGGCGTTTATTTCCGAAAGTTCTATGTAGTCTTTCGCCAAAGTAATAATTGTGGCGGCATTGGTGAGGTGATATGGCTCATAATCCAATCGTTTTGCCTCGAAGCGGATGCTACCCAACAAACTTCCCGTTGATTCCGACGAGGCAAGATATTTTTCATAATGTTCGTAAAACGGCGTAAGATTGATGCTTTCGCACGAACAATTCAGATTACAGTGTGAATTAACATCGTCGAACAAAATATATTGTACGAAATCAGACGCTTTCCCTTGCAAAGTGAATGGTTGTCGTTGCACGTTGCCCTGCACGCTGTCAATTGAGATAGTTCCGTTGGTGAAACTCAGTTTTCCCGAAACATTGTCGAAATCGTATGGCGAATCTTCGGGAGCCGAGATTTTTACATCCTTGCATCGCAAATCAGCCTCAAATTTCGTCTTTTTGAAGAAATCCTTGTTGATTTCGGTTACGTCATTCAGTTTTCCGGCACCTTTCAGCGAACCGACGAAATTTCCCGAAAACGAGTAGTCTTCAATCTTCATTAACTGTTCTATGTCGTCGATGTTCAAATTTACGTTGCCATCGAACGAAAAAGTCGGATTGTCCAGATTTGTTATCTGCAACGATTGTAGCGTAAGGTCAGAATTACCAGTGTGAATGGTGGTTGCAGGCGACGAATACTCAAACGTGTTGAGTTTCGAAACGTCTTTTGCCTTAAACGTTCCTCTGGTTGAAAACGCATATTTCGTCTTTTCAAACAGCACGCTCCCTTTGGTGCACGCAACGTTGCAGACCAACTTCGGCATAGTTTTTTTTGTTATTTTGCCATCAAGCACGCCCTCCACAAAAATATCGGACTGCAGTTTGTACGGAGCAAGCGTGTCTGTAACTTTTTTCGGAAGAACATTCAATATTTTTGAGACAGTCGATTCAATATTAATGTTCAGATTGACAAGATATTCGTCATTTTTCAGCAAATTCACCGTACCGTCCGACAGCAAGAGTCCCACGGGCGTTTCCAATTTCATTTTTTGTATGACGTACATCGAACTGTCGCGAATCAGCGAAACATCGCACTTGAACGACGATTTCGGGAAATACGATTTTGCCTTGTAATTACATTCCTTATTGGTAAATGCTGCGTATGCATCTACAAAAAACTCGTCACCACGAAATTTCCCCGAAAACTTGATTTTGTCGAACCATTCCGAAAGTTTCACATCCAATGTCTTGTCGTGATACACGGCAAGCGTGTTTACAAAACGGATTTCCGACAAATCCACGAACATATCTTCGCCTGTGCTGTCCGATTCTATTGAAACATCCCAGTTGTGGCGCTTTTTTGAATCCATAAAGTAATTGACATTGGCATCGCGTACCACAATTTCCTGTACCACATAATTCTCAAAAAGGAAATCCAACACGTTGAACGACAACAGGACTCGCTGTGCGTACAATGCCGTGTCAGTTGGTTCCGGGAATTCTTTTTTATTGAATGTGTCTGTCGATTTAAGACATACATTATGTAATTGTATCGAAATATTGGGAATATTTCCCCACAATGAAAGATCGACTTTGCTCAGTGTAATGTCGGCTTTGATTTGCTTTCCAACTTTTTCGGTAACTACCTGCATAATTTCATCCTTATACATATACGGAATCGTAACTGCTGCAACAATTATGAGCAACACTATGCCGGCAAGCAAAAAGCCAAATATTCGTAACACTTTTTTCATTATGGCAAATGTATATAATTTCGCGTAAAAATGATAGCATTCGACATTTCACAAAGAAAAATTACTACATTTCGCAATAATTTTTCAAAATGACCTACGAAGAGTTGTTAGAAAATTCGGAAATCCGTCTTCGCGCCCTTGAGCCAAGCGACGTTGACTTGCTGTATGCGTGGGAAAACGACACGAGCATCTGGGACGTGAGTTCCACTATTATTCCGTTTTCCAAAAAGACTATTCGGGATTATATAAGCAATTCTCAATCAGATATTTACGAAGCAAAGCAACTCCGACTTATGATTGATGACAAGTCTTCGCAATCGACAATCGGAGCCATTGACTTATATGAATTTGACCCTCATAACCGTCGTGCGGGAATAGGAATTTTCGTCACGAAAGAATTTCAGAACAAGGGATTTGCCACAAAATCGCTCCAACTTCTTCTGCATTATTGCAAGACAATGTTGCTGCTACATCAAGTGTATGCAGAAGTTCCATGCAAAAACGAGATAAGTATGGCGTTGTTTGCCAACGCGGGATTTCAGCAAAGCGGGGTGCGAAAAGACTGGCTTTTGCAAGGACAAAAGTATGAAGACGTTGTGCTGATGCAAAAGATGCTGTAACAATCGATTGGTGAAATAAATTTAGATTATCAACTGAAATTTCAAGACCGAAAACAAAAAAATTGTACCTTTGAAACGTTATTTTTTGAATAGTAACTTTTAATCATTTTTGTATGCAATACGGCTATTTTGATGACGAACACAAGGAATATGTCATCACGAAACCAGACACTCCAACTTCGTGGAGCAACTATCTTGGCGATACTCGCTATGGTGCAATCATTACAAACAACGCTGGCGGATATTCATTTTTCCGCTCGTCGGTGCAAGGTTGTTTTCTTCGAATTAAATTCAACAATGTGCCGCTTGACCAACCTGGTCGCTATTTGTACATCCGCGACTGCGAAGGCACGGATTTCTGGTCGGGTTCGTGGCAACCGGTAGGCAAACCTCTTGACAAATACAAGAGCGAATGTCGCCATGGTTCTGCCTACACGAAAATTTCTTCGGAATACAGCAACATAAAAACCGAAACGTTGTATTTCGTTCCTATGGGACAGGAATTTGAAGTGTGGAACGTAAAAATCACCAACACTGGCAAAAAAGCCCGCAAGTTGCGTGCGTTCACTTATGTGGAATTTGCATCGAACTGGAACATGAACGATGACAGCAACAACTTGCAATACACGCAATACATTATTAAAACTGCTTACAAAAATGGTTTCGTTGACCACGGAAGCAATTTGTATATGCCCGAAGATCCAGAAAATTTCCAGAACAAAGACCAAGCGCGTCACTCGTTCATTGGCGTTGTAGGTCAGAAAGTTACGGGTTTCGACAGCGACAGAAGCAAGTTCTTGGGCGCATATCGCACATACGCAAATCCACAAACTGTGGTAAACGGAAAATGTAGCAATTCCCTTACCGAAGGCGACAACGGTTGCGGTACGTTGCAAGTTGATGTTGACTTGCAACCGGGCGAGACAAAGGAATTTTCCGTAGTGCTCGGTATCGGGAAAGCATGGGTAGAAGGCAAAAAAGCGGCAAAAATGGTTGCAACGCCAGCCAAGGTCGAAGCCGAATTCAACAAAATCGTGAAATACTGGCACGGACGTATCGAAGGTCTTTCGGCAAAAACTCCCGATGCGGCTTTCAATAGCATGATAAATATGTGGAATCCGTTCAACAACCTGATTACGTATGCGTGGAGCCGTGCGGCCTCACTCATCTACCGTGGCGAACGCGACGGAATGGGCTACCGCGACACGATTCAGGATATGCTCGGCGTTATCCACAACATTCCAGAGGAAGTTGTTGACCGTCTTGAACTTATGTTGACAGGACAAAACTCCAACGGTGGCGCTATGCCTGTGGTGAAGCCGTTTGCACACAATCCGGGACACGAGGCACCGACTCCCGAAGCCGACTTCCGTTCCGACGACTGCATGTGGTTGTTCAACACGGTTCCGACTTACGTGAAGGAATTGGGCGACATCAATTATTACAACAAGGTTCTTCCGTTCTCCGACAAGGGCGAAGGCACTGTTTTGGAACACTTGAAACGTGCCATCCAGTTCAACCTCGACCGTCGTGGTAAAAACGGCTTGCCGTGCGGCCTGAAAGCCGACTGGAACGACTGTCTTGTACTTGGTGCAAAAGGCGAAACGGTGTTCGTGGCAATGCAACTTCGCTATGCGTTGACAGTTTACATTGACATTTGTACTCGTTTGAACAAGAAAGACGAAGTGAAATGGGCGGAAGGTCATTTGACCACTTTGACAAAAACCATCGACAAAGTTGCATGGGACGGCGAATGGTACGTGCGTGCAATTAAGGAAGACGGCTACGTTTTCGGTACGAAAAATGACCCATTGAACGAGGGAAAGATTTGGTTGAATCCGAACTCATGGGCAATCATTTCGGGACAAGCAACTGGCGAACGTGCCGAAACGGTTATGAACAGCGTTGAGAAACATTTGGCTATTAAATATGGTTTAGTTTTGTGCGATCCTCCATACGAAAAGACAGAGGCATCGGTTATCAAAGCACCGTTGTTCAACAAGGGTATGAAGGAAAATGCCGCTGTATTCCAGCACACGCAAGGTTGGGGAATTATGGCAGATTGTATTTTGGGACACGGAAAACGTGCGTTCAAAAACTACAAGAACTATCTTCCTGCCGCATACAACGAAAAAGCGGAAGTTCGTCAGATTGAACCGTATGTATATGCACAAACCACCTGTTCTACCTACAACATGCGTGCTGGTCAAAGCCGTTGCCCGTGGTTGAGCGGAACGGCTTCGTGGGCATATTTCACGGCGGCGCAATACATTCTCGGCATTCGTCCCGACTACGACGGTCTGTTGATTGACCCATGTATTCCAGGATGGAAAGGATTCACGGCGACACGTAAATTCCGTGGGAAAATCGCGAACATCACCGTAAAGAATCCTAAGAAGGTAGAAAAAGGCGTGGTTTCCATCACATTGAACGGCAAAGCTGTGGAAGGCAACGTGGTTCCGTTCGACAAGATGAAGAAAGAAAACGAGATTGTGGTGGTAATGGGGTAATTTCAGAACTGAATAAAATATTTTATCTTTGTAAAGAATACAAATTGTACTGTTATGAAAAAAATTCTTTTATCCTTGGTGGCATTGGTTGGCACGATTGCGGCTATTGCACAGATTTCCGACGGTGTGTCGGCAACGCTTCAAAACGGTGAAACAACTTCAGTGTTTTATGGCTATGATTCCTTCAAAGATGCAGTGGCAGCCGCTCCTAACGAAGGTGGTGTTATCACGCTCTCTCCCGGTGCATTTAGTAATCCCGGAGCCATCACAAAAAGTATGAAAATCTATGGTGCCGGATTTGAAAAAGATGCGTCCAATAACATTAGCGAGACACGCGTTAATGGCGACCTGACCATTACAAGTACGGATGAATTCTCCCCTGTTGTACGTATAGAGGGAATTTACTATACGGAGAATGCTGTAATTAACGGGACGCAACTTGTAGCTAATACGGAAATAATTAAATGTAGTTTTGGTTATTTTTATAACCGAGTGGAAACAAATAATATCATCATCCGTCAATGTTATATTCGCAATTGGGTTGATGGACAAAGCAAGAAAACAACTGCCTTTGTTGTTGCCAATTGCTGGCTTCGTGGTATGGAACCAAACTTTGCGGCAGGGAGCCAGATAAATGTTGACCATTGTATTATAGTTGATGATTATTATCGCCAGGGACCATATTATTATACTAATAATATTATTAATCCACGACATTCCTATCGTTTTTCTGCGGGTGCCACATGCTATAACAACGTGTGTAGCAACAATAAACTTGATGTTGGAGGGAATAATGTCTGTGAAGGAAATTATGACCAGTCTCTTTGGACTGATTGTAAAACCTTATTCGCTGATGGACAGGATAATTGGGACTACGCTACAGAGGACGGGACACCTCGTACTTGGGAACTCGCAAATCCTGAAACATACGTAGGAACTGACGGAACACCATGTGGCGTTACTGGCGGCAATTTCCCGTGGAACCCGATACCTTCCACCCCACGTATTATCAGCACGTCGGTTGACTCGAAGAGCGAACCGGGCAAACTGAAAGTGTCTATTAAAGCAGAAGCAAGACCATTGGAGTAATTTCTCTCAAAGAGACTGACTATGAACAGAACAAAACATATAGTGCTGTCCATATTGACATTGCTCTGTTGCTTGACGACAACGGCACAAGTCTCCGTTACGACGTGCGAATATTGGTTTGACCAACAATTTGACAGTCGTACTACGGCAGAAATGACAAGTTCCACTTGGAGCGAAGAACTTGACGTGGCAACGTTGTCCCCTGGTCTGCACAATGTGGCATTTCGCGTGCTTGCGGTTGACGACAATAAAACGCTCTACAGCCCTGTCGTAACTAAATTCTTTATGCTTTTTGAAACAACACCGAGTGGTGAAAATTCATTACAAACTTACGAATATTGGATTGACCAAAAATTCGGCGAACGTGTAAGCGGCACAATGGACGCAAGCGGCATTGTCAATCTCAACATTGACGTTGCCTCGCTCAATCCGGGGCTTCACAACATCGCCATGCGTGTGATAGACGCCACGGGCAAGGTAAGTCCCGTGATGGTGAAGAATTTTATGCTGTTTGAAACGACGCAGAGTGGCGAGAATTCTCTCCAAACCTATGAATATTGGATTGACCAAAAATTCGGCGAACGTGTAAGCGGCACAATGGACGCAAGCGGCATTGTCAATCTCGACATTGACGTTGCCTCGCTTAATACTGGGCTTCACAACATCGCCATGCGCGTGATAGATGCCGTAGGCAAGGTTAGTCCCGTGATGGTGAAGAATTTTATGTTGTTTGAAACGACGCAGAGTGGCGAGAATTCTCTCCAAACCTACGAATATTGGATTGACCAAAAGTTCGACGAACGTGTAAGTGGCACAATGGACGCAAGCGGCATTGTCAATCTCGACATCGACGTTGCCTCGCTCAATCCAGGGCTTCACAACATTGCCATGCGTGTGATAGATGCCGTTGGCAAGGTTAGTCCCGTGATGGTGAAGAATTTTATGCTGTTTGAAACGACGCAGAATGGCGAGAATTCATTGTTGACTTACGAATACTGGCTTGACAGCAATTTTGACGAGCGGGAGACTGCGATTATACCTGAAGATGGCACGGTGATGCTTGACATTGATATTTCAACGCTTAACTATGGTCTGCATACATTTAATTATCGTACCATTGACAAAGCGGGACACACATCCGCCGTTGTATTCAAGTCGTTTATGGTGACGAAAATCGAGGGACCCTCAAAACTTGTCGGTGTGGATTATTGGTTTAACGACGAGCCACGTACCCGAATTGCCATAGATCCTGCCCAACAAAGCATTGATTTGGATAACATTGTCATTCCCTTGGAAAACGTCAAACCACGAAGTATTGATGCGGAATATGTTTTCGACGTGGAAACGATGACAGTGACCACGAAGGAAACGATAACAGTTGGTATTCAAGTGTTTAACAACGATGAAATTGGTTCTGAAGCCATAGTTGACACGTTGGAAGATATGAGTCTTACCGTAGAGCCAGTGTTTGTGGAACTTGGCAACGAGAAAACAGAAACAATAAGTGCGCCACAAGGTGGTCAGGTTCAAGGATTTAGTTATACAGGATTTGCGGAGGATTCACTCCATTGGGAAATTGCAGGAACCGATGCTCAGTTTGACTTCTTTGATGCCGATGGCAATCGCATTGCGCCGGAAACGAAGACGATAAACGAGAAAGATGTGTTTGTAATGACAATGCCGACCCCCACGGTTTATATACTTTCGTACGGAGCAACGGAAACGAGTGACTTTACCATAAAGGTTGCTCAACCGATTGAACTTATTGTAAACGATGTTTCGCGTCAGTACGGCGACGAAAATCCTGAATTTACCTATAATAGAGTTGGTGCCGATGTTTTGGGCGAAGTTGCGTTTGTCACGGATGCCGATATTTCCTCACCAGTAGGCGAATACGATGTGGAGCTAAATCTTGATGGTGTGGAAAATTCGTATGTGACGGTGAAAAATGGAACACTGACCATTACGAAAAGTCCGCTGATGGTGAACGTGGATAATGCCACGATTACTGAGGGCGACGAACTGCCGACGTTTGCGGTGTCGTTCGATGGTTTCAAGAATGGCGAGGACGAAAACGTGCTGACAACAATTCCTACTGTAACGACCGAAGCAACGAATGCGTCTCCCGCTGGCGAATATGACTTGGTACTCAGCGGTGGCGAAGCGGAAAATTATGATTTCACGTATTCCAACGGGAAAATCACTATCCTGTCAAAAACAGGAATCCCAATTCTTTCAATGCTTCAAATTGACAAACCGACAAACGTATATACCATAACAGGAGCTTTGATACGCCAAAATGCCACATCACTTGACGGCCTTCCTTATGGCATTTATATTGTCAATGGAAAGAAAGTGTTGCATGTAAGGAAGGAATAACTTATTTCTATGAATACAAATCATGGCCTTAACAAACATAGAGAAGCATTACAACAAGCACAACGAAGACCTTCGCTTGTGCCGACGGCATGGCATTGTGGAGTTCGAAACCACTATGTACCACCTGCATCGGTTTTTGCAGCAGGGGCAGACAATCCTTGACGTTGGGGCGGGAACGGGACGATACTGCTCTGCACTGATGGCCGAGGGCTATCGGGTGAAAGCCGTGGAACTCGTCCGCCGCAATATTGAAATGTTTCTAAAGCGTGAACCAACGGCCGACGTGGTGCAGGGCGATGCCAGAAATATGCCGTCAATAGCAACTGATTTGGCCGATATCACCCTTTTGCTCGGTCCGCTGTACCATCTTATTGGCGACGACGAGAAACTAAAGGCGCTGAACGAGGCAAAACGCGTGACCAAGCCTGGAGGACTGATTTTTGTGGCGTATCTGATGAACGAATACAGCATTCTTTCGTACTGCTTCGACGAGGAAAGAATCGAGGGACTTTTGGCGCAAGGAGCCGTGGATAAGGATTTCCACGTGAGAGTTCAGGAGGGGGAATTGTACGACTATGTGCGTCTGGAAGACATAAACCGTCTTAACGAGAAAGCTGGTTTGGAACGTGTCACAATTTTTTCGCCCGAAGGAGCCGCCGACTATATGCGTACCCGCATCAATCACATGAGCGACGCGACATTTGCCCGCTTCATCGAATACCAAAAATGCGTGTCGGAACGGCAGGAACTCATTGGAGCAGGCAGCCACGTGGTGGACGTGGTGCGTTGTCGTTCGTAATCCAAAATTATTACTGTGTAAGTTTTTTTTCTATAGAAAAAAAGTACATTTGCAACAAAATTACGATAGGGTAAAGGCGGAAAGGCCTCTTTGTACTATGACGATAAACGAGATTCAAGACGAGATTATTGAAGAGTTCAGTTTGTTTGACGACTGGATGGATAAGTATCAGTATCTCATTGATTTAAGCAAAAATCTTCCTGTAATTGACGAGTCGTATAAGAAGGAAGATAATTTAATAAAGGGCTGTCAGTCACAAGTTTGGCTTTTTGCTGAACTGAAAGACGGTAAGGTGATTTTTACTGCCGACTCCGATGCCATTATCACCAAAGGTATCATTTCGCTGTTGATTCGCGTGCTGTCAAACCAAACACCCGACGACATTCTACAATGCGATTTGCATTTCATTGAAAAAATCGGTTTGAAGGAAAATCTTTCCCCAACCCGTTCAAACGGCTTACTTGCCATGATAAAACAAATGAAGATATACGCGTTGGCGTTTAAAGCGAAACAGGATTAGTTATGGAAGACGAAAAAGAACTCAAGAGAATTCAAGATGAGGTCGTGGAAACGCTCAAAACTGTTTATGACCCCGAAATTCCTGTTGATATATACGAGTTAGGACTGATTTATAAAATCAACTATAAACTTCCCATCGTTGAGATAGATATGACGCTCACTTCGCCCAACTGCCCGATGGCAGAGCCGTTGGTGTACGAAATTCAGACAAAGCTGAAACTTATTAACGGCGTTGAAGACGTTGCCGTCAACATTGTGCTTGAACCCGAATGGAATCAGGATATGATGACCGAAGAGGCAAAACTGAAATTAGGTTTGCTGTAGTATCTCCTTTATAAAAAGTCTGAGTTAAATAGAACGACAATAAATGCAATTTAAGACAACCATAGACGTTCCTCATTCTTCGTTTGAGATTTCTCATATACACAAAGGAATGGCTATTGGCTCGTGTTTCACCACGAATATCGGAGGGCGTCTGCTGTCGGCAAAATTTCCCATTCTGGTGAATCCGCTTGGAACGGTCTATAATCCAATTTCTATTGCACAAACTATTGATTTGTTGCTTGGTGATATACCATTCGATGAACAGGACCTTTTTTTGGCCAACGATGTGTGGCAATCGTATTTTCTTCATACTTCATTTTCGTCGGTCAATAAACAAGAAGTGGTTCGAACATTCAATAATGTAAAGAATGATTTTTTAGAAAAATTTCAATCTCTTGATTATCTGTTTCTTACATTGGGAACAGCGTGGATATATGAATTGAACGAAACGAAGCAAATTGTGAATAATTGCCATAAGACTCCAGCATCGCAATTTAATCGACGTAAACTCTCGGTTGAGGAGTGTGTTTCCGCTCTTGAAAAATCAATTCTGCGACTGCAAAGAATCAATCCAAGTTTGCAAGTGATTTTTACAGTAAGTCCCATTCGTCATTGGAAAGATGGTGCCCACGAAAATCAGGTGAGCAAATCAACGTTGTTTTTGGCAATAGATTCTATGCAAAAATCAATTCAAAATAGTGGTTATTTCCCTGCGTATGAGTTGCTTATGGACGATTTGCGCGATTATCGATTCTACGATGAAGATATGCTTCATCCAAGTGCCGTGGCAATAGAGTATATATGGGAAATATTCTCGAAAACGTATTTTTCAAAAGAAACAATAAGTCTGATTTCTCAAATAGAATCCGTACAAAAAGCCATAAAACATCGTCCGTTTAATGTCACTAGCGATTCTTATAAAACTTTTATACATAGTACAATAGAAGATTGTGAATCTCTTTCGCAAAAGTATCCTTTTGTAGATTTCTCTGAGGAACTTGCTTTTCTGCGTGGAAAATTATTGTAATGTTCTCTTTGCTATTTTCTTTATCTTTTTTATAACAGAAAATATAAAATCAATACCTTTGTAAAAACGAAAAACGAAGAAAAATGAAGCAAATTACAGTCGGAATAGATATTGGCGGAACAAACACTGCCATTGGTTTTGTTGACAGAGACGGAAATTGTTTGTTCGAGACGAGCATACCAACGAAAGAATATACGGAAATCGAGCCGTATATGAAAAACCTTTGCTCATTGATACAGAAAGAGTTACAAAATCATTCCGATTGTGAGTTGAAGGGAATCGGTATTGGTGCGCCGAATGCGAACTATCATCGTGGTACGATTGAGGAAGCCCCGAATCTGAGTTGGAAAGGCACGGTGCATTTCTGCAAAATGATGGGCGAATACTTCCCGAATGTGAAAATAGCGATTACCAACGACGCAAACGCTGCCGCTATGGGCGAAATGATTTTCGGTGCGGCAAAAGGCATGAAGGATTTTGTCGTTATTACGCTTGGAACAGGTTTGGGTAGCGGTATTGTGGTAAATGGCGATTTAGTGTATGGTCACGACGGATTTGCCGGCGAGGTTGGTCATACTACCGTGTTTATGGACGGTCGCCAGTGTGGTTGTGGCAAGAAAGGCTGCTTGGAAACTTACGCTTCGGCTACGGGTATTGTACGCACAATGACGGAGCTGCTCTGCAATTCTCGCAAACCATCGCCGTTGCGCGATATTCCGAATAGCAAACTCACGTCGTACGATGTGTTCAAGGCATATCAAAATGGCGACGAATTGGCAAAAGAATGTTTTGACTATACAGGTAAGATTCTTGGAATGAAGTTGGCCGATGTGGTTTGCCACACAAGTCCGTCGACAATCTTTTTGTTTGGTGGTCCTGCAAAAGCAGGTGATGCCATCATCAAACCAACAAAAGAAAGCATGGAAGCATATTTGCTACCGATTTTCAAAAACAAGATTGAGATAAAACTCAGTGGTTTGATGGACAAAAACGCTGCTGTGCTTGGTGCAAGTGCGTTGGCATGGAAAGAGTTGGAGAAATAGATGTATAAGTATCCAGAAAAATTTTTACTCAAAATGTCTGTTTTACATGCGATAACGCAAGAACAGACATTTTTTCATAATAAAAAGGCTGCCCTTGTGGAGAGCAGCCTTACAAAAAAAGTTTTAACTACTTAACAACTTTCTTTTTTAGAATCCAGTGGGTTTTCATTTCACCGTCACCTTTAACAATATAGCATTGGTCGATTTCCCAACCTTGCTGTGCCATATAGTTCATTGCGTCAATCATCGAGTTAAACGACTGAACTTTACCACTTTCGTCCTTGATTCTTTGGTCGCTGAATAGGGTTTTTGCCTCGCCGTAGTCAATAGAAACCTTTACTTTTCCCGTTAACGAGAGAAGTTTTTCATACCCAACCATGTCGCAATATACGTATGTGGGATCTGGATTGCCTGCGTATGCGGAACTTACAAGAACTCCGCATAAAAATGCTATTGAAAGAAATTTCTTCATTGTACTATCGTTTGTTTAGTTCGTATTCTACAACAACCCATTCAATGTCGTATTCGTCGGCGTATGCTGCAACGGCAAGAGCAACAATCCACGAATCTTCATCATCTTCGTCAAAGAACAAGTCGATGAAATCTTCAACAGAGATTTTGATACCAAAGTCCAAAGTCTTGTTGTCCGACAAGAACAAACCGTTGTATTCTGCAGTTCCCAATGTTGCAACATTATACCCTGTGATTTTTACTCCTTCAACAGTTTGAGATTCAATATCGAAAGTGAAACCATTTGATGCTGCAGCAATTTTGTTTCCATAGAACACGTCGCCGTCGAACGACAGACGGATAGCACTTGACTGTTCGCTATCTTTTTCTACAGAACCGTTAATAGAGTTTGGCTTTCCAAACGTTTCCTCATCTTCAATCATTCCTTCGTCCGTTGCCCAATAATACGTTGTCGTACCACTGTAATTTCCCACTGCAACGTCACGTACATCAGGATCTTCTGTCTTGTCGTCGCTTCCACAAGCAGTAAATAACAATGCACCACCTAGTAATGCACCAAACATGAATAAAATACCTCTTTTCATAAAATTTAATTTTAGGTTTAAAAAATAATTTAACTTGGCAAATATATAAACTTATAGTTTATAATGGCTTGTTTTTATAAATTTTTAATATAAAATAGGAAATTTTTCAGTTTGTAAATTTCAACTAATAATAATAAGGTATGGATTTACAAATCATAGGAAATACAATTCGGGAGATACGGAAAGCGCAAAAAATCTCGCAAGCTGATTTGGCGGGAGAACTGGACATTTCAATCATGGCGGTTTCAAAAATAGAACGTGGTCAGACGAATTTGTCAATCTTGCGTCTGGAGCAAATCGCCAACGTTCTTGACACATCTATATTTACATTGTTGGGCGTGGAGAAAACCGACATAAGCAAGATTGCAGTTTCGCAGGAAGTTGAATCTCTGCAAAAGGAATTGCAAATGACAAAAGAATTACTGAAAGCAAAAGATGAGATTATTGAGCTTTTGAAAAATAAACTATAGGTTTATTCTAACCATAATCTGTTCCCAAAGAAGGCGTAATAGGAGTTTTTTTTAGTCTTGTAGTAATTCGTATCATTTTTTTGTACATTTACTTGCTTTGATTGAGCGAAATAAATCTATTTATAATTATAAAACTTATTGTATGGAACTAAAAGGATCTAAAACAGAGAAAAATCTCCAAGCGGCTTTTGCCGGAGAGTCACAGGCACGAAACAAATATACCTATTACGCATCGAAAGCAAAGAAAGACGGGTACGTTCAAATTGCAAGCATTTTTGAAGAGACGGCAAACAACGAGAAGGAACATGCAAAAATCTGGTTCAAACTTTTGCACGACGGCAAAGTTCCCGGCACTATCGAAAACTTGAAAGATGCTGCCGCTGGCGAAAACTACGAGTGGACCGATATGTACGCAACGTTTGCAAAAGAGGCTCGTGAGGAAGGTTTCGACAAAATTGCAGACTTGTTCGAAGGTGTTGCAAAAATCGAAAAGGAACACGAAGAACGATACAAAAAACTGTTGGCAAACATTGAAGGCGGTCTTGTATTCTCGAAAGACAAAGATATGATTTGGCAATGCTCAAACTGCGGACACATCGTAATTGGTAAAAAAGCACCAGATGTTTGTCCTGTTTGCGACCACCCACAAGCATATTTCCAAGTAAAAGCAGAAAATTATTAATAACGAAAAATAAAATTATACCTATGTCAAAAAAATTCATTTGCCCTATATGCGGCTTTGTTCATGAAGGAGAAGAGGCGCCAGAACGTTGCCCACAGTGTAAACAAATAGTAACGTGGAAAGTTGTTGATGAGTCGGCAGCATTGAAATTCGTTACTGAACACGTCATTGGCGTTGCAAAAGACTGCGATGCTGAAATGAAAAAAGACCTGAACGCTCACTTTATGGGAGAATGTTCAGAAGTGGGAATGTATCTTGCAATGAGCCGTCAGGCCGATCGCGAAGGTTATCCAGAAATTGCCGAGGCATTCAAACGTTACGCGTTCGAAGAGGCAGAACACGCTGCTAAATTCGCCGAATTGCTTGGCGAAGTTGTGTGGGACACGAAAACAAACCTTGAAAAACGTATGATGGCTGAAGCAGGCGCATGCGAAGACAAGATGCGTATTGCAAAAAATGCAAAAGCACAAAATCTTGACGCAATCCACGACACTGTTCACGAAATGGCTAAGGACGAAGCTCGTCATGGTCAAGGATTTGAAGGATTGTATAAACGTTATTTCAAGAAATAATTCAATGTAGAGACGCGCCATGGCACGTCTCTACAAATGTAAAAATCTATTGCCAGTAGAGACGTCACAATGGGGCGTCTCTACAATTATATCATTGAAATCATGAAAAAAATTGTCGTTTTAACTGGTGCTGGAATCAGCGTGGAATCAGGAATAAAGGCATTCCGTTCGGAGGACGGATTGTGGGAAAACCATCGTGTTGAAGACGTTGCCACGCATAGCGCATGGTATAGAAATCCTCAACTCATTCTTGATTTCTACAACACGATGCGGGCGCAACTTGAGTCGAAGCAACCGAATCGTGCACATATTTGTTTGGCAGAAAAAGAAAAGGACTATGAAATTGTTGTCGTAACCCAGAATGTTGACAATCTGCACGAAAGAGCGGGAAGCACGCACGTGATTCATCTGCACGGCGAACTCACCAAAGCATGTAGTTCCAGCAACGAAACCGACGAATATTGTTTTGTCGATATTGGCTACAAACCAATAAAAATGGGCGACAAGGCAAAGGACGGCTCGCAACTTCGTCCGCAAATCGTATTTTTCGAAGAGGCTGTTCCTAACATAGAGCCAGCTGCACGACAAGTTGAAACGGCTGATATAATGATAATTATCGGCACGTCTATGCAGGTGTATCCTGCTGCCGGACTTATCCGTTATGCCAAACGCGATACGCCCATCTTTTTCGTTGATCCGAAACCGCAAGTGCAGTCACAACCGAACCTGACGATTATTGCAGAACCCGCATCAACGGGTGTTGACAAGGCTTTCGAGTTGATTGAAAAATTATAGATTACTTGCCAAGTATTGTTTCGTACACGGAATGGTACGCTTCCACTCCTTTTTCAAGAGAGTAATATTTCTCGGCAACGCTGTGTAAGGCGGCAGAATCCACGTTGGTGGTTGCAAGCATTTGCTCTGCAACTGACTCGTATTCCGCTTGCGTGTAATCCTTAATCACAAATCCCTGTGGACAATCTTTCATAATTGTGTCGACATCGCCTACGCCGGCGTTGCAAACCAACGGAATGCCAACCGACAGCAATTCGCCCATTTTTGTAGGCGACGACGCCTTTTTGGAATATACGGGTTTGATGAAAAACAGTGACCAGTCAGAAAGAGAAATATACGCCGGAACATCTTCACGATTGGCTTTCACCACACGCAAGGCATCACGAGGAATGTCCTTACGAATTGCCATAGAGTCAAGTTTGTCGGGATTGTCGGGGGTGATGCAGAGAAAAATGGCATTATGATTTTTCTCATACACGACTTTGAAGAAATCAAACATTTCCTCGGTCATATACCATGTTCCGAACGAGCCCAAATAACTCAGTACAAAGCAATTATCGTTGATATATAAAGTTTTCCTTAAAGATGATGCCTTTTTGTCGTTTCGCGTAAACAGACGCAAATCGGCACAACAAGGAATCACTGAAATTGGGTTTTTATGAATCTGATATGCTTTCCACGAACGGATTTCATTTGCTCCGTTTTCGGTGAGACTAATGATTGCCGAGGCATTTTCAATGAACGTTTTTTCTATGTTCTTAAAATATTGATATACTTGTCGGTACACGAACTTTGATGTGTTCCAGATGCCTCCTTCCACACGTTCGTCGGCCCAAAAACCACGCATATCGAAAATCCAAGGAATACCAAATTTTTTCTGGCAATAGCAACCCACGTGCGCACTAATGTAACTTCGGCAATGCAACAATTGAATGTTATTCTCCTGATTACGAATGAGTTTCACCGCCTCATTCTGCATTTTGTGTAAATCATATAATGTGGAAATCACTGCTGGTTTTGCCGTGTACGTAAGTGGATGCCACGTTATTCCCGATTTTTGGAGCAAACGGGAAATATGCGATTTTCGTTTTTCGTACAACTGTGGTTTCTCGCAACTGAGAATATGAATCGCATATCCGAATTTAGCCAATCCTTCCAGATACGGAATCACTTGCGACTGACCAAGATTGTCGGTCATTCCGTCATACGAGATGTAAAGAATACCACTTTGCTGTGTCATACCATTTTGCTTACACAAATGTAGTATTTTCTTGGTGTATAGAAACAAAAAAGGGAACAAATTCCTGTTCCCTTCGTGGAGAGGGGCGGGATCGAACCGCCGACGCCAGGATTTTCAGTCCTGTGCTCTACCGACTGAGCTACCACTCCGATTTGGTGTGGCAAAAGTAATCATATTTTTTTATTCTCAAAATAATTCGGGGATTTTTATTCTTCTAACCCCATTATTTTCTTGAAACTCTCTTTATAAGTAAGTCCGATAGGAATCTCTTTCTCGCTTATCATCAAGGAGTTACCTTTTATAGTGTCGATTTTTTTCTTTGGTACGATAAATGATTTATGAACTCGGATAAACTCGTTTTGAGGTAGTTTCTCCATCATTCCTTTAATGTTAGTGAGTGTAATAATACGTTTTTCGTTTGTGACAATTTTTACATAATCTTTTAAACCTTCTATATAAAGTATGTCATCAAGCATAATCTTTACATCTTGATAATCAGCGCGAACAAAGATGTGATTTATAGTATTAGTTGATGTTTTCGTAAGTTTTTGTAACAATAGTTTGTCCTTGATTTTTTCCACGGCTGCATCGAATCGTTTGGGAGAGATAGGTTTCACCAGATAATCCACGGCCCCCACTTCGAAACCCTCCACGGCATATTGGTTGTAGGCGGTAGTAAACACCACCAATGGTGGATTCTCCAATGTCTTTAGCAATTGCATTCCCGACATTCCTGGCATAAGAATATCAAGAAACAACACATCGACCGTTTCCTTGTTAAGTAGCACAACTACCTCTTCGGCGCTTTTGCATACGCCCACCAGTTGAAGTTCCTCATTATGAGATACATATAACTCCAAAATCTCACGAGCCAATGGCTCATCATCTACAATCACACACCGTATCATATGTTTATTTTTAAGGTTACGCTGTACAACGAATCCGTTTCACTTATTTGAAGTGAATGCTTTGTACCATAAATTATTTGAAGTCGCGATTTCACATTCTGAATACCTATTCCGTGCACCGAATCCTTTGACGAATTAACATTCTTAAACACTTCATTCTGAATATGAAAGACTATATCATTTAAATTAACATTGATGCTGATGGATATGTTTACGTTCCCTTCTGCATTTCTTCCGTGTTTGAATGCATTTTCAACAAAGGGAATCAGCACCATCGGCGCAATTTTTATCTTCTCTTTTGTCGTCCAGTTTTCCTCAAAATTCACCACGCTCTCGGGCGACAAACGGAGTTGTTGCGTGTTCACGTAATCGTGAAGGTATTCTATCTCTTTCTCAATATCCACATAGTCCTCGGTACTATCGTAAGTGCTGTAACGAAGAAGGATGGAAAATGTCAGGATTGCGTTGGGCAAATCGTCGGATTTCTTCAATGCCAGCGAATAAAGACTATTCATAGCATTGAAAAGGAAATGCGGACTAAGTTGTGATTTCAGAAGTTGCAAATTGGATTCGGCATGCTGCTTCTCCAGTTCTTTTAGTAACTGTTCTCGTTTTACACTTTGTATCGAATAACTGAGTACGCCACTTGCCGCTAATGAAATGAAAAAAAGAACGAAACGGACAATTATCTTGGTCTTCCCTTGTATAAAGGTAATTGATGGATTTGTGGCATGTATAATCTCAACTAATTTTTCTTGAAGCGGAGCCAACAGGAAAAAGATGAGAAAAAACAACGCACATAATGCGACCAATGCTAAAAAATAAGACCTATAGCGACGCCTAATAAACAGAAGTGGAAGAACTAGTCCAAAATGAAGATAAAAAATTATTATCGGTGCCACGTAAAGTGTGGTATGAAAAACAAAAAGACTCCAACTATAGGTATTAGTGGCGAATAAATGAGGTACTACTATCAAAACACACCACGAAATGAGGTGTATTAATATAATTTTTGCTTTTTTTGCCATTTTTATAAAAGACTTTTCAAAGGTAACGAATCCCATAGATTTAAGTTTTTTTCTATACCAAACGCTGTTTTCCATAGACGAAGTGTGTCGGGATAGAATATATTTGATTTTTAAACCAAGAACTTGATTTAAAATTATACTTTAGATGAATTTTGTAATTCATTTTTATTCAGTTGTTTGATATATTGTTATTGTTTTTAATATGTGCTTTCTTCATTCTTAATTTTCAATTCTTAATTTTATGTGCTACTTTTGGCACAATTTGATTGGTATGATGAAAGTACTGCTAAAATCGCTTTTACGACTGGTTTTTCCGCTATTGTTGGCGTTCCCGTTGCCATTTCTGCTTATGAACTGCGCAAGGGAATCGGCGCCTACAGGTGGCCCTATCGACAAAGATGCCCCGTATGCCGTGTTCGAAAAACCGGCAAACAACTCGCAGAATATCAATCCGCAAAAGATTGTCATCAAGTTTAATGAATTTATCGCCCTTGACAATATTGAAGACAATTGTATGATTTCTCCCATTATGGAGAAAAAACCGGAATTCTCGGTGAAAAAGAAAAAACTGACGATTTCCTTGCCAAAACAGACCTTACAGCCCAATACGACGTACAGTTTCAACTTTAACAATGCCATAAAGGATTTGACTGAAAACAATTTCACGGAACAATATCTGTACGCTTTTTCAACGGGTACGGGCATTGACACAATGAAAATTGCGGGAAAGATTTCGTGTGCGAAAGATGGCAAAGTTCCCGAACACGTTTATGCACTTTTGTACGACGATTTGAGCGACACGGCTTTTCAAACGCAGAAGCCACGATATATTACGCAAGTCTCGAAAAAAGGTGATTTCTCGTTTTCGAACATTGAGGCAAAGCCTTATAAAATCTACGCTTTGGAAGATTCCGACAAAGATTTCACCTTCAATCAGCCTAAAGAACGAATCGCATTTCTCGACACAATTTTCAACCCGACAGCAGAACGATTTATTGACAGCGTATGGTTTACGCACAACGATACCATTCGTCTCAAAGAATTTAAGGATAGCATACAAATAGTTGAAGTGAAAGACTCGTTCAACCTGGTTGAGAAAACTCGCTGGTCGGATCAAGATGTGCAGTTGTCGCTTTTTGAAAACGAGGTATGGAATCAGGAGATCTTGTCGAATATTCGCATTTCGCCGTATGCTATCGGCATTAAGATGAGTGCGAAAAACAATATGCCAACACTGAACAATCTATATCCCCAAGGTGAATCGGTTGTGGAAGAAATATCCCAAGATAGTCTTGTGATTTGGCTACTCGACACACTTGTACAAAATTCCGATTCAACGGTGTTATTCCTTTCATATAAGAAAAACATTCAGTCTTCGGAAACGAAAACCGACACTCTTCAAATTGAAAGTTCCAAGAATCATCCAGAACGTGTGAGTATTTCGACATCAATCGACAAGACCAAAAAGATATTCCCCGACGACACCCTTTTCATTACGCTTTCACGACCAATAAAAGCCGATGATTTCCAAAAGATTACATTGTATCAGTTATGTGACACGTCAAAAAACTCTTGCGAGGAAATCAATGCCGTTTCTGACTACAAATATCGTCCGACATTACACTATCAGAATCAGAAAATACTACGGTACAAAGAGGCTAACGACCGTTTTGCCCTCTACTTTAGCAAGGCAATCAATCCACAAGATGTGAAGGTTACACTTGACGGCCTCCCAAATCTCACCGACTGGTACTACTGTGAACTGGATGAAAAAAGCAACGCGCTCCTGTATTGGATAAAACCATCTTCTGACGCACTTCGACTTAAAAATCAGGCAATTACCGTTACCTATCCTACGAAAGACGGTGCTACGGAAACCAAGAATTTCAACAATAAAAAAGATGTTGCAGTTCAAAAAATGTATAAACACCCCTCATCGAACAAAAGACTGATTTTGCAAGTGCCCGAAGTTCAGAAAAAGACTCTGAAACCATACGAACCGATTCGTATCTACTGCAACAATCCTGTTCGTGCAATTACCGACAGCCTGTTTACCTTGATAAACGACGACGATTCTCTGGAAACATCAATCATTACCAGGATTTCCCTTGCCGAGGGCTCTTCACGAATCATCGACATATATCACTCTGCCGAAAAATCGCAAAATTACACACTTACTATTCAGAAGGGTGCAGTTGTTGATACGTTTGGCTTCGCATCACGCGAGTTTGTGGAGAACATCCAGACGGAAAACACGCCATACGGATTTTATCAGAAAGTTCCTTTTTCCATACAAAAACAGCCTTCAAAGGAACGCTCGTATGCCATCACTGCCGATTGGACGCCAAATACCGAATATACTCTGATAGTGCTTGACACAACGTTTGTCGATGTTTTTGGAGACGCAAACGATTCCACTCAAATTCGTTTCCAATCACCAAAAAAAGAAAATCTTGGAAACCTCAACATTAAGAATACCCAAGGTTTGCCAGCAGGAAACTTAGTATTTGTACTCACATCCGATGACTCCAAAAATCCGGTAACCTATTCTACAACAAGTTCAAATACTATCCAATTTAACAACATTCCCGCCGGAAAATATTCTCTTAGTTGCTTCGTTGACGAAAACAACAATCAAACGTGGGATTCGGGCTGTTTGGAACTCAAACGGCAACCAGAAAAAACATATTTCTTCAAAGAATCCGTTATTATTAAAGCGGAATGGGATAATAGCATTTACTGGGAAGAATTCAAATAACTCTCTTTTATAACCCTAATCCATAGGATATTTCACACCCCATTCTTTACGAAGAGTATCCATTTGTTGCATAACGGCAAGTGTTTCCTCGTGTGGCATCATAGGCGACTCAAGCAAGCCCGCCTCTATGCAGCGACGACTTTCCATCACTTGATATTCATAGCCAGAAATCATATCCGACGGTTTTTCATACGTTTCCACAAGGGCATAATTTCGATAAACCTCGACACGTTCGGGGCAATTCACGTTGTCAACCCTAATATAGCCCTCCGTGCCACTGATAACACCTTGACGGTCGTTTAGGCACAAAGCCCCAGTCTGCAAATTTGCCATTTTGCCGTCGGCATAACTCAACGAAATGCTTTCCTGCATATCCATTCCCGTCGTTCCCAGTTGGCAGTTCGTGACCGTTTTCACTATATCGCTACCGAAATACATTCGTGCGAAATTCAGCACATACACGCCCACGTCGAGCAATGCTCCACCGCACAGCGCAGGATTGGTAATCCGTTCTTTGTTTTCCAACGGATAGCACAAACTTGCCGAAAGTAGGCGAGGGGTTCCAATTGCCCCAGCTTCCAATAACTCTTTAATCTTATGAGAAAGAGGCATATAGCGCGTCCAGATTGCTTCGGTGACAAACACTCCTTTTTTCTTTGCAAGTTGCAACAATTCAGCTGCTTCGCGGGCATTTGCCGTAAATGCTTTCTCTACAAGACACGGTTTCCCGTGCTCAACGGCAAGTTTCGTATGCTGAAAATGGTGCGAATGTGGCGTGGCAACATACACCAAGTCAATATCATCGTCACAAACCAATTCTTCGTAAGAACCGTATGCTTTTTCTATGTTAAGCTTTGCTGCAAATAACTGCGCTTTTTCGATTGAACGAGAAGCAATTGCATACACTTCGTATCCATCCATTGAAGCCACTGTCTCTGCCATTTTTTCGGCAATCCAGCCAGCCCCGATAATTCCTATCTTGAAATTCTTCATAATTTTTATGTGTTAAATATCCAGCGACAATTGTTTTGTTATCTCAGCATTGAACGTGACACGATGATATTCCGTCCTGCCAAATTCCTTTATGGCAAATTTATGTTGCAATGTGGGGTATCCTTTGTTTGAAATCCAGTTGTACATTGGAAACTGTTGATGAATCTCGTCCATAAAATCATCTCTGAACGTTTTGGCAAGGATTGAAGCTGCGGCAATAGCCAGATATTTTCCGTCTCCTTTAACAATGCAATGATGAGGAATTTCCTTGTATTTTTTGAATTTGTTTCCATCCACAATAATATGCTCGGGTGAAACGGCAAGTTTGTCCAACGCCCTATGCATTGCAAGAAATGATGCATTTAAAATATTTATCTTGTCAATCTCGTGATTATCGACAATTCCCACAGCCCACGCTGTGGCGTCACGCATGATTTGTTCACGGAGCGTTTTCCGTTGCTTGTCGGTCAACTGTTTTGAGTCGTTCAGTAATTCATTCTTATAATCGGAGGGAAAAATTACCGCAGCGGCATACACGGGACCTGCGAGGCAACCGCGTCCTGCCTCGTCGCATCCTGCCTCAATGCAGTTTGGTGTATGAAACGGAGCTAACATGTTATTTTTTCCGAAGAAGA
>JAFZTG010000250.1 GCA_017618935.1 Bacteroidales bacterium | reverse complement strand
ATATACTTAACATACTCAAGACGCAAAATAACGAAAAAAAGTTACACGAAGTGCAATTTTTTTTTTGAGAATTTTACAAAACGGTGCTTTTTCGTGGTTAGAGACGATGTGCACACGGATTTATGCAAACATTTCGTATTCCTATAATTTCCATAATGGTTGGTTGTAGGGCTGTCACAACGTGGCAGCCATCAATTGTAACAAACATTTTGTGACGGCTGCCGTAGTACGACAGCCCTACGGCCATCATAGATGTATGTGGGAGAATTTGCCCACATATTTTCTGCCTGCTATCTCAACCTTCAACATAAAAATGCCTACGGGCAAATCGGAAACATCAATGGTGAACGTGCCGCCTACGCTTTTACAAGGAATTGTCTTTACTATATGCCCCCCATCGGTTACGACGTGAATGACCGCCGATGGATATACATTGGGACTAAACCGCAACGAAAGTTTATCGAAACAAGGCGACGGAAATGCAATAAACGAATCGTTCGTCTGCAACGAAACGCTATTGGTATTGAGAATAGGATAATACACTATGCGAGCAGAGTCCTTATTATAATGGTATGGTGAGTAAACGGTGACTGGCTGTAGTGCTATATTATATGGTATAGCCATTTCGGCACACGAAACCCATGTACCATCAAAATGATAGTAACCGTCAACGTGCGACTCTACATCATAATATTGATACAACGAGATATTACCCTCGTATTGTGAAGAATCATAACAAACACCATAATAAAACATAGTATCAACAACTATCAATGAATCAAAATGAATCTGATTATAATAATTGGATTTCAAATCGGTATTAGAAATCAACTTTTCTGTCAAAACCCTAAAATTGGCATCCCAAAGAACGACCTTCGTTTGCACATCACGGCTAGGAATTTCTGCCACGCCAAGCTTCAAACTACGGATTATGGTCGGTCCGGGAAGAAGGGCTTTATTGGCCAAACAATCGGTATAAATTTCGTTGGGGCCGCTCAAATTCGAGACCGTTGGAGTATTGAGCAACAGATACTGCGTCTGCGATGTTATGTTTCCAATGGAATCAACGGCAAACAATTCCTTACTATACTTATTTGCAACAGTTTTCCTGATGCGTGTCTTGAAAAACGGTGGTTCGTATCCGTCAGCCACATCGTCAAGATTGTCGGTTACGTGGAGTAACGCTGCCAAATGCGAGGAGAAGCCCAACTCTTTTGCATTCGTCCACCCTTTGCCATGTTTTACAAACAATGTGGCATCGCCCATAGAGTTCTCATCGGTCTGATATGCGGCAAAAGCCGTGGAGTTATTGCGTATGGTGTAACCAATCCAGAGAAACTTGTTAGATGATACGGGTGAGTCAAGTTTCACATAGACCGTGGCAGAGTCTTGTATCATCGTTTCCACAAAAGATGTGGAGAAAACGACATGTTCGGGTCGTTCCTCTCCTTCCCAAATCACAAATGTAATATCGGCAAGGTCTTGTGACTGGTCAATCTTACCACAAAGCACGACATCGTAGATGATTTTTTTAGTATAGAATTTTTCAGCAACGGCAGTCCAGCCAATGTCATTATTTCCCGTCCACAGGCCAGAAACCTTTCCTGCAAAATCGAACAACGAAATGGAGTCGGTAATGTTTACATGAGTCAGCACATGTGAAGGAAGCATATAGGGGTCGTAGCCTGAGCATTTTTCCACGCCGGAGTTCATAGGGTCCAGCCACGGTTTGAGTTGTGCCGCTTCGGTATCGTAATAATCCCAGGCTTTCGAGAATTTTTGGAAGAAGTCATTTGTCGGCGTCTCACACGTCGCCTCACCACCCGACAAGTCGCCAATAACCAAATGTTCGTTGCAAAACAACGGCGAACCCGACGAGCCGCCTTCGGTAGTACCCACATTCCAACGAGAAATTTTCCAATGGCCGTCGGGTGCATAGGTGAACGCCGACGTTTTGAAATTAACGGTTGTCGGTTTCTCATTTGCAACAGAAATTTTCTTCACGTCACCTTTGGGGTGATGAATACACGCAGTCCCCTTCCCTACCTCATCGGACCGAGACCAACCAGCATAATATATATTGTATGACTCGGGAGGAGCAGCATTTAATTTGAGCAACGAAAAGTCAAGTTTGCCATCGGGCGACGTTGCCACCAATGTTGAGCCAGAAATAGTTTTCTCGGAACTCACGGAAGAATCCTTGCCACAGGTCGCATTTTCGTAATCGAAATAAAACACGGTTCGTTCCGCCTTCTTATCGCTTGCCACGCAATGGTTTGCTGTCAAGATATAGGGTGTCTTGTCTTGTGCCGTATTGTTCATCAACGTACCCGTACACACGGTAATACCTTGAATGAGCATTTTGCACACGGCACGTTTCTCAACCTGCCAATCCTTGCCATCGGGACAATTTATATCGACGTTGCATTGCGAAGACGAAGATTTTAACTCGGATTTCTTTAATATTCCCGTGAAATCGTGGGCCACTTGCACGATACGCCACGTTCCCTCTGCCTGATTTTTCGGCTCGGCATAGGTAATATGCACCTCATCACCGTCAATCAAGGGTGTGGGCAACACCGACGAATGTTTCACATCGGCAGTACTATACATTATAATATATGTAGAATCAGAACCAGAAAGACGCAACGACGAATTGTTAGGGAAATGCACGTCTTCAAAAATCAGATTCAGCGAATAGGCACCTTGAGAA
This sequence comes from Bacteroidales bacterium, assembly GCA_017618935.1. The sequence goes on along the minus strand of JAFZTG010000250.1, from coordinate 10,966 downwards.
TGAATATATACATTATAATATAATGTATCATTTTTTGCGATTGGCTGAATATCATTCTTGGAAATGGAAACCTCAAACGGATAGGCAAACTGAAACGCGCCATCTTTTGCATTGTCTGTAGCAACATTTTCTGGCAAAGCTGGCATCTCAACCCGTAAATCGGGTATTGGCGGCACATTTGGTGCACGATGACCAGATTGGGCAAACGAAAAAAACGACATACAAATACTGTATGTCGTCACTATAAAAAGGTTTATTTTTTTATTCAAGTTCGATACCCAAGACAAGTACATCGTCGATTTGTTTTCTTTTACCCTTCCATTCTTCAAATGTCGTATCAAGCGTTTCACATTGTTTTTCCATTGACAATGAGCGCGTATCAAACAACAATTTCTTGAAATGGATACCCAAGAATTTCTTATTATTTTCACCACCAAACTGGTCTTGGTACCCGTCGGAGAACATATACAAGCGAGCGCCTGGTTTATACGAGAACGTATGCGTTGTGTAGGTATTCTTTTCCGACGTGATAGAACCGCCCACCGAAGCCATATCGCCTTCAATCGTTTCTATTATGTCATCATACACAACATACGCGACGTGGTTGGCAGCAGCAAGTTGCACCGTCTTGGCCGTCTTGTCTATCAAACAAAGGGTTATATCCATACCATCTTCCTGCGAATCGGGCGAGGCATTTTCCTTTTGATTCAACGCAGAACGCACACCATCGTTGAGTTTGTCGAGAATTTCCCCAGGGGCACGCAATTTCTTATAAGTAAGTTGTTGCAACAAGGTAGCTCCAATCATCGACATGAATGCACCAGGAACACCGTGACCCGTACAGTCAACAGCAGCAACATACAACTTGTCTTCTTTTTCAAAGAACCAATAGAAGTCACCACTTACCACATCGCGTGGCTTGAACAGCACGAACGCATTCGGGAAATAGTCCTGCAACAAATGCATTGGAGGCAAAATGGCATCCTGGATACGTTTTGCGTAACTGATACTATCCTTAATCAAACGGTTTGACTTCGACAATTCCTCGTTATTGAGCGTAAGCAAATCACTTTGCACTTTCAATGTTTCCTTCTGTTGCTCGATTTCCTTGGTACGTTCACGAACCAAACGTTCCAATTTTGCATTTTCCTCTTTATATAAATGCTCACGATATTTCACGTACACATAAATACTCAATCCAAAAATCAAAATCAGCAACGAATAGAACCACGTCGTTTTCCAGAACGGAGGAACAATAGTGATTTTCAACTGCGTGATTTCATCGCTCCAAACACCGTCGTTATTTGTAGCCGTAACCTCAAACACATAGTCGCCACCAGTCAAATTCGTATATGTGGCGGTACGTTTGTTCGCATCGGTATAGTTCCAATCCTCGTCAAAGCCGACTAATCTATATTTATAGCGGACCTTCGACGGAGCCACGTTATTCAATATTGAAAAGTCAATAGAGAAATTATGCTTATACGAAAGTTTTAATTCACCAATCGTCGTAATAGACTGATCCAAAACGACTTCGCCTTGAATCTCCTCGCCTATCTCTACAGTTTTGTTATAAATCTTCAATTCGGTAATGACAACCCTTCCTATATAAGAATCATTGGTAATGCTGTCGGGAATGAAATACGACAACCCCTGAACGCCACCAAAAAACATCAGTTCATTCGACGACTTGAATGAAGAACGTTCGTTGAAAGAATTGCCTTGCAATCCGTCAGACTTGTTATAGTTTGTAAACGTCTCGGCGAAAGGAGCAAACTTTGAAATACCGTAACAAGTACTTATCCACAAATTGCCACGCTTATCTTCCTGCATAGCCAACACCATATCGTTGGTTAAACCGTGAGAGCGTTTCGTATAAGACTGGAACGTCTTTTCACGACGGTTGAACTTACAAATACCAGCACCACCCGTACCAACCCAAAATGTTCCATTACCCGTTTCCAATAACGAATACACTATCTCACTATTCAGTGAATTAGGATTGTTTCTATCCTGAGTAAAGAACGTGACAGTATCGTTCCGTGGATTCACGCACATAACGCCTCGACCGTTGGTTCCTGCCCAAATCATATCTTGTGAATCCTGCATAACGCACCAAATCACATTACGCATAAAGTTGTCAGGATTTACGTCGTATGTGGTAAACTTGCCTTTTTCCCATTCGAACTTACACAAACCGCCACCGTAGGTTCCCACCCACAAACGTAACTCATTATCAAGACACATGGCAGTCACTGCATTGTTTGACAACACATTGCGAGTATCTTCCACATAAGAATAATGATCCAAAACTCCTTTATCCAACGAAAAACGAATCAGACCGTTTCCGTCGGTTCCCAACCAGAAGAAACCACGAGGATCCTGCACGATGGAAGTTATCACATTATAACTATCCTTGTCGTCCTTTGAACTCTGATAGGTACGAATAATGTTGAAATTCTTGTCATAATACAACAAACCGGCACCGCGCGTTCCCACAAGGAAATGTCCGTCGTGAGCAGGCGACAAGTTCTTAATCTCCAGAATCGACATCACATTATCCGAAGTCAACTCCGTATTGAAATCCAAACTTGGATGCAAGATAGAGAATTTTTTACGATGAGTATTGTACTTACACAAACCAGCTGTTTCGGAACCAACCCAAAGCACACCCGACTTATCACGCAAAACCGAAAGGATGTTGTTTGAAGAAAGGGAATATTCGTGTTGGTGCATTTTCTCGCAACCCAAATATTGTTTCGTCGCCAAATCATACATATTCAAGCCGCCACCACGAGTTCCGACGTACATTATATTTGATAACGTATCCTCAAAGAATGTCCATACAATATTATTACTTAACGAAAGCGTATCTTTCGGATTGTTCTCAAACACCGTATATGTATAGGTTTCGGGGTTTAGCACGCCAAAACCGCCATAATACGTTCCAATCCACAGATTTCCGTACCTGTCGTTTTCAATGCTCATAATATCGTGAGCAATAAAATCAATATGTTGGAACAAACCCGTCTGTTTGTCGAACTTATCCAAGCCCCCACCCTCGTTCACACCAATCCACAAATTGCCAAACTTATCCTTGCTCACAACACGCACTTGGTTGCTACCGATAGAATTCAGATTACTCGGATTATGCTTATATGCCGTAAACTGATGCGTGTTTCTATCGAATCTATTCAAACCGCCGCCATAGGTTGCAATCCACAGAATACCCTCGTCGTCCTCGGTAATATCATACACGTCGTTGTTGCTCAACGAATTTTCGTCGTTAGGATTGTGCATATACCGCGTAAACGTTTCCGTGATAGGATTGTATTCATTCAAACCACCACCAAGCGTTCCTATCCAAATTTTTCCGTAGGAATCTTGAAACAGACAAAGAATACGGTTACTTGAAATTGACGTGGTGTCGTTCGCAACCGGCTTAAACACCTTGAACGAATAGCCGTCGTAACGGTTAAGACCATCGAGTGTGGCAAACCACAAAAAGCCAGTAGAGTCTTGCAAGATTGAATTGATACTAACCTGCGACAAACCGTCTTCCATAGTTATCGGTTCAAAGTTCATCTGATGCAGTTTCTGTGCCCCGCACACAAACGACATCAACACCAACGCAATATATACTACTAACTTTCTCACCTATACTAAACAAAAACGTAAATATACGTTATTTATTTTCGTTTTGAAACTTTTCAACCTTTTTTATCGCAATTCAGCACCTAATTCTTTCTGATAATTTGCAATCAGACGATTCATCACATTGTCAATTTGACCATCAGTCAAGGTCTTTTGGTCATCCTGCAACAAGAACGAAATTGCATACGATTTCTTTCCTGCAGGAATCCCCTTGCCTTCATATACGTCGAATGCCGACACTTGTTTCAACAATTTCTTTTCGGTTGAGAATGCAATTTTCTTGATTTGTTCAAACTGTACTTTCGAATCAATCAACAATGCCAAATCACGTCGTACCGACGGGAATTGTGGCAATTCCTTGTACTGGATTTTCTGACGATAATTTGCAAGCAGCACGTCCCAATAAATTTCTGCAAAGAACACTTGTTTGTCGATGTCGAATTTCTTCAGCAGTTGTTTAGAAACCACACCCAAGCGAGCCACGCATTTGTTGTTCAAAATGGTACATTCCAATCCCGACAACATATCGTCGCTTTTTGGTGCAAACTGGATATTCGACATTCCGAGTTTCGTCAACACTTTGAGCACGGCTGACTTCAATACGAAAATATCGGTATCTTGTTGTTTCTCAGCCCAATATAACGGTGCTTGTTTTCCCGTAACGCACAAAGCCAACTGACGGGATTCACCATATTTGTCGGTAACAGAGCCTTCTGTTCCTTTGGTATAATACACACTACCAAATTCAAACAGCGACAAATCCAATTGCTGACGGTTCTGGTTATGAGCAACAACCTCCAACATACTGAACAGCATTGTATTACGCATACAATCCAGTTCTGCACCCAAAGGATTAAGGATTTTTACAAGATGATTCTTGCAATCATTTTGTAAATCAGCATAATACGAAGAATTCGTTAGTGAATTATTCATAATTTCATACCAACCGCTATCCACAAGCATGTCGGCAATCATATTGCGTACCTTAGTTTGGTTCACACCATTTGAATAGGTAATTGCGGCATGAAGATTCGTTGAAAATTCAACATTATTGTAGCCATAAATACGCAACACGTCTTCAATAACGTCTTCGGCACGTTGTACATCGACACGATAAGGAGGAACCAACAAATTGAGGTTTCTTCCTTGTTCCGAAGCGACTTCTATCTCAAGTCCGGCAAGGATTTTCTTGAACACATCGTCGCCAATGTTTTTGCCCATCAGGCTATATGCCTTGTCAAGATTTAAGGTAACAGGGAACGAATCAAATTTCTCTGGATGAGAGTCAAAAATCGGTCCGCAGATTTCGCCACCAGCAACTTCCTGAATCAACAATGCGGCACGTTTCAACGCATAGTTGGTGATATTCGGATCGATACCGCGTTCATATCGGAACGAAGCGTCGGTTGACAAACCATGACGGCGAGCCGTCTTACGAATTGACACAGGGTTGAAACAAGCACTTTCAAGGAATACCGACGTAGTAGTTTCCGTAACGCCAGAATCTAAGCCACCGAACACACCAGCTATACACATTGGTTTCTCGGCATCGCAAATCATCAAATCTTCCGACGACAATTCTCGTTCTACCCCATCGAGCGTAACAAACTTTGTTTTGTCGGCAACCGTATTCACGTGTATTTCATTTCCTGCAATCTTTGCCAAATCAAAGGCATGCAACGGCTGACACAATTCGTGAAGAATGAAATTCGTCACATCAACCACATTGTTGATAGAACGCAAGCCAATTGATTTCAAACGAGTCTGCAACCATTCAGGAGATTCTTTTACCTTGATACCCGAAATGACAACGCCCGAATAACGAGGACATAAGTCAGGACGGTCAACCACAACTTTGAGGTTAGTCTGCGTATTTGACAAGGCAAATTTCTCAACCGACGGTTTTTGCAATTTCACAGAACCGTTCACATTCAAATAGGCAGCCAAATCGCGAGCAACGCCATAATGCGAAGCAGCATCGATACGGTTCGGCGTCAAGCCGATTTCAAAGATATAATCGTCCTTTATATTGAAATACTCCGAAGCAGGAGTTCCAACCTTCACGGTATCGGGCAAAACCATAATGCCATCGTGGCTTGTACCCACGCCTATCTCGTCCTCGGCACAAATCATACCGCAAGAAACCTCGCCACGAATTTTTGATTTCTTAATCACAAATTCCGTATCGCCATCGTAGAGTTTTGTGCCTTCAGTGGCAACAACAACAGTTTGTCCTGCCGCAACATTCGGTGCACCGCACACGATAGGTAAAATTTCAGGACCACCGACATCAACCGTCGTAATATGAAGATGATCAGAATTTGGGTGATCAACACACGTCAAAACTTTTCCAACGACTATGCCTTCCAATCCGCCTTTTATTGTTTGATATTTTTCAAGACCTTCTACCTCTAAACCAATATCTGTCAATGTTTTAGATACTGTTTCAACATCATAATCAAGCTGAATATACTCTTTCAGCCAATTCCACGAAATATTCATTGTTTACTTTTAAAATTAAGCCAAACAAAAATAGTTAAAAAAGGGGGAAAATCTAATAATTCTCGTTCTTTTTTGCTTGCTTAGGCAAACAAATTCCAATATGCATAAATAGCGGGAATAGAAAACAGCACGCTATCGAATCGGTCAAGGAAGCCACCGTGTCCTGGCAACATTTTTCCCGTGTCTTTCACGCCTATGTAGCGCTTAAACTTCGATTCCACCATATCGCCAAGTGTAGAACATAATACAATCAGCACTGCTCCACCGACAAATTCAGCGATAGTACCGTTTACTTTCACATTCAACGCAATGATAACCGCAAGAATCACGGTAGAAAGCAAACCGCCTACAAAGCCCTCGATGGTTTTCTTGGGAGAAATTTTCGGACACAACGGATGTTTTCCGAACAACATACCCCAACAATACGCAAACGAATCGTTGGACCATGTGAACAAGAACAACATAAAAATCATGAGCGACGAGCCAAATCCCGCATCTATCATCGCATTGTCAATCTTGTAATATGCAAGCAACGTAAATGGCAGAACGACATACACAATGCCACAGAAACTAAACGCAATCCTATGAAATGGTTCTTCTTCGTCACGCAACAATTCCACGGCAAAAATCGCCAAGGCAAAGAATATCACCAACGGCAAGGTTGACAACATTGTCGGGAACAACGACTCGTTGTAGTATTTCATTATGGGCATAGCGTAAATACTTACGGCAAGCGCATTCGACAAAACCACATCGACAGAGAGTCCTTTGATTTTGATATTCTTATAAAATTCATTCAACGCCAGCAACATGATAAATCCAAAAACAGCGAGAAATATCGGCATAGTGGTAAACAGTGCAGCGGTAACGACTGCTATGTACAACAAGCCTGTGATGCAGCGAAGAAAGAAATTTTTCATACCGTTATTCTTTTACTAATAAAACATATAAGTTCTTTGGTCCGTGAGCACCCAACACGAGTGTCTTTTCTATATCGGACGTTCTACTTGGACCAGTTATAATTGTAACTTGCGACGGAAACGAATCTCCAAACTTACGTTCTACCACATCCATCGCTTCGGGAATGTCGGGACACACCTGATTTGCGTATGCCAGAACGATATGCGTTTCAGCAGCCGAAATCAAACGTCTGCCCTCAATCTGAGCCGATGAGACCAATATGCTTCCCGTACGTGCCGCCAAAGCCTCACACGTTGTAAGCGAGAATTTTGCCACACGGGCATATTCTGGATCGGTGTTGTACGAAACACCCTTCTCGTCAAGTAATTTCAGCAAATCAGGATTATTACACAACAGCACCTCATCGCCTATAAGTTCCTTGACTCTTGCCAATGCATCGTCAACCGAAGCCACTATTTCCGGCTTTCCTGCAACCAATTTCAGTTTTTCGCAGTATGCCTCGCACAAGTCCCCTTCGGGCTGTACGAAATACTCTTTTGCCGACGATAACTTCTCGTATGAATATTGGGGCGTTATCTTCACACTATCCAAGTCACCCAAAATTTGAGCCCTGCTATTTTCTGATCGTAAATTACTCATTGTCTTTCTGTGTTTCTTCTACAATTTTTGGTTCGTCCGCAAAAGGTCGTTTTCCGAAGATTTTTTCCAAATCCTCGCTAAATATCACTTCCCTATCGAGCAACAATTCAGCAAGACGGACAAAACCTTCCTGATTTTGCGTGAGAATATCGTATGCACGTTGATATGCCTTGCGTATTATTTCTTGTGCTTCCGTATCGATCAACTTCTCCATTTCGCCTCCGTATGGTTTGCCGAACGTATATTCCGACTGTCCTGTGGAATCGTAGAAACTCAGGTTGCCGATTTTGTCGCTCATTCCATAGTATTGCACCATAGCATAGGCTTGTTTCGTAACTTTCTCCAAGTCGTTCAACGCACCTGTCGATATTTTTCCAAACGTGATTTGTTCTGCGACACGACCACCCAAGGTTGCGCACAATTCATCAAGAATCTGTTCTTTCGTCACAATCTGTCGTTCTTCGGGCAAATACCACGCAGCACCAAGTGCACGGCCACGAGGAATAATCGTTACCTTAATCAGCGGATGAGCATATTCCAAGAACCAACTCAATGTGGCATGACCAGCCTCGTGGAACGCAATCGTGCGCTTCTCGGCCTGTGTCATAATTTTATTTTTCTTTTCAAGACCGCCGACGATTCTGTCAATCGCATCAAGGAAATCTTGTTTTTCTATCTGTTTCTTATCGTGACGAGCAGCAATCAACGCTGCCTCGTTGCACACGTTGGCAATGTCGGCACCAGAGAAACCGGGTGTTTGTTTTGCCAAAAACGAAGACTTTATTTCCGAAACGAATTTCAACGGGCGCAAATGCACGTCAAAAATCTGTTCACGTTCCTTCAAATCGGGCAGTTCCACATTGATTTGTCTATCGAAACGACCAGCGCGCAACAATGCCTTGTCAAGTATCTCGGCACGGTTTGTAGCGGCAAGGACAATAACGCCCGAGTCCGTTCCGAAGCCGTCCATTTCGGTAAGCAACTGGTTTAGCGTGCTTTCGCGTTCGTCGTTGGTATTAAAGCCATTTTTCCCACGAGCACGTCCAATCGCATCAATTTCGTCAATGAAAATAATACATGGCGCCTTTGATTTTGCCTCACGGAACAAATCACGTACACGAGCAGCACCAACGCCGACGAACATCTCAACGAAATCGGAGCCAGCCAACGAGAAGAAAGGCACTCCAGCCTCGCCTGCCACGGCCTTTGCCAACAACGTCTTACCTGTTCCCGGAGGGCCTACCAACAATGCTCCCTTAGGAATCTTACCTCCCAGTTCGGTATATTTTTTCGGATTTTTCAAGAAATCGACAATCTCGCGAATCTCAACTTTGGCTTCTTCAAGACCGGCAACATCCTTGAACGTGGTTTTAACCTTGTCCTCGTTCTCAAACAATTTTGCACGCGACTTTCCAATGTTAAAAATGCCGCCACCGCCACCACTGCTGGAGCCACCGCCCATACGTTTCATAAAAAACATCCAAACGGCAACGAGCAACACTAAGGGCAAAATCCAACTAATTATTTCAAACGCATAATTATGTTTTGTCTGATATTCGATATTGACGTTGGTATTTTCCAACTTTCTCTCGAAACTTTCGATTGAACCAATCGTCATAGTATAATCGGGCGAGGCGTTGCCATGTCCCGTATTGCTTGCCGTCAAATAAATATCAACATATTCGCGATTGACGACAACAACTTTTTCTATCTCGCCGTTACGCAATTTTGATTCAAATTCCGTGGAAGTGATTTTCTTTGCACTGCCGCTAAAATCCATAAAGGAGAAAATGGCGAAAACCACCAACAACACAACATAAATCCAAATGTTGTTTCCGTTATTTTTCGGATTTTTAAAATTTTTGAAATTCGGATGGTCAAAAGGAGATTTAAAATCTTTGTCGTTTTTTTCCTCCTTCTTTTCCTCCTTTTTTGTATCAGATTTTTTTTCTTCTGCCATATTCTTAATCCTCGTTGTTATATTCTTTTTTAGGACAATCAGCCCACAAATCTTCTATTTTATAATATTCACGAATGTGAGGTTGGAACACATGTACAATCACGTCGCCATAGTCAAGAAAAATCCATTCGGCATTTTCGTAGCCAGAGCTTCCCCAGACCTTCTCGCCCGTTTTCTTGCGCACATAATCCTCCACCTCGTCGGCAATAGCATCAACCTGCGTTGACGAATCACCCTCGCAAATTACAAAATAACGGCAAATAGCATTATCTATTTTCTTGAAATCAAGACTTACGATGTTTTTTCCCTTCTTTTCCTTGATTCCTTCAACTATCGCATTCAATAATTGTGTTGATGAAACTTTTGCCATTAATTATTTTATTTTTATTCCTTGCAAATATATAAATTAATATTTGACCATCTTTACTTCAAAAGCATTTCCTTACAGAACACCCCTGAACAGATTTCCTCAACAGGACCTGTCATTTTTATGTTCCATTCTTCGTCAATGGAAATCTGTAATTCTCCACCCGGCATACGGATGGTTACATCCTTGTCAACCAGATTGTTTTTCCGCATTGCCGACGCAACGGCACACGACGAACTTCCCGAAGCCAAAGTGTTTCCAACGCCTCGTTCCCAAATCTTGATTTCCACCAAATTACGATTTACCACATGGGCAAATTGCACATTGGTACGGTTCGGAAACATTTTGTCGGTTTCGATAATAGGACCATATTTCAAAAGTTCCTCCTGATTCAATTCGTCGCGGAACACCACGCAGTGGGGATTTCCAACCGAAACGCAATTGATTCTGAACTCCTTGCCACCAAACGTAACTGGTTCGTTGATACACTCTTCTTTCGCGAAATTTACAGGGACTTGTTTTGCCACAAAATTCGCCTTACCCATATCAACACGAACTTTTATGGCCTTGCCAGCGGCATTTTTCTCCAAAATTTCGCAGTGAATCAAGCGACCAAGAATGTCAACCGTAAATTTGTCAGATGAAAGATAACCGTAATCGTGCAAGAATTTGCTGAAAATTCGAAGACCGTTTCCACAGTTTTCGGCTATTGACGCGTCGGTATTGTAGATTTTCAAACCAAAATCTGCAATTTTCGAAGGCACTTTGAGCAAAATACCGTTTGAACCAACGCCAAAATGCAGGTCGCAAATACGAATGACACGTTCATCGGTTAATTCAAAATCAATTTTATCAGAATCAATCACGATGTAGCAGTTGCCCAAACCGTGAGATTTCACAAAGAAGTTTGTTTCCATTAGAGT
>JAFZTG010000249.1 GCA_017618935.1 Bacteroidales bacterium | reverse complement strand
CCCCGTAGAGACGATGTGCACATCGTCTCTACAACAGACATCCACGTCATTTCAACAAAAAAATCGTTGGAAAAATAATGTAGTAAACGAACAATTACAATCCATTTCGCGTCATCGTGGTTTATTGTCTACTGTTATTGGCGGATTGAAACGTGCAATCACCCGTTTCGCCAACGACCACGCCATTCCATTCGCCTGGCAAACGCGGTTTCACGACCACATTGTTCGCAATACCAATGAATTGAATCGTATTGCAACGTACATTCAAAACAATGTGGCACAATGGGAATCTGACAAATATCACGATTCGCTGTTGTAGAGACGATGCACATCGTCTCTACAAACCAACATCATTGAACTATCAAAATATCACGAAGAATCAACCTTTTACGTGATAAAACACGTAGAGACGCGCCATGGCACGTCTCTACACCCCACAAAAAAACCCGATCCTTGCGGGACCGGGTTTTTGTTTTAGTTTGTTCTATTTAGATTATTTCTTAGTCCAAATGTTCAAAGTTACATCGTCAGTATCTTCAGAGAAGCTAACAACTTCGAAGAAACCTTCGCATTTGTCGTTTTTGAAAGCAATTGTAGTTTTACCTTTTGTAACTTTTCTGTCGAATTCTACAACAGTCATGTTAAAATCAGCAGCAGTTGCTTTTTCGTATGCATCAGCAGTTGCATCTTTGATTTTAGCAAATTTAGTTTCAGAAGCTTGTGCTTTTACAATATCATTACCTGCTTCAGTACCAGAAATGATTTGAACAGGGTTAATTTTTTCCCAAATCTTTTTCCCATTTTCATCAACTTCACCAGTTGGTACTGCAGATGAGAAACAGAAAATAACGTTAGTAGCAACATCACCCAATTCTGTTTGTTTTTGAACACCTTTGTCAAAAGTGTAGAAAGAACCGTTAGATGAATAATGTCCACCCAATGTTACTTGTGTTTGATTGTAGTTTTCTGCTGTTTTTTCATCTTCTTTACCACAAGAAGCGAAAGCCATAAGACCTGCTAAGCCAAGAGCTAAAAATTTTAATTTTTTCATAATACTTTTTGTTTTAAATTGTTAATAAGTTAAATTTTTGACACCACAAAGATACACCTTTTTTTGAATGTGCAACAAAAGATGTGATTTTTTTCGTGAGATGATTTTATACATAATTATTATTGAACGGGAAATACGTCGGGGCATTATCAATAAATCTTGGGACTGTCGTGTGCTGTAGGGCTGTCGTAATACGGCAGCCGTAACACGATGCATTGGTCACATTTGGCAGGCTGACACAATGTGACAGTCCTACAACAAGCCTACAGCAACCCCACAACATCACGGGTAAAATTGTATCAGAATGGATTTTTATAAATTACTGCCCCCTTGCAACAACGATTCCAAATCCTTGTTGTTTGGCGTAGATTCTATCAATTTGGGAAGATTTATCTGGTCGGTTACCAAATACGAGACGGGAAAATCCACAATCAACATTTTATAAAATGCATACGCCTCGGCCTTGGTCCGAAAATCGCCCACACGAATTTTGAAAAATGGTGGCTGATAAATCAGATACGCACCCACGTCGGGATATTTCGACAAGAAAATTTTTCTCGCATTTTGTGCCTCGGAACGAGAATTCGTCCCCGAAGAATTGTAAATCTGGACGCGCCAACCAGAAACTTTGCCTTCATTCGCCTTGTTGATGGCAATATGACGTTCTATCAGTTCCGCTATGCGTGCATCCTGATTGATAACCACAACGCCTTGCCCCTCCTGACCGCGAGCAATGATTTCCTCCACACTCAGAGAATCCTGGGCGAACGCCGCAACGGCAAGCATTGTAAATACTATGGTAACAATTTTTTTCATCGAAGAAAAATTCTTGCCAAAAGTAAGAAATAAATTGAAAATATGTTTTGAAAAATCCACAATATTTTTGTTATCCTGTTCTTCACATTAAAGTCTTTTTAATTCCCAACACTTAATTTTTAATTCTAATTTTCTATCTTTGTCGAAAATTACGGCTATGGCAAACAAAATCTATTTTGACCACGCAAATATCGGTTACGACGAGGACAACCCCATCTTAACCGACGTTTCGTTCTCTATAGGAGAAGGCGAAATCGTGTATCTTATCGGTAAAACGGCAGTTGGGAAATCAAGTTTGTTGAAGACGATGTACGCCGAAATCCCTCTTCTGGACGGAGAAGCTGTCATTGCCGACTACGATTTGACGAAAATCAAGCGAAAAAAAATCCCGTATCTTCGTCGTAAGGTATCGGTTGTGTTCCAAGACTTCCAACTTTTGTCGGATAGAAATGTGCACGACAATTTGGTCTTTGTGCTGAAAGCAACGGGCTGGTCGAAAAATTCACAGATTCAGGCCAGAATCACCGAGGTGCTTACCCAAGTGGGGCTTGCCGACAAAGAATATAACATGCCTCACCAACTTTCGGGTGGCGAGCAGCAACGTGTGGCAATTGCCCGTGCGCTTTTGAACGATCCTGAAATTATTTTGGCGGACGAGCCAACGGGAAATCTCGACGACGAGAGTTCCGACGAGATTTTCCAATTGTTTCATTCCATTGCAAAGGCGGGCTGCACCATTTTCCTTGTGTCGCACAACACACTCATGATGCAACGATATCCTACACGTACTCTCCAATGCGAGAACGGCTCGGTTCACGAATTTGTGAAACCGGAATCTGTCATTGATTTTGAATCTTTAATGCAATAGCAGATGGAAGATACGAATGTCCTTGACAATCTTGAATCCGAAGAATATAAATACGGATTTTCGTCGAATGTGGAGACCGACGTGTTTCCGCCCGGATTGGACGAGGACATAATCCGTCGTATTTCCGCAGTCAAGAATGAACCCGAATGGTTGTTGGAATTTCGTTTGAAGGCTTATCGCCAATGGATTACGATGAAACATCCCACATGGGGGCATTTGAAATTCGACATCCCTGATTTTCAAAGTATTAGCTACTACGCTCAACCTAAGGACAAGGCGAAATACAATTCACTTGACGAGGTTGACCCTGAAATAATCGACACGTTCAACAAATTGGGCATTCCGTTGGAGGAACAAAAAGTGCTTTCGGGCGTTGCCGTCGATGCGGTGTTCGACAGTGTGTCGGTTCACACGCAGTTTCGCGAGCAACTGAACGCGAAAGGTATCATTTTCTGCTCGTTCAGCGAGGCGGCACAAACATATCCCGATTTGGTGAAACAGTATCTGGGCTCTGTCGTGCCTTCCACCGATAATTATTATGCAGCATTGAACGCCGCCGTGTTCAGCGACGGTTCGTTTGTGTATATTCCCAAGGGCGTTCGTTGTCCTGTGGAATTATCGACATATTTCCGTATAAATGCCTCAAAAACAGGGCAGTTCGAACGCACGTTGATTGTGGCTGACGAAGGCGCGTATGTGAGCTATTTGGAAGGTTGCACGGCTCCTATGCGTGACGAGAACCAACTTCACGCCGCCGTTGTGGAACTGGTCGCTATGGACAACGCGGAAATAAAATATTCAACCGTGCAAAACTGGTATGCCGGCGACAAGGATGGAAAAGGGGGAATCTACAATTTTGTGACGAAACGTGGATTGTGCAAAGGAAATAACTCAAAAATCTCGTGGACGCAAGTTGAGACGGGATCTGCCATTACCTGGAAGTATCCAAGTACGGTACTGAAAGGCGATAACTCCGTTTCGGAATTTTATTCCGTGGCTGTTACCAAGAACCTGCAACAGGCCGACACGGGTACAAAAATGATTCATATTGGCAAAAACACGAAAAGCACTATCATTTCGAAAGGTATTTCGTTGGGACGAAGCAACAACTCGTACCGAGGATTGGTCAAAATTGGCAAAAATGCCGACAATGCGCATAATTTCTCGCAATGCGATTCACTTCTGATTGGCTCCAATTGCGGTGCCCACACGTTCCCTGTGATAGACATTCAAAACAATACCGCCACGGTGGAACACGAAGCAACGACTTCAAAAATTGCCGACGACCAAATTTTCTATTGCAACCAACGAGGATTGTCAACCGAAAGTGCCATGAGCCTGATTGTGAACGGTTTTGCGAAAGACGTTCTTACCCATTTGCCGATGGAATTTGCCATCGAGGCAAACAAATTGATTGCCATTTCGTTGGAAGGTAGTGTAGGATAATTCCCTGAAAAGTTTTCACCATTCTACAACTTTTGTTGTGTTCCGAACATTATGCATTTCAATCTCGTTTTTGCAGTGAGGGCAGATGTATGGAGTCCAACGCTGTGATTTTTCAAAATAACCGCCACATTCGCATTGCTTGTAAAATGGTTCGTGGGCTTCCGGTTCGTCGGGAGCCAGCAGTTCCTTTCCACAACTGTCACAGTGCAGAATTATTGAATCTTGAACTTTCCCCTCACGCCATTCAAACGTTTTGTTGCAATAGGGGCAAGGGATTATAAAGGTTAGACCGCTCATCAGTTTTATTTTTTTACAAAACTATCTACAGGGTATGCCAAAACAAGGCAGAGGTTTGGGAAATGTTATGTTTTTACATGTATTAATTTTGTAGATTAAAGTATTCTTCTGCTTTTTTCCCAAAGATTTCTTTGAAAGACTTAGACGTTTCTATAAAGAATTTGAATATTTTTTCTTTATTTTCGCTATCCAAATAACTTGATTCTTCGATCTTTGTTATATGTCTTGTCACTTTTTCTTCTGAAGTCTGCTCCCAATTTAATCCTTCAATTTCCGAATCAATTTCAGTTCTATGTTTTTGGAGAAAAGCTAACATTTCTACGTTTCTTTCTTTTTTGCCTCCTTGATACATGTAAAAACAAACAAGAGCTCTGTTTTTTTGTATACCAAGATTTATTTCAAGTCCATTACCTATTGGGAGAGTCAACCAAGGTTCTGACGTTTCTT
>JAFZTG010000248.1 GCA_017618935.1 Bacteroidales bacterium | reverse complement strand
CTGCAGAATTCTTGTGGCAAGAAGGTCACACTGCACACGCAACTGCCGAAGAAGCTCGCGAAGAAGCTGAAAAAATGATTAACGTATATGCCGATTTCGCCGAGAATTTCTTGGCAATTCCTGTCATTAAAGGTGTAAAATCAGCAAACGAGCGTTTTGCCGGTGCTCTTGACACCTACACAATCGAGGCGCTGATGCAAGACGGCAAGGCATTGCAATCGGGAACATCGCATTTCTTGGGACAAAATTTTGCAAAAGCATTCGACGTGACCTACACTAACAAAGAAGGTGTTTCCGACTACGTGTGGGCAACCTCATGGGGCGTTTCAACCCGTTTGATGGGTGCTTTGATTATGACGCACTCCGACGACAACGGTCTTGTGCTGCCTCCAAAATTAGCACCGATACAAGTAGTGATAGTTCCTATCTACAAAAACGAAGAACAACTGTCGGCTATTACCGAAAAGGCAATGCAAGTAAAACAAGCATTGGAAGCACGTGGCATTACCGTGAAATACGATGACGACGACACCCAAAAACCAGGATGGAAGTTTGCCGAATACGAATTGAAAGGTGTTCCCGTACGTTTGGCAATGGGTGCCCGCGACCTTGAAAACGGCACTATTGAAGTTGCCCGTCGTGACACGTTGACGAAAGAAACCGTTTCGTTCGACAATGTTGATGAATACGTAGAAAAACTTTTGGACGACATACAGAAGAATTTGTTGCAAAAAGCAAAAGACTTCCGTACGGCACACACTTACAAAGTTGACACCTACGAAGAATTCAAGGAACGAATAAAGAACTGCGACGGGTTCATTCTTGCCCACTGGGACGGTACAACCGAGACCGAGGAAAAAATCAAGGAGGAAACAAAAGCAACAGTTCGTTGCATTCCTTTCGATGCTCCAGACGAGGAAGGAACGTGCATTTATTCGGGAAAACCATCGCACAAACGAGCTTTGTTTGCCATCGCATACTAAAAAAGTTTCGTGTAAACTTGGGAATTTGTGGTTAATTAGTATATTTGCCACACCAAAATAGGTCGGTTCGGTAGCTCAGCTGGATAGAGCAACAGCCTTCTAAGCTGTGGGTCATGCGTTCGAATCGCATCCGAATCACTCTCAAAATCAAGCACTTACGTTCGTAAGTGCTTTTTTTATGCTCAATTATTTGCTATTTTGTGCTATTTCGCTCTATCTTTGTTGTAGCAAGGTCGTAGAGGTTTTGACCTCGTTTTATAACGGTTTTGCCAATTACAAAAAAATAGCAAAAAAATAGCACAAAATAGCACAAGATTATCGGGAGGTTTTTATGGCTACAATCTCAATAAAATTGGACACAAGACGAAAAAACAAGAATGGAGAGTACCCAATCGTTTATTCAATTTCGCATCAGTCAGTTTCCTGCACTATTCCATCGGGAATTAGTATAAAAGAAAGCGAATGTCAGGGTAAACCTCAAAAAATGGTGCGGAGTATCGTAGCAAACGCCGACACCATAAACAAAGACTTATATGAATTGCTTCTTTCCTACCAAAGCAAATTGTCAATTCTTGAAAAAGAGGGAAAAGCGAACAAAATGACTGCTTCGGAAATCAAACACTATATTTTGACCGACAGCACGCCAAAAGACAAGATGAGTTTTACAGAGTATGCCCAAAAGCACGTGGAACGATATACGGGAAGAACAAAATCCACATACGAATACACTCTGAAATTGGTAGATAGATTTTTCAATGGAAATGTTGTGTTTTTCAACGATATAACAGCAGGCGTGCTTCATTCGATGGACGATGAATGGAGCAAAACAATGGGACTTGCTGCACGAAGCATACAATTTAGAAACATTCGTACCATAATAAACCGTGCAATAGACGATGAAATCACTGAAAAATATCCTTTCAGGACATTCAAAATAAAGGAAGGCAGAAAAGAGAAGAATTATCTGCCTGTAGAGCAATTCAAACAATTGCGAGAACTAAAATTCGATGCAAGTTCTTCTCTGTTGGAACTTGCGAGAGACTTGTTTCTTCTTTCGTTTTACTTATGTGGCGTTAATCTAAACGACATTTTTGTTTGGAAAAAAGACGTGATGAAAAAAAACAAAATCACCTTTGTCCGTAAGAAAATAGCACACCATGAACCCGATTCCATTACAATTTCCGTACAACCCGAAGCAATGGCAATCATAAAGAAATATGAGGGGAACGAATATCTACTGAACATTGCAGAACAATACAACCACAACTACATCAACTTTAATGGATATATGACGCATAGAATCAAAAAGATTGGCAAAGCGATTGATTTTCCCGAACTAACTATGTACTACGCCCGTTATTCGTGGGCTACGTATGCCGACCAACTTGGCATTGATGAAAAGGTTATTTCCAAATCATTAGGACACACCGACCAATCGGTGGCTGGACGGCACTACATCTCTTACGATTGGAAACGTACCGACGAAGCGAACAGAAAAGTGATTGACTATGAACTTGCACAATAATTTGACGGAACACCGTCAAAGCACGGTCAGGGGGTAAATCCTCATTGAAAAATGCGCCACCGTTCGCATATTTTTTTGAAATATCGGTACTTTCTTGATTTATTTTACTTGAAATATCGGTATTTTTCTTGTGTAATCTACTTGAAATAACAATACTTTTATTACATTTGCATTATAAATCATTAACATCGGATTTGCTATGTTTAAGAGAAAAGCCTATGATAAATTGTTAGCGTGGAAAAACAACTACGCAGGGAAATATGCGTGTTTGCTTGAAGGGGCACGGCGTGTCGGCAAAACAACCATAGCCGAACATTTTGCCCAAAAAGAATACAAGTCGTATATCAAGATAGATTTTTCTGAAGCATCCGAAGCAATGCTTGAAATATTGAAAGATATAACAAATTTGGATTTGTTCTTTTTGAAACTTCAAGCAGAAACAAATATCACTCTTTACAAACGTGAATCGGTTATAATTTTTGACGAGATTCAATTATATCCAAAGGCACGACAAGCCATAAAACACCTTGTAAAAGATGGAAGGTATGATTATATAGAAACAGGTTCACTTATTTCTATCAGAAAAAATGTGAAAGACATTCTCATTCCGTCAGAAGAACATAAAATCGAAGTTTTCCCGATGGATTACGAAGAATTTTTATGGGCAACACAAGGCAATTTCGACAATCTTACACTGTTGTACAAAACAAATTCGCCTATTGGGAATGCGGTTAATCGCACACTGATGAGGGATTTCCGTATTTTTATGGCGGTTGGCGGTATGCCGCAAGCCGTTGAAGCGTATGTGCAAAGAAAAAATTTCGATGAAATTGACAAAATCAAACGTGAGATAATCGGCTTGTATATAGATGATTTAAGGAAAATTGACCCATCGGGCAGATTATCGGATATTTTCAACTCTGTTCCAAGTCAACTTGCATTAAAACGGAAACGTTTTGTGATTTCGGCGGCAACAGGCAAACAGAAAACCACAAAAGACGAAGAAAGACTATTTGATTTGGTTGATTCTAAGATAGTTAACCCTTGCTACCACATAACTAAACCGTCAGTAAGTTTGAGCCAAACACGTGACGTTGAAAAATTCAAATTGTATTTGGCTGACACGGGGCTTTTTGTGACTATGCTTTTCAACGATTCGAACACACCACAACTGGATATTTACAAAAAATTGATTTCCGACAAGTTGGATGCCGACTTGGGATATTTGTTCGAAAACGCAGTGGCACAAATCATCACGTCTTGTGGCAGAAATCTATTTTACCACACTTGGCAAAAAACAGACAGCACCCATTATTACGAGGTTGATTTTCTACTGACATCAAAAAACAAAATTGTTCCAATCGAAGTCAAATCATCTTCTATTCGGAACCATGAGTCAATCACACAATTTGCAATAAAATATTCGCAATTTGTTGGCGAGCAATATTTGGTTTCGCAAAAAGATATTTCCAATGAAGGAACATTAAAAAACAAACCTATTTATTTGTTACCTCTGATTGTAAAAAATCTTTAGTGTAAATAATCACTGAAAGCTGTTCCACAAAGTGCATAAGTCTATAATACTGATGTTTGCAAAATTTCCAACGTTAGAAGGAGTTTAGTGGAATTTTCCGAGACATTTCCGAGACATTTGGACGTGTTTGCACGACATTTGGGCGTGTTTGGGCGACATTTCCGTGTGTTTCCGAGACATTTGCGAAAATTCTTGCAAATGTCTCGGAACTTTCTCGGAATTTTCTCGCAAATTTCGTTGAAACTCATCCATAAGTCGCTGAAAATTAACGATTATAATCCCACAAACGTCGGAAATTTCGTGGAAAAACCCTCTTGACGGTGCTTTGACCGTGGCTTGACTGTGATTTGACCAATTTAGACCGTGATTTGACCGTGAAATGACGGTGATTGGACTGTGATTTGACCGTGATTTGATTGTGATTTGACGTAT
>JAFZTG010000247.1 GCA_017618935.1 Bacteroidales bacterium | reverse complement strand
TTTTCTTTCAAGATAACATTTCCCGTTTGTGGAATCTTCATATAACTTCCGTCTTCAAGCGGAGCAAATCCAAATCCGTCGCCACCGACTACTGAACCTGGCTGCAAAATACAGTTATCGCCTATCTCACAGTCGTTCAACACGATAGCGCCAGCGTGAATCAAACAGTTCTTACCAATTTTTGCAAACGGATAAATAGTAACATTGGGATAAATCTTGCAACCGTCACCAATTTCGGCAAATTCGCCAACCGACACAAAATCACCAATATACACGCCTTTACCGATTTTCGCCTTACGATGAATGCGGGCTTTGCGAGAAATGCCTTTCAAATTCTTTGCCTGTTTTTCCTTTTCGTAAAAAACCAAAAGTTTCGTAAACGAAGAGTATGGGTCGTCAACACGAATCAGCGTCGAAGAAATCGGCTGTTCTGGCTGAAATGTCTTGCTACACACGATAGCCGTAGCATTTGTCGTATAAATATAGGGAGTATATTTCGGATTCGCCAAAAAGGTGATGGAACCTTCGCGTCCCTCTTCAATCTTTGAAACCCTCACAATCTTTGCATCCTTATCACCGTCAACCACTCCGTTGAGTGCCTGGGCTATACGTTCTGCTGTAAATTCAAATTTCATAATATGTCATTCTTTTTTTACAAAAGTACACAAATTCAAAATAGCCGAATAAAAAAAGGCCGTCAAATCAAATTGACAGCCCTATAAATCATACGTTGACCTTATACAAGCACCGACAAGAATTTTGCCCGAGCGCCGTCAACAGTTCTGATTGCGTGCGAGATCGATGAGTTGAAGAATACGCTGTCGCCTTCGCGCATAATGATTTTTTCGTTCTTGAAATACACTTCCATAGTGCCTTCCAAAACAAACAAAAATTCCTGACCTTCGTGCGAACTGAACTGTACATTTTCGTCGCTTGCATCGGCAGTCACCACGAAGAAATTAGCCTTTTTGCCAATAAAATCAGACGCAAGTGCTTGATATTTATAGCGTTTGTGACGTTGCACGCTCACACCTTCGCCCTTACGGGTAACGGTATAATTCATTTCCTTAGGATCTTCGCCCGTCAGCAAAAACTTCACATCAATATTGTAAAGATTAGCCATTTTCAAGATAGAACTCACAGGAATATCAATTTTCCCAGATTCATAATCTTGATATTCATATTTATTAATGCTTAACTTTTTTGCTGCATCTTCGGCTGAAAGCCCACACGCATTGCGAGCGGCAATGATTCTTTCAGCAATTTCTTCTGTTTGTTCTCTCATAATTGTAAGTTTTAAATTTGTAATCCACCACAAATAGGAATAACCTGCCCCGTGACATAACTTGAAAGTTCCGAAGCCAAGAATACGCACACGTTAGCAACTTCTTGCACCGTTCCTGCCCTATGCAAAGGAATACGAGTCTTCCATTCCTCCAAAATATGTTCTGGCAACTGGGCAGTCATATCTGTCATAATAAATCCCGGAGCAACCGCGTTACAGCGGATATTGCGAACGCCAAACTCACGGGCAATCGATTTCGTGAAACCAATTATTCCCGCTTTTGAAGCCGAATAGTTGGCCTGACTCACATTGCCCGAAATGCCAACCACCGAACTCACGCTGATAATGCTTCCCGAGCCTTGTTTCCACATATATGGTTGCACAGCCTTGGTCATTGCAAATACCGATTTGAGATTCACATTGATGACAGCGTCCCATTGCTCCTCGGTCATACGTTTCAATGCATTATCCTTGGTTATTCCCGCATTATTGACAAGAATATCAATTGTGCCAAAATCTTCAACTATCTGTTTCACAACCTCTTGTGCCGACTCAACCTGAGCAGCGTTCGAGGCGTATCCCTTCACTTTCACGCCTGTTTGTGCTATTTCCGACTCCGTAGCAATCATTGCGTCATTGCGTTCCAAATCGGTGAATGCGACATTGCATCCGTGCGAAGCAAACATAAGGGCGATTGCCTTTCCTATACCTCGATTAGCACCTGTAATTACAGCAGTTTTTCCTTGTAATAAATTCATACATTTTTGTTTATATCTGCAAATATAATTTTTTTTCAGAAAATATCACAGGATATATACATATAAAAAAAAGAGCCGACTCATAAGAATCGGCTCTCCTTATAATTATGGTATCACTATACACGTTTTTCTTTGATACGTGCTTTCTTACCTGTCAAATCACGCAAGTAGAAAATGCGAGCACGACGAACTTTTCCTTTTTTGTTAATCTCGATTTTTTCAATCATAGGAGAATTAACAGGGATAATTCTTTCTACACCAACATTACCAGACATTTTTCTCACGGTAAATGTTTCTACACTACCTTCGTTTCTTCTTTGAAGAACTATTCCACGGAATTGTTGGATACGTTCCTTATCACCTTCCTTAATTTTATAATGTACCGTAATGGTATCTCCACTCTTAAAATCAGGCCATTCTTTCTTCTCGATAACCTCGTTCTTTACTTCGTCTAATAGATTCATCTCATTTATATTTTAGGGTCGGCAAATATAATTCTTTTTTTAGAATTTACACAACTTTGAAAAAATCTTTTAAAAAAAATGCGTCTGAATGGGGAAAAAAGGAGTGAGAAAGCAATAGTAACAATGCTTTAGGCTTTTTTTATTTTTCCCCTACATACATCATGGCGGAATTAAATAATTACTTTTTCTCTATAATTATGCGTTATTGGTATTTTTTATATATTTGTAAACGATTAAGATTCTTAATGGAAATAAACATGCGTGGAAAACAATTACAAACACTAACGGCATTGCTTATTGCTACTTCGTTGGCGTTTACCTCTTGTGTCAAGGACAACTTTGAATTGAAAGAAAAGTTTTCCGACCAGATAGAGTGGAATCCTTCGTTGGCGTTACCTATTGCTACTGCTGACATGACGCTTGCCAATTTGGCTAAGGAACGTCCCGATACGTTGGAATTTATTAGTGAAAAAACGTTGGGCTATGGCGACAACGATGAAGATAAGGTGATCCAGTTCAGTTATGTGATTGACACAGCACGAGTTATTGATGTGCTTCATCTTCCTATTATTGATCCATACGATACGACGGTGTATTTAAAACCGGTGTCTATTTCTGACGTTTCGTTCCCCATGGGATATGTCACATTTCAAGATTTGATTCAGAAAAATTTCTCGTCAGACGATTATCTGGAATATTATAATGCTATCACAGCTAATCCAAATTCTGTAAACGTTGGAGAAAAACATGCCATTAAGGAATTTCGTTATCCTGTTGGCGATATACCAGCATCAATGCAAGCTTATTTTGAGGAACATGTCGGAACGGAAATCAATATTAAAGATGTATTTGAATACATTCTTCTCCAATCGGGAAAGATTTCTCTGACGTGTACAAATCAAACAGGTTTTGAATTTTCGTGTGAGGTAGTCTTGGGGTCTTATAACAAAGATAATGAGTGGGTTGAATTTGGTACATTTGATTACTCAGGATTCCCAAGTTGGATAACGAAAGGGAACCCTCGAACCGAATCGTTTTATGCTGATTCCTCGTATTTGAATCGTGATTTTTACTTTAGTTTTAAGAATCTAAAAATTGGACAGGCTAATGGCGTTCAAGTTTTGGATTGGAGTAAAGAGGGGATGTTGTTGACGTTAAAGATGGAAAACCTTGTGGCCATCTCAGGTAAGGCGTACGTTCCAGAACAGGAGTTAAGTACGGAACTTACGAAATATATCACGGTGAAAGACGAGGATATGAATAGAAAACTTACGCGTGTGTTGGTTTCCAAAGGTGCATTTCATTACGAAATAGAATCGACAATGGGAATTGCAACCGAATTTATCGCAGAGTTCCCCACGGTAGATTCTGCCGGTCATTCTCCTATTCGTAAGTATGCGGCAATGACGAATGAGAAGCCGTTATATTCAGATGATTGGCTTCTTGACAATTGCGATATTGATTTGACGACGAATCCAGAGCAACCATACAATTCGTTGCCTGTTGTTATCGGCTATAAAGTTCATACAACGGGTGGAATGCTTGAATTTGGTCCAAAACAATACATCCGTGTGCAAGTAACGAATACTGATAGTATTTATTTTGCATATCTCGAAGGCGATTTGGGACGTTTTGACCAGGATATTTTCACCGACCAGTTGGATTTTGACTTGTCGGAATATTTGGGTGATTTTATGAGTGTAGAATCGATTAAATTGTATGATCCCAAAGTTAGTATCAATTTTAGAAATCCAGTCGGTATAGGTGGCGACTTGTCATTGAATCTTGTAGGAAAAGACGATAAAGGAAATACCGTTGACTTGTTTGGTGGGCATCCTAACAAGTGGCGTGTTTCGGCACCGTCAACGGATTCTGTGAAGCGAGGCTTGGCAACGCAAACGTCAATTCTCATCAACAAGAATACGTCGAATATCGTGGATTTTGTAAGTATGATGCCGAAAACAATTCAATATTCAGGCTCACTTTCGGTAAATTCCGATGTACCAGAAGGACAACCTATATTTAATAGTGCGTCGAATAAGGGGGAAGCTAAATTAGGTGTTTCGATAGAACTGCCGTTAAATTTGTCGGCAAAGAATTTTGTGTTGCAAGAAGACGTAAATCTTGATCTCTCTGACTTGGATGATTTGTCGTGTCTCGAACGTGTTCGCTTGTACATTAATACAGAACATCAATTCCCAATTGATGCAAATCTGAAAATATCGCTGATGGACACGACTGCCGCACAACCGGTTTTGGGTACACTGCCATTTATTGTTTTGGAATCGGCAAAAACAACGGGAATGGGTAAAGTTGCACGTAACGAAAAGAAACATACAGAATCGGAAGTTACGTTGGAAAAGGATAGCGAATTGTTGCAAAACTTCAAAAAAGCTAACAAATTGCGATTGGAGGTATTCTTGGAAACCGAAAATCAAGGAGGAAATCCGGTGATATTCTATTCATATTATGGGCTGAAATTTAATATGGCAGCTGATTGTAAATTTATTTATACAAGTAAGTGATGAAAAAGACGTTATCCGCAATAGTATTTTCTCTGCTGCTTGTATTTCAAGTTTCAGCACAGGTCGATAATACGATGTATTTTATGGATAGACTTCCACAATCATCGTGGATAAATCCTGCACAATCTCCTGATTGTAAATTTCATATTGGCGGTTTGTTGATACCCTTGTTTGGGCAATTGCCACCGTCAATGATGTTTTCGCTCAATATACCAATTGATTACAACGACGTAATATTTCACGGCGAAGGCGAGTATTCCGATTCGTTGATTACACCATTGCATCCGACGGCAAATTTTGACGATTTCCTGAAAAAGTTGCGTAAGGTAAATAATTTCAGTACGGAATTGCAATTGGATTTCTTGAATTTTGGATTCAAGGCTGGCGAAAAATCGTATGTTTCGTTTGACTTGTCGGAACGTATGTTCTTTAATTTTGGATTACCTCGTTCGTTGATAGAATTTGCTGCAAAAGGTAATGACGTTGTGAGAGAAGCCGATTTTACAGGCTTGGGTGTCAATGTTATGGATTTTCACCAATTTGCCATTGGGTATAAACGTGAATTTTCAAAGAAATTCTCGTTAGGTTTCCGTGCAAAAATGTTAGTTGGTGTTGCCGATGTGCATACCAAGTCGTCGCATTTGGTGCTGACAACGGCAGAAAAGACGAACTATATGCGTGTGGAATCGGAATATACGGTTAGCACCAATGTTCCGCTTGAAGTAAAATTGGACGAAGAAGGATATGTTGAGGACATTTCAATGCAGAGCTTTGACGATCAGTCGGTTGGCAGTTTGATAAAACAATATGGCGTGTCAACGGGTAGTTACGGATTTGCTATGGATTGGGGTTTTGCAAGTGATATAAATAGTTCATTGTCATGCTATTTCAGCATTGAAGATTTAGGCTTTATTGACTGGAAACGTAATGCAGCGAGTTTTTCTTTATATGATGAAGATTCTATGCGTTTCGAGGGTGTGAAAGTGAATGATTTGGATGCAGGAAACTTTGAGAATGTTGTAAATCTGGATTCCATTGTCGGCAATTTTAATGAGATAACCTATACCGAAGGCGATTATAGAACGTGGTTGCCTACGAAGTTCTATTTGGGTGCAAAATATAAGTTCGCAAAACGGGCTTCATTGGGAGCGCTGGCAAAATTTGAACTCCTGCCACATTCAGTTCGTCCGTCGATAACATTGTCGGCAAATTTCAAGCCCTTCAAATTCACGGCTGCTACCATCAGTTATTCTTACTTGGATGGCAACTTCAACAACTTGGGCTTAGGGTTTACAGTACATCCGGGTTGTTTCCAATGGTATCTTGTTTCTGATAACCTTTTGGGTGCGGCTTTGTTTCCTGCAAATACTCGTTCCGTTGGTGTGAGAATGGGCTGCAATTTAGTCTTCGGATGTGTTAAGAAGGATAATAAACATTCTCGTGGTCAGAGCAAGAATAGCTTGACAAAGAAAGGAAAACCAAGAAATTCAAGTGTTATCCCTTATAGTAATGATAATCATAAAAAATAAAAATACGTAAAATGAAAAAATTAATTATTGCAAGTTTATTGATTAGTGTATGTTCTTTGGGTGCAATGGCGCAACATAGAACAATCGGTCTAAGAATGTCGAACGTGTTGGAAGTTTCGTATCAACGAAATGTGAGCGATGTGAATTTCTGGGAGTTTGACGGTGGTTTTTGGAATTTTGGCAATGGTGCTCAGGCATCGGCAATTTATAACTGGATAATTGCTTCTCCGGAATGGTCTCCTGAAGGCGAATGGAATTGGTATTTGGGTGTTGGTGGTAGCATGGGTCTTGTGTGGGGTAACAAATATCACTACGGAAACGAAGAATTGGGCTGCTTCTTGGGCGTAGCAGGACTTGTGGGCTTGGAATATAATTTCTGGTTCCCACTCACGTTGTCTGCTGATTTTCGTCCTGTTGTAGGACCATATTTCGGCGATGGTGTTTATTTCTACGATAGAATCATTTTCGACGCATTCTGGCCAACAATCTCTGCTCGTTATAGATTCTAATTTATTGCAGTAGAATGACGATTCTTGCATGGATTATATTTCTGCTGATTGTAGTTGCCTTACTAGCTCTTGATTTAGGGGTATTTAACAAGAATCCGCATGAAATATCGACTTCCGAAGCGTTGAAAATGACGGCTTTGTGGATTGGTTGTGCATTATTGTTTTCTGTCGCAATTTTTTTTACGTATCAATTTGACTGGTTCTCGCTTCGTTCCTCTTCGCCTGATGCAACAATACACAACGGCGATGGTTTCGATGCCGGACTGCAATATCTTACGGGTTGGCTGATTGAAAAATCGTTGAGTTTGGATAACATTTTCGTTATGGTAATGTTGTTCACGTATTTCAAGGTGCCAAACAAATATCAGCATGAGGTGCTCTTCTGGGGTATTCTCGGGGCTTTGGTCTTTCGTGGCGTGATGATTGTTCTTGGTGCCGCTTTGGTCAACAAGTTTTCGTGGATAATGTACGTGTTCGGCGTGCTGTTGATTATTTCGGCTCTCAAAATGATGTTTGGCAAGGATGACGAATTCGATGCAGATAAAAGCACTATCATTAAGATAATCAGAAAGATATATCCAGTGAGCTCGACACTCGAAGGTGATAAGTTCTTTACTCGCATTGATGGCATACGGGCAGTTACGCCGTTGTTTGTCGTTTTAATGGTGATAGAAACCACCGACGTGATGTTTGCCGTTGATTCCATTCCTGCCGTATTCTCAATCACGACGGATTCATTCATTGTCTTCACCTCAAACATTTTTGCCATTCTCGGCCTTCGTTCACTCTATTTCGTGTTGGCATCGGTGATGAATAAATTTGAGTACTTGAAAGTGAGTCTGTTCATCTTGCTTTTGTTTATCGGAGTGAAAATGTTGCTTATGGATATTGTACATATATCTATTGGTATGTCATTGTCTATCATAGCATTGATATTGGGCGTGGGAATTCTTGCATCGTATATTCATTCACGGAGAATTGCAAAGGACAACAATGAATAATCTTCGTTTGAATAAGTCTCAAATTACTGATTTTCAAAATCTTGTCTTAGCGAAAGGGGAGGAGTTGTATCGTGAAATGCCATGGCGTTCCGATACGCATCCATATAATATTCTTTTGTCGGAAATCATGTTGCAGCAGACGCAAGTGGCTCGTGTGATGCAGAAATATGAGGAATTCAAAACAGCTTTCCCTACGTTAGCAGATTTGGCTCATGCCGACTTTCAGGAGGTTCTGGCACATTGGTCGGGATTGGGATACAATAGGCGAGCAAGGTTCTTGCACGAAACGGTGAAAAAGCTGGTGGAATATCCGTCGTTTCCCGATTCGCCAGAGGTGTTGCAGCAATGTCCCGGCATAGGTGAAAACACAGCAGCCTCTATTATTGTATATGCATTCGACAAACCGTTAGTCTTTCTTGAAACAAATATCCGTACAGTGCTGATTTATACGTTTTTTCAGGGTGTAACCGAGAAAATTGATGAATCCGTTTTGCGAAATGTTGCAGAACAAACGTTGTACAAGGAAAATCCTCGCAAATGGTATTGGGCATTGATGGATTATGGTACCTATTTGAAGAAAACCCAGGGAAACTTCAATAAATACTCAAAGATGCATACCGTTCAATCCAAATTTGAAGGCTCTTTCCGACAGAAACGTGCGGCAGTGCTTCGCTGTCTGCTTCAAAACGGTCCATTGACACTGTCTGAAATTGCAGAAAACATGAGCTACGAAACATTGTTGACGGAAGAACTCGTGGCTGTTTTGCAAAAAGACAAAATGATTGTTTTTGAAAACGGCCGATTTTGTATTGCCTAATTTTCAAAAATCTTTTCAAATCAATGATTTCATATAAAATATGCCCTATTATTACTGAATATTGAAAAAAATCTCTATTTTTACACCACCTTTAAAAAGGGGAAAAATACATATAAAAAACTATCAAGATGAAAACAAAAACCTTGTTTACTAGCCTTGTTGCTTTGGTAATGTTATCAAGTGGTGCATTTGCACAAAAATATGCCGACGCCTATCCTGTATCTCCCACTTATGTAGATCCAATGTCCTCAAGTGGTGTAGCTGTACACTACAGTGCCGACAGCACGTATATTGACGCTTCGGTTGAGACCTATACGCCGAATTTTGAAAAAGTGTCGCCGAAATTCGAACAATTCTTGGAACAGAATACCGTAAAAATTGAACGAAAAACCAAGAATTACTATGAAATAAGATATACGTTGGTTATGTCGAAAGCGCAATTTGCAGAGTTTAAAAACAAGTTGAACGAATGGAACTGCCAAACAATTACGTTGAGCGAAACCACGAGATATATATCGCAGGAAAAGAGCACTAAAACAAGTAGAATCAACGAACTGCAAACAAAAATAAGCGAGCGTAACGAGTCTCTGCTTACTGCTGAATCAGAATCACGTCGCGAACTTTTGCAGGACCGCAATGCCGAAGATAAAGGTAAAATACGTGAATACGAAAACGAAATGCGAGCATTGGATTCTAAAAACGGAACCGTTGTGCTGAGCATTACTTTGATGCGTGAACCGACTACTCCGAACGAGACTCAGAAAATCAAGTTTGTAAATATGCCTGGATTTGAATATAGCATTTTTATGCCCGAAAATCCAAAGGCTGGCATTTCTGCGGAGTATTATAACGGATATATGTTGAAATACTTGTTCACCAAAGGCAAATCATACGTGACCGTGGGGGCGTTCAAGGCTGTTGACGTTCCTCAAAACGATTCACTTATGTACTCCGACATTTTCAACTTCAGTTTCGGACAAGATTTCTATTCCCGTCATTTAGGCCGTGGCGGACGGAAATTCCTCAATTTGTATTCTGGTTACAACGTTGGCTATCTGGCATATACGGGCGAAAAGAGTTCGCTAAAAAACGCGTATGTCAGTCCTGCTATTGGAATCGAGGTGTTCAAGAACAATTTCATGTTGTTCGACACCAAGATGACATATATACTTCCATTCTCGGAAAATTTGAATCTACGAGGATTGCAGTTTGCCGCAGCGCTGAATTTTGTGTTCTAAGTTGTGAGGCTTATTGTTTCACGTATTCTCCAGATATACCTGCCGAAGACGATAACGTCAATGTATTTTTATCTTCTGAGAACGTGTAGGAAACGATAAACTCATATCCACCTCTTGACAAAGTGAACGTTGTTTCATCAAAGGTGTAGTTGAACACATTGTCTTTTCCCCACGATACTTTTGATTCAGAAAATGCAAAATAATCATCCTCATCTCGTCCTTCACCAACAACTTTATACGTATTGCCCGCAAAAGGATTCTTTTCGTCGGTTACCACTGTGTTGTTCTCTGGTTTCGGATCATCTTTCTTGTCGTCACCGCAACTAATCATTGCAAAACACGAAGTTACGGCTAACAAAGTCATAAAAAATACGTTCTTCATTTTCGTAAAAATTAAATTAAACATCGGATACATTCACCTACAATTTTACGTAAAATCAATGAAAAACAATCTAGCTCAGTTGAAAAGTTTACTCAAGTGATACTGAATTTATCTTTGATTAAGACAAAACATAAAATAGATGAAATAGACTTTCACATTAAAATCGGCAGAAAAACGTTTGGTTTCAGACGAATCCTTTGCAAAAGTTTCTTATGTTTGTGTGAATGAAGTTTTAACGGTCAAGCGAGTATAGTTATGTTTTGGGACAAAGTGGCTTTTGCTTACGATTTTTTTGAAAACACGTACAACGGAAAGGTCTATGCCAATACAGGGAAAAAGGTGGCAGAGCAAATAGAATCCGAAGATGAAGTATTGGAATGCGCATGCAGAACGGGTGCCATTAGTATTTTTATAGCGCCAAAGTGCAAACATTTGACGGCTACAGACTTTTCCCAAAAAATGCTAAAGAAGACGGTTACAAAGTTGCAGCAATTCAATAATGTAGAAATCAAATCTTTGGATATGACACAAATTGATTATCCCGACAATAGTTTCGACAAGGTAGTGGCAGGAAACGTGATTCATTTGTTGGACAATCCTATTGCGGTTATTTCGGAACTTGTTCGTGTTTGCAAGCCGAACGGAAAAGTTGTGATTCCTACATACATAAACATTTACGACAACGGCAAGGAAAGTTTTTTGGTCAAGATTTTTGAAAAAGCAGGGGCAAATTTCAAAAAACAATTCAATTTGGACTCGTACAAAGCTTTCTTTAAAAATGCAGGATACGAGCATGTAGAATATCACGTGGTTGAGGGCAAAATGCCATGTGCTATTGCTGTGATCACAAAATTTTCTTCAAAGGAATAAGGAAATAGTTTTTTTATACGTTTTTTTACAGATAGAGAATTATATGATTTTAAAAATATTTAGGTTTTTCTGCAATAAAATATTGGCTATTCGAAAAATAGAGTACATTTGCTGTAAATAAAAATTATTAAACCTTAAAATTTATTTTCTATGAAAAAAATCTTATCACTTATGGTTGCGCTGATTACAACCTTAACCATGTTTACTGCATGTGGCGACGATGACAAAGAAAAAAATGGTCCAAGTAATTCATCTTCAAAGTATTTTGAAGAAGCGGTAGCTGCATTTTCTATTAATGCAACTCCGACAGAAACATTCAAAGGAACTGTCATTGACGCAGATTATGGCTATTCTGACGATTGCACACTTGCGCTTTATTCCGATGGAACAGCCGTATTTGCATACGAAAGAAGTTACAATGGCACAGCTTTACAAGCAGCTGGTTACTATTCTACGACTTACACAAAAGATGGTAGCACATATATACTTGGAACAAGTGGAAAAACATACATTAGAAAATCTTCTTCCGTGGTTGATAATCAGAATGTGATTGATGGATGTGTTGCATACGAGATTGTTGTTTCAGGAAGTAAAATCACGGTTTTCGATTATTAGTACATTTAACAAAGAATTATTGAAAGCAACGGCATATTTGTTGTTGCTTTTTTATTTTCCCAATTTAGGAAAAGCAATCAAAATCCCTGCTAAAACCGTTGCTCAATTCAAGGCAGGTAAAGCATTGAGCGAAAAAGTAAACAAAAAGAAATAGTTTTGCTTAATATCTATTTTCAAGGGAATGACGAAAGTTGTTCCCTTTTTTCGTCATTTATAGAATCTTATGAAACAGGAACATAACGAATTAGATAAATTCATTTTTTGCGAAAAATCCATTATCGCATTAAAACACCTTAAATGTGCCGTAAAAACGTATGACAACGGCAAGGTTTCTACTGCAATAGGTTTGATAAAAAAAGAGGTGAAAGACATCATTATGGGGCTTTCTAAAAAAGAGTATAACACTTTGACAGCATTGGCTGACGAAGGTGTATATAAAGAACTTCAAAATTACATATCAG
>JAFZTG010000246.1 GCA_017618935.1 Bacteroidales bacterium | reverse complement strand
TCTATCTTCGTCAGTGGTTCGTTTAACCATTCGGCTATTTCGTTCGGAGAAAGTTTTACTTCGATTTGCTCAGCCGTGACTATGTGCGCTCCAGAAACAGCATAGTACGCTTGCGGATTTTCCATATCTACAAGCGCCGTTCCCGACGTTCTCTTTATTCCTTCCGCCGTACATTCACTAACTTTTATATTATGATTGATTCGCAATCCTTCCTGAATCGCCGCTGTAAAGGCTTCGCCACCAATAGGAATACTTTCGCACACAACAATTCCGCCCATACAAATCACCGCAATCTGTGTTTTTCCGCCACCAATTTCAATTATCATTTTGCCCAAGACATTATTCACATTCAATCCTTGGGCAATTGCAACGGCAAAAATCGAAGGAATCAGATACACATTGTTACATCCAAGGTTTTTGAACGCTTCGCGAAAAACAAGGCGGTCGCCATACGTGAAATCCAGAGGGATTCCTATTCCGATTTTCGTTTCTGCCGATATGGAACATTTTTTCTTTGCTTCCAGCAGCAATTCCGAAACCAAAAGTTCAACGCTGTTGTAAAATATATTGTCATTTTTCATTGGTTGAATGATTTTAACCGTTGAAATGTTCCGCCCTTTCATATTCCTTGCCTCGTCCCACTTGCAGCAAACTTTGGGACCTTTGCTTTCCATTTCAATACCTAACCACGATGGCACATCAACAAGTACGTTTCCACCAGCTACAACAACTGAATTGACCGTTCCCAAATCGAATGCGATTTCGGAAACAGGATTTTGTCTAGTTTCATTTTCCATTTTGTTTATTATTTATGTTTTCTGTCGCAAACATAAAAGCGAGGTGTGCCATATTGAGGCAGAGGTTGAAAAAATGATTGCCCCGTTAGGGGCAAAAGGTTGGTAGGAAAAATGTTATAGATATGTATGCGAGCCGTAGGTTCGCCACATATTTTTGTTGCGTACCTAAAGGCACGCTTTGTTTTAGCGTCAAAGATTATTCTACCAACCGAATGTTCCTACGGAACAGAATTATGAAATTTATATTGATAGGTGAATTACTCTTTCGCTACATCTTTTTCCAATTTTTCCAAGAAGGAATAACATTCAGACAATTTCTCAATTATTCCATCTGTATTGGAACCATCAATTCCATCTGTGTCGGATCCTTTTCTCTTTGTTACGTGCAAATACACTCTTCCGTTTCCTCCCGCTGTTTCTCCTTTATCCAAATCGAAATCACCGTATTTAGATTCTTTCATAATTGCTGTTTCGTATAGGTTCCAACTGTTTAAAGATTCATCATGATTTCCCCATGTAGTGATAAATATTTTAAACTTCGCACATGCATTTCCATTTTCTTCTTCAAAGTTAGATTCTATGCCAATTTTTTTCTCAGTATTGTCATTGAAAGAAACGGCTAAAATCCAACCATGCCAAATGTGCCATTCATCTTTTTTTTCAGGTAATTCCTGTAATTCCTGTAATTTCCCTTTTAATTTTTTAATTGCGCTTTGTTGTTTAAAATATTCATCTCTATACTTTTTAATCACTTTCAAGAATAATTTGAACAAATCCTCAAAACATTCAATGTCTGTCGTAAGATACTTCCACACATATTTATCATCTGATGTGTCCAGTATATTATCATCGATGAATTTAAGTAAAATCGAATCCTCTTCTATGTTTTTGAAGTCCTTGTAATATATTGTACAATAGAATCCTTTATTATTCGCATTTAATTCAACTATTGCATCTTCTACTACAGTCGTTACCTTGTATTTTTCAACGTGGATGTCTAAATCACCTTTGTTAGAATCCACAATGTTTGCAATGTATTTTATTTGTATTTGTTCTTTTAATTCTTCCATTTGCGATTTCAATTCCACTATAGATGTTATTTTTTCGTCTAATAGATGAACTTGTTCAACAGGTGTCTTTTTTTCTAATTCAAGATGACTAGTAATGATTTTTTTTAATTCCATATTCATGTTCTTATATATTTCACTCATTTTAAATATTGTATATTCCAAATAATCAACATATTGTACCAATGCCGACGATAAGTACAAGTCTTTTTGCCGAACATTGGGAATAACATCGTTTTTCAGCCAGGGCAATACATGCTCACGAAAGGACAAACAGAAGTATCTTTTTTTAAATTCCTCCTCATATGTCCCCCACGATTGTTCTGCTGGCTCTTTGAGCGTCGGTGGCATATAAATCACGAAGATTTGTTCTTTTTTGTATCCTCGATTTATGGTTCGTTCTATATAGCGAGATAATTGTGAGTCTTGGTCAACAGCGTTTCGTGCCTTATTTTCAAAGATTATAGCATAATTTTTGTCCCTAATCCACATATCTATTCTTGCTATTTCCTGAGTTAGAATAGGTTTTGTGATTTTTATATCGCCGAACATATTGCTTCTATCGTTGTTTCTTCGAATATACTCTAATAGCGATTGAAAAATTTCGTATTTACCATTGTCGTTTTGATACAACAAGAATTTTAGCAAAATACGACTATGTGCGTTTTCGTTTATATGCAATTCCTCTATAATGTTTACATGATACGGAAGTTTTAATTTTTCTCTTTTATAAACCCTACTAAACGTGTCTATAAAAAGAAACAATTCTTTGTAAGCTCTACGAATTTCGTTACTAATCTCCTCGTAAAACGCAAGAGCATCTCTTATAGAATTTTCGTTAGCCATATTTATATTTGTTATTTTGACAAATATAAGTAAAAAGGCAAGACGAAAAATCGCCTTGCCGTTACAATCCTACTTTTTCGGCACGAAAGCATAGATTTTACCATTAATAAATTTTGCTTCGCCACCTAAAAGTCGTGCCGCATTCAACAATTCACCTTGTGAACTGTACGTTTGAACGTTCCCGTTCGGGAAATTTAACTGATACATAATGTTTTATATTTAAATTTTGCCTCCACTTACGGCTATCGGCATCTCCGTTTAGC
This sequence comes from Bacteroidales bacterium, assembly GCA_017618935.1. Next base: position 2,909 of record JAFZTG010000246.1, on the reverse strand, counting down.
TATTGATTTCACTATCGTTTTCCACTTTTTTGATACACTCCTCAACATCGGCAATCAACTTTTTTAAGAATTCTGTTTTTGCGATTTTGTCGGGAAAATTATCAGGATTGGATTTGAATTCCATATCAATTAACTCTCTAATCGTAAATTCCCATCCCATACCATCTTCGTCCGGGGCAACGTAAAAATAATAATCGTTCATATCCATAATCCCTAATATGTGTCGGGCACAACTTTTAATTAATGATTACTTCGCAAACATATTCTCAACCTATGCCAAATCAAGGCAGAGGTTTGAAAAAATTTTTTTCATGTGTGGAATTTGAAATCAATCATTCACTACCACCAAACATACCCGTATTGGTTCCGTCATTGATTCGTCTAATAAATAATTCCATAAAATATAGGTATCGTCTTGAGACTTATGAAGATACGAAAATACTTCCTCAAGTTCCCCTGAGGTAGGTTCGTTTTCCGTATTATTTACGGCAATAAGCATCATAATTCGATGTGGAAACTGCAATGTGCTGAAATCTTCTTTACACTGCGGTTGAAAATCGTTGATAAAAGGGCGTTTCAACGCATTTTTGTACGCTTCTTTGAGCGTTTTCCCATAACCAATCGAGGCAAAAATTGCCTTCTCGCACATGGTTTCATCTCCATTTTCGCCGACAAGAAAATGCTTTACATCAAGGTAATCAATAGATACCCAAGATACTTTGTAGCAACTTTCCCAAATACCATTCGCCACAACTTTCGCTTCGTCGTTTGTGATGGTTTCAAACTCGTTTTCGCCCAAAACTGTGGCAATCATTTTTTTCAACTGCTTGCCCGTTTCCGTCAAGTCTTTTTCTTCGTAAAATTCTATTTCCATTGTTTTATTTTTTCGACAAATAAACAATGGAGGTATGCCAAATCAGGGCAGTGGTTGGATTTTTTACTTCCGCCGCTGACGAAAAAATTACTTTTGAGTATTTTGTGATAGAGAAGTGATAAGACTTGTCGTGAATCCTGCCAAAATGAGCAAACTTGCTACACCGAGCAGCACTTTGTTGCCAGTTGTGCCAATTGTTTCCAATTCTTCGCTGTACGTCGTGACGGAACTCAGTAAAATGACGCTCGCATTGTGTAAGCAATGGGCAAGAATGGGGTAACAAATGTTTTGTGTGAAAATAAATAAGTAACCCAGAAAAATTCCCAGAACAAATCGTGGAATAAAATTGAATATGTCACCGTGCAAAATACTGAAAATGGCGGCAACGAGTAGTACGGCGACGTGTACGTTTTTTACGATGTTTGTCGCTATTGTTTGTAACAAACCACGAAAGAATATCTCTTCACAGATTGCTGGCACGAATGCCATACATACAATATTGAGAATTATAGAATTGCTGTTTGCAAGAAGCATTTCCGTAAAGTCATTCATTCGTTGGTAATTAGTCCAAAGGTCTGAATCTTCGCCAACAATGCATAAAATGCCGTCGGTGTTGAGTTGTGAAAGAAGGTTTATGCCTGGAATGTTAGCCAGGGTAATGAAAACCAAGGTCAAAATGAGCGGTGAACGAAGTATTTCCCTCCATGTGTAACGTCGTTGCCTTAATACCAAACGAGGATTTTTGTACAGCGAGACAAAAAAACAATATGCGGGTATTAGAAAAATGCAGATTGTTTCAATGGTGAGCATATACAATACACACCATATTTCAGTTGTGCCGAGATTTGATTTTGCCAAAAGTTGTAATCCGTTCAGCCCATCGCATTTCGGTGCGAATATGTAGCCAATAAGGAAAACAAATAAGGATAGCAACACGGTTACAAAAGAACCGATTACTATCCTATACGTAAGACTTTTTTCAAAAAAACGTTCTAACACTCTTCGCCTAATGTTGCAACCATAACGGCTTTGATTGTGTGCATACGGTTTCCTGCCTCGTCAAAAACGATGGAAGCGGGCGATTCGAACACTTCTTCGGTGACTTCAACACCGTCAAGGCCAAATTCTTCAAAAACTTCGCGACCAACTTGTGTCTCAAGATTGTGATATGCTGGTAGACAGTGCATGAATTTGCAGTTCGGGTTACCCGTCAACATCATTACCTCTGCATTGACTTGGTATGGTTTCAGCAATGCGATTCGTTCGGCCCATACTTCTTTAGGCTCACCCATAGAAACCCATACGTCGGTGTAAAGGAAATCACATCCTTTCACGCCTTCCATTACATTGTCGGTTACGGTAACCGTGGCACCAGTTTGTTTTGCTATCTCTTGGCACGTTTGTATCAGTTCTGCACTTGGTTGCAATGCCTTGGGCGCAACAATGCGAACGTCCATTCCCATTTTGGCGCCACCAACCATCAGTGAGTTGCCCATATTGAAACGAGCATCGCCAAGATATGCGTAACTGATTTTGTTCAACGGTTTTGTGCTGTGTTCTTCCATAGTCATAAAATCGGCAAGAATCTGCGTCGGGTGAAATTCGTTGGTCAAACCGTTCCAAACAGGCACGCCTGAATATTTTGCCAAATCTTCCACGATAGATTGACCATAACCACGATATTCAATGGCATCGTATATTTGACCAAGAACACGCGCCGTATCTTTCATAGATTCTTTCACGCCAATTTGTGAGCCAGTTGGGCCAAGATACGTTGTGTGTGCACCTTGGTCAGCTGCGGCAACTTCAAACGAGCAACGAGTACGAGTCGAAGTTTTTTCAAAAATCAAGGCAATATTTTTACCTTTCATTGTCTGTTTTTCGCAACCATTCTTTTTATCGGCTTTCAATTTCTTTGCCAAGTCAAGAAAATAGCGGATTTCTTCAGGAGTGAAATCCAATAATTTGAGGAAATTTTTCCCTTTAAGTGAGTTCATATCGCAATTCGTTTTTTGCAAAAATAACAAAAAGGGGA